>CAJXQM010000016.1 GCA_913058145.1 uncultured Colwellia sp.
CTACACCTCTCTATTCGTCGGCAGCGTCAGATGTGTATAAGAGACAGGAAATTACTTATTTAACGCTTCACCTAAATGTGGACGAATATCTTTTAAAATTTCTTTTAATAAATGTGTACTACTAGCGACAATATTGCCTGATTTAGCATGATTATGCCCACCAGTAAAGTCAGTTACTAAGCCACCCGCTTCAATAATCAATAGTTCGCCTGCTGCACTATCCCAAGGTTTTAAACCAATTTCGAAGAAACCGTCTACTCGACCTGCTGCTACATATGCTAAATCAAGAGCAGGACAACCAGCACGACGCATATCAGCTGTTTTTTCAAAAAGAGACGTGAACATAGCCATATAAGGTTTGGTATGTTGTCTGTGCTTAAAAGGAAAACCAGTAGCTAAGATAGTCGCCGATAAATTTTTATGTGCTTTGACCCTAATACGCATATTATTTAGCTGCGCACCTTTGCCGCGACTTGCTGTGAATAATTCACCACGAATAGGATCGAAAATAACAGCTTGGTCAAGTTTGCCTTTTACTTTTAAGGCAATAGAAACGGCAAACTGAGGAATACCTTTAATGAAATTATTGGTGCCATTTAATGGATCTATTATCCATTGATAATCATCGTCACTGCCTTTCAATACACCTGACTCTTCACCTATTATGGTGTGTTCTGGATATGATTTACGAAGTGTCTCAATAATAGCTTCTTCAGCAGCAGTGTCAGCACTAGTAACAAAATCGTTAGAGCCTTTTGATTCAATTTCAACTTTATCAAGTTGCTCAAAAGAGCGAATAATAACTTTTCCTGCATTGCGCGCAGCGCGCACAGCGATATTTAGCATGGGATGCATAACAGAGTACCTATTTTAAATGACTTTTAAAAGAACGACGTTGACCCCAAGCACTATAAAACTAAAGGATAAATCAAGCGCGCGGATTATAGCAAGATACAACTCACTTGGCGATAGTATTCTTGAATAAAGCGAATGATTATGAGTATAGTTGCTAATTTAGCGTGTTTTTTGTTAAGCACAGCAGTAATCTTCTATGTTAGAATTGCCAATATAGAAACGAGTCTATACCCGTTATCAATCAGGATGCATATTTTCTGCACATTTGAGTGGTAATGAGTATATAAGCATCATATAGAGATAAAAATGTCAGATTCAGAAAATAATAAATTATCAGGAAGCCTGTTAGATAAGGTTCGTATTGTTTTAGTTAATACTTCAGATTGTCGAAATATTGGGAGTGCCGCCCGCGCAATGAAAACCATGGGCTTAAGTCAGTTGGTTTTAGTAGATCCTATTGAAATGCCTAATGGTCAAGCGCAAGCACTAGCAGCAGGGGCAACTGACGTATTATCAAATGCAAAAGTTGTTAGTAGCTTAAGTGAAGCTATTGATGATTGTGGTTTAGTTATTGGTACCAGCGCTCGCTCACGTACGCTACCTTGGCCTATGTTAGAGCCACGAGGTTGTGGTGAAAAAATGATAATAGAAGCAAGTGAGCATCCTGTCGCGTTAGTGTTTGGCCGTGAAAGTAGCGGTTTAACTAATGACGAGTTACAACAGTGCCATTTTCATGTGCAGATACCGGCAAACCCGGACTATAGTTCACTTAATCTTGCTATGGCTGTACAAACATTAAGTTACGAAATTCGCACGAGTTATCTGCTTTCATTAGATGAAGACAAGCAAGAACACAGTACGGGTAATGGTACTTATATTGGAAAAAATAGTTTTGCTAAACAGACTTTTAATGCTAAAAGTGAAGACAATGAACTTTATCCTATGACTGAAGAAACAGAACGTTTTTATCAGCACTTTGATAATGCACTTAAAGCTACAGGATTTATTGGTGATAAACATCCGGGTTTAGTGATGACAAAATTGAGACGTTTATTTAACCGAGCCCGCCCTGATGTTAAAGAAATAAAAATGATGCGAGGCATTCTTGCATCAATAGAAAGAGCTTCAATGAAAGGGCATCAATAGTAAGCATTTGTATTTAAAGCTTAAGAATAAATAAAAGGAAATAATATGTTTAGCCGTACTATTGGCCGAATGAAAGAAGACATTAATAGTGTTTTTGATAGAGACCCTGCCGCGCGCACTACGTTTGAAGTGTTGCTTAATTACCCTGGGTTGCATGCTATTTGGATACATAGGCTAAGCCATCGATTATGGCTTGCTAACTGGAAGCTCATGGCAAGAACAATATCTACCTTTTCACGTTGGTTGACAGGTATTGAAATTCATCCAGGGGCTACGTTGGGACGTCGTTTCTTTATTGACCATGGAATGGGTGTTGTGATTGGTGAAACAGCTGAAATTGGTGATGATGTTACTTTATATCACGGTGTTACTTTAGGAGGAACGAGTTGGCATACAGGTAAGCGCCACCCCACCTTATCGGATAATGTAGTTATTGGTGCAGGAGCACAAGTACTGGGCCCTATTACTATCGGTAAGGGAGGTAAAGTGGGTTCAAACTCTGTTGTCGTCAGAGACCTACCAGAAAATGCCACTGCTGTTGGTATCCCTGCACGTATTGTTAACGCTAAGGATAATAATTCTTTGCTTGATAGTGATTCAGGCGACGATATTAATGCTAACTTAGGCAAAGATTCACGTGATAAAGCCGCGAAAAAATTTGGCTTTGATGCATATGCTGTCTCTACGGATAATCCAGATCCAGTCGCTAAAGCGATTGGTCGCCTGCTTGACCATATGCATTTGATGGATGATCGTGTGTCAACGTTATGTAAGGAAGTAAATAATCTAGGTGGTGATATTTGTCCTAACAATTTACCTGAGCTTAACATTGGTGAATTTGTTGAAGATGAAAAAGAGGCCGCTAAACGTAGAGAAAGTATAGTGGCACGTTTTGATCCCGAGATATAATAAGGGATAATAGCTTATTTTTAATAAAATTTATTCATAGCGAAAAGCAATAGTTGACTAAAACACTCAACTATTGCTTTTCGCGTCTAGATTATTAGTGTAGAATACTTGAGTATATTACTCAGGTATATATTTGACTATTTTGTAGGGATATGTAAAATTGCGCAAAATTAGCATTCTTGTAGCTATTTGAGTTCCTGCAAAAAATAAATATAATCATTCAATAGCATGTATTAAATTGAGCACATTATGAGATTAACCTCTAAAGGCCGGTATGCGGTGACAGCAATGTTAGATGTCACCATTCATGCCTCGCATGGACCTGTATCATTAGCTGATATCTCTGAGCGACAAGGTATATCTCTATCGTACTTAGAGCAATTGTTTTCTAAATTACGAAAATATGGCTTAGTTAATAGTATTCGTGGTCCAGGCGGAGGTTATCGTTTGGGTAGGTGCTCAGCAGAGATAGCTATTGCAGATATCATTATTGCAGTTAACGAGAGTGTAGATGCTACAAAATGCCAAGGAAAAGGAAATTGCCAAGGTGGACAACAATGCATAACACATTCTTTATGGGAAGACTTGAGTGAACGAATTGAAGAATTTTTGAAAAATATTACCCTAGCAGAGTTAGTTGCTAAACATGATGTACAAGCTGTTTCTAAGAGGCAAAGTGATATACACAAGCGCAGCAATAAAGAACAATCCTTAGAAACAATTATCCCCATAACTTTTTAAAGAACATAGTATTAAGTGGAGAAAGACAGCAAATGAAGCTTCCTATTTATTTTGATTATTCAGCAACTACCCCTGTTGATAAACGTGTAGCAGAAAAAATGATGCAATATATGACTACAGATGGTCATTTTGGTAACCCTGCATCACGCTCGCACAAGTTTGGCTGGCAAGCAGAAGAAGCCGTTGATATTGCTCGCAATCAAATAGCTGAATTAATTAACGCAGACCCTCGTGAAATCGTTATCACATCAGGTGCAACAGAATCTAATAACCTTGCAATCAAAGGTGCTGCACATTTCTATCACAAGAAAGGTAAACATATTATTACCTGTAAAACAGAGCATAAAGCTGTTTTAGATACGTGTCGAGAATTAGAGCGTGAAGGTTTTGAAGTGACTTATCTTGATCCTGAAGATAACGGCTTAATTGACTTAAATAAACTTGAAGCGGCCATGCGTGAAGATACTGTTTTGGTTAGTATTATGCATGTAAACAATGAAATTGGTGTTATTCAAGATATCAGTGAAATTGGCGAAATGTGTCGTGCTCGTAAAATTATTTTTCATGTTGATGCCGCGCAAAGTGCCGGAAAAATACATATTGACATGCAGCATTTGAAAGTTGATTTATTGTCTATATCAGCACACAAAATGTATGGGCCCAAAGGTATTGGCGCACTATACGTCAGCCGTAAGCCGCGCATCCGTCTCGAATCACAAATGCACGGTGGCGGTCACGAACGTGGTATGCGTTCAGGTACATTAGCAACGCATCAAATTGTTGGTATGGGTGAAGCTGCTAGAATTGCTAAAGAAGAGATGGACCAAGATCTTAAGCATGTAACCGTGATGCGTGATCGTTTATGGGCTGGTTTAAATATGATGGAACAAGTCTTTGTTAATGGTGATTTTGATAAACGCTATCCAGGTAATTTAAATGTTAGCTTCAACTTTGTTGAAGGTGAGTCATTAATTATGGCGTTGAAAGATTTAGCGGTATCTTCTGGTAGCGCTTGTACCTCAGCAAGTCTTGAGCCTTCCTATGTTTTACGTGCATTAGGATTAAATGATGAAATGGCGCACAGCTCTATACGTTTTAGTTTTGGTCGTTTCACTACGGCAGAAGAAATAGATTACGCTATCGCGCTTATACAAAAATCTATTGGTCATTTGCGTGACATGTCACCGCTTTGGGAAATGTTCAAAGACGGTATTGATTTAGACTCAATTGAATGGGCAGCACACTAGATCTTTACTTAAGTAATTAAGGTAAATAAAGATAACGTACGCACTTAGGAGAAAATATTATGGCTTATAGCGAAAAAGTAATCGATCATTATGAAAACCCACGTAACGTTGGATCAATGGATAAAAATGATCCATCAGTAGCAACAGGCATGGTTGGCGCACCGGCGTGTGGCGATGTAATGAAGTTACAACTTAAAATATCTGAAGATGGCATTATAGAAGATGCTAAATTTAAAACTTACGGCTGTGGCTCTGCTATTGCTTCAAGCTCATTGGTTACCGAGTGGGTAAAAGGTAAATCAATTGAAGAAGCAGGTGAAATTAAAAATACGGCTATTGCTGAAGAATTAGCCTTACCACCGGTAAAAATTCATTGCTCAATTTTGGCTGAAGATGCAATTAAAGCAGCGATTGAAGATTATAAAAGCAAGCAAGGCTAATAATTTTTAAACGTTGAGCTACAAAAGAATAAAGTGAGAAAGTAGAATGTCAGTAACTATGACGCCAGAGGCAACAGAACGCGTTAAATCTTTTATGACTAACCGAGGTAAAGGCCTTGGTTTACGTCTAGGGATAAAAACTACGGGTTGCTCAGGTTTAGCTTATGTACTTGAGTTTGTTGATGATTTAAATGAAGATGATGAAGTTTTTAACATCGAAGACGTAAAAATCATCATTGATGCCAAAAGCTTGGTTTACCTTGATGGCATTCAGCTAGATTTTGTTAAAGAAGGCCTCAATGAAGGCTTTCAGTTTACCAACCCAAACGCTAAAGGTGAGTGTGGTTGTGGTGAATCATTTAACGTTTAACATTGTGATAACAAATTTATCTCTTTGATATTTTGTCCTGCTGCCGTGTTGTAAGTACTCATTGACTAGCGTCAACTCCGTGCTTTCGCCTTGCATCAGAACAAAATACCTTTGAGCTAAATTCGTTATAATTTAGTCAATTTTAGAGTGCAATTTTTTTATTGAAATAAACACAACGCGCTAATCTACGAGAACTATTTTGAATTACTTCCAGTTATTCGCCATTGAAGTTTCTTTTGATGTCGATCTAAATCATCTATCACAATCTTATCAAACGTTGCAAAAAGCAGTTCATCCTGACAGGTTCGCTCATGCTTCATCTCAAGATCAATTATTGGCAGTGCAAAAATCTGCTGAAATTAATGATGCTTATCAAACACTCAAGCAACCATTAAAGCGCGCTGAATATATATTAACGCTGCGCGGTGTTGATATGCCGAATGAGCAACAATCATTTAGTGATACACGTTTTTTAATGCAACAAATGGAACTAAGAGAAATGCTTGGCGACGTGAAGTTTTCCGATGATCCAGAGTCAGCTTTTAATCATGCTCAACAGGTGTTGGCACAGGAGTATCAACAACTCGTTGATACGATGCAACAACAAATACTTGAAAATAATACAGCAGCAAATACGCTAGCATGCGATAATTTACGTAAGTTAAAGTTTTACCAAAAACTCAATATTGAGCTTGATCGTCTCGAAGATAGTTTGTTTGATGACTAATGAGTACAAATGACTTAGTTAACAAACAGTATCATAGCGAAATTTAAATATAACACCGAATTCATAAAATATGGCTTTATTACAAATTGCAGAACCCGGTCAAAGTACCGTTCCTCACGAACATAGATTAGCCGCAGGTATTGATTTAGGCACCACTAATTCATTAATTGCCAGTGTACAAAGTGGAAATGCTACTACCTTAGTGGATCAACAGGGTCGTGATATTCTACCTTCTATTGTTAACTATCAAGTTCCTTTACAAGACACTCTATTAGGCAAAAATACTTCCGTAGGTAATAGTATTTTAGTTGGCGAAGCAGCGAAAGCGCTAAGTGTTAGCGATCCGCAAAATACCATTGTGTCAGCCAAACGTTTAATTGGCCGTTCATTGGCGGACATTCGCAGTAAGTATCCTTCATTGCCATATCAGTTTTGTGGTGATGATAATCATCCTGAAATAGTGACTCGTCAAGGTAATATTAATCCGATACAAGTGTCGGCTGAAATATTAAAAACCTTAGCAGAACGAGCGGAGCAAGCATTAGGTGGTAAGTTAACGGGTGTGGTAGTGACTGTACCTGCACATTTTGATGATGCTCAACGCCAAAGTACGAAAGATGCGGCTAAACTTGCAGGTGTTAATGTTTTACGTTTATTAAATGAACCTACAGCGGCTGCTTTAGCCTATGGGCTTGACTCAGGACAAGAGGGCGTTATTGCTATCTACGATTTAGGTGGAGGCACGTTTGATATTTCTATTTTACGTCTAAATAAAGGTGTATTTGAAGTCTTGGCTACCGGTGGTGATTCAGCACTTGGTGGTGACGATTTTGATGTAGTACTCGTAGACTATCTTGTTGAAAAGGCTGGTTTAACTCGCCCATTATCTCCTTCGTTAGAACGTCAATTAATGCAACAAGCTTGTTTAGCTAAAGAACAGTTAACTGAGCAAGAAAGTGTTGATGTTGTATTAACGTTAGATTCTCAGTTAGACTCTTTGTTAAGTAAAGAAAAAACGTGGACTACTACCTTAAGTAAGGAAACGTTTGACGGTTTAATTGCTGTATTAGTTAAAAAAACCTTACGCGCTTGTCGCCGTAGTTTAAAAGATGCACAAATTAGCACTGATGAGGTGTTAGAAGTTGTTATGGTGGGTGGCTCTACACGGGTGCCATTAGTGCTCAGTGAAGTAGAGAAATATTTTAATAAACCACCATTAACGTCTATTGATCCTGATAAGGTTGTTGCTATTGGCGCAGCTATTCAAGCGGATATTTTAGCGGGTAATAAACCAGACAGTGACATGTTGTTGCTTGACGTTATACCATTATCATTAGGTTTAGAGACTATGGGTGGCTTGGTTGAAAAAGTTATCCCGCGTAATACCACAATACCTGTGGCAAAAGCGCAAGAGTTTACTACTTTTAAAGACGGTCAAACAGCCATGGCGGTTCATGTATTGCAAGGCGAACGGGAGTTAGTTGACGATTGTCGTTCGCTAGCACGTTTCGAATTACGTGGTATTCCACCAATGACGGCAGGTGCTGCACATATTCGTGTTACTTTTAAAGTTGATGCGGATGGCTTATTATCAGTTAGTGCGATGGAAAAATCATCGAGCGTTGAATCGAGTATCGAAGTTAAACCTTCTTTTGGCTTAGATGACAGTAAAATAGCGCAAATGATTAAAGATTCAATGAACAATGCTAAGGCTGATATAGATGCACGTATGTTAAAAGAGCAGCAAGTAGAAGCAGCACGCGTAATTGAGTCAATTCAAGCTGCGTTATCTACTGATAGCCATTTATTATCAGCACAAGACATAAATGATATTGACGTGACGATTAAAGCCTTAGCTCAAGTTAGCCAAGGCAGTGATATCGGTGCTATTGAAGCGGCAATTGATAAATTAGATCACAGTACAGCGATATTTGCAGAGCGTCGAATGGATAGCTCTATTAATAAAGCATTAGCAGGCCAATCGGTAGAGAAGCTTTAGTAGAGCGACGAGAATAAAGAGATTAGATAACATGCCAAAAATTATATTTTTACCCAATGCAGAGCTATGCCCAGATGGCGCAGTAGTGGAAGCTGAAAAAGGTGAGAGCGTTTTAAACGTTGCCTTAAGAAACGACATTGGTATTGAACATGCTTGTGAAAAAGTATGCGCCTGTACAACGTGTCACGTTATTATTCGAGAAGGTTTTGACTCTATCGAAGAAGGCGATGAACTTGAAGAAGACATGCTTGATAAAGCATGGGGGCTAGAGCCTGAATCACGTCTTAGCTGCCAATCAATCGTTGGTGATGAAGACTTAGTGGTAGATATTCCTAAATACACAGTCAATATGGTATCTGAGGTTCATTAATCTCATTTAATGGAAATCAGTTAACTAACGTTATATAAAAATAGGTAGTCGCATGAAAATGTTACTGCCTTTTTTGTATAAAATACAAATGATTTTTATAGATAAATCCTCAAATCGTTGAACATAGATAAAACGTTATTCCAATATTTTTGGGTTAACGTCACGTTGATGTGACTTGTTTAGCCGGTGCATAAGTAAAAATTGAAATATATGAATAATCAGAAAACTTGTTTTACTCCCTTTAAACATAACATTGAAGGTTATGTTTTACCTGAGCGTTTCACCTTTCCATTTTATTATGAGCCACATCCACTGTGCCTATTGGCAGCCCAAGAATTACAACAACAATTAAGTAACAATGCTTATTACCAGAAAGAGTTTACTCAAACGGGGAAGATGTTTGGGGTGCTGTTAGCTAAAAATGAGCAAGGCGAAGTGGGTTATCTTTGTGCTTTTTCGGGTAAGTTAACAATAGATGAGGCTGGGACTAATCCGGATAGGGCTAGTCAGAATACAATTAATTTTGTGCCACCTGTTTTTGACCCGTTTACACATGCAGAATTTTATAAAACGCAGAGCGTTATTATTAATCAGCTGAATCATCAATTAACACAGTTGGAAGATCACGATGAACTGAAACAATGCCAGACAATCCTTATTGATTTGGAAGGAAACTTTAAGGATGAAGTTAGTACTTATCAGCAGATAATGTCACTAAATCGAGCCAACAGGAAACAGCTACGAAACGCAGCTGAACTCTCATTAAGTAACCTCGACTTTATTGAAGTAAAAGCCGCGTTAGCTAAAGAAAGTGTTGTTGATAAAAATAGCTTACGTGATTTGAAAGTGCATTGGTTAGAAAAAATCACCACGGCACAAGAAAAACTTCATGTTTTTACTGATGAAATTACGCAGCTTAAAGATAAGCGCAAACAATTATCGAACGCTTTACAAAATAAACTATTTGAGCAATATAGTTTTTTAAATAGCGCGGCGATTGAAAAAAATCTTGCCGAGTTATTTCTTGATACACCTTATCAAACCCCACCAGCAGGTGCGGGAGATTGTGCGGCACCGAAGTTGTTACAATATGCCTTTAAGTTTGGGTTAACTCCTTTGGCTATGACCGAGTTTTGGTGGGGGCAATCGCCTAAATCTGAAATACGTCAACATAAAAAAATTTATGGTGCCTGTATTGGTAAATGTAAACCTATTCTTGCTCATATGTTATCAGGCATGACGTTAGATGATGATCCTTTATTGATAAACCCAGCAGAGAATGACGCGCTTGACATTGTTTATCAAGACGATGCTATTGCCGTGGTTAATAAACCCAGTGGGCTGTTATCAGTACCAGGTAAAAATATCGAAGACTCAGTATATTCACGCATAAAGCAGCAGTTTCCTAACGCCACTGGCACATTGATTGTGCATCGATTGGATATGGCAACCTCAGGTTTGATGGTGCTAGCATTGACACAAAGAGCGCAAAAAAACATACAGAAGCAATTTATTAGTCGTATGATTAAAAAACGTTATGTGGCATTACTTGAAGGAAAAGTAGAAGGGCGACTTGATGAAAGTTCAGTTGATTTTTCTGATAAAAAGTCAGGGGATATTACGTTGCCGTTACGTGGTGATTTTGATGATAGACCAAGGCAGTTAGTGTGTTTTGAGCAGGGTAAGGCGGCTAAAACTCAGTGGCAAGTTATCGAACAAATAGCGGGAAGAACTAAACTTTATTTATATCCAGAAACTGGGCGAACACATCAACTTCGTGTGCATTGCGCCCACCCCTTAGGATTAAACTTACCTATATTGGGTGATGATTTATATGGCAGCAATAATCATTCTAGCAGCAATTATACTGACGGTAAAAATATTCAACGCTTACACTTGCATGCCGAAATGTTAACACTGAGCCATCCGATCACTAAAGAAGTCATGACGTTTCAAATAGATGCTGAGTTTTAAACGTTTTATTTTGGACTTTGATTCAATCATTTATCATATTGACCTGCGACAAAAATAGCTGAACACTCTGTGCTATCTAGATATACGGTTCATCTTGAAAATAAAAAAGCCCATCATAAAGATGGGCTTGGTATGTTAGGTGAGTTACTTCTTTATTTATTAATCTTTAACTTCTGCGTTGTGATAAACATTTTGCACATCATCACAATCATCTAACATCGCAATAAACTTTTCAAAATTATCGAGATCATCTTCACCTTCAATATCAATATAGTTTTGTGGCACCCAAGTGATTTCTTCAACTTCTAAGTCAAACTCAGGCATCGAGTTGGCAAATTCGGTTTTTATTTTAAAGAATTCAGTATGTGGTGCGTAAACGGTAATAATGCCGTCTTCTAACTCAACATCACTCACATCTATATCAGCCATCATTAAGTTTTCTAACACCGTTTCGTCATCTTCACCTTTAAAAGCAAATACTGCTTGGTGATCAAACATGTGCGATACCGTGCCAGAAGAGCCAATTTTAGAATGCGTTTTGGTAAAACACTGGCGTACATCTTTAATCGTTCGGTTACCGTTATCGGTTAAACAGTCAATAATTACCATGCAATTACCGGGACCAAAACCTTCATAACGTGCTTCAACAAAATCTTCACCACCAGCACCAGAAGCTTTTTTAAGCGCATTATCAATTACATGAGTAGGAACTTGATCTTTTTTTGCTTTATCAATTAAGCTGCGTAACGATAAATTACCATCGGGATCTGTTCCGCCAGTTTTAGCACAAACGTAAATCGCTTTACCGTACTTTGAATAAACTTTGGTTTTTGCACCGGCGGTTTTCGCCATGGATAATTTACGGTTTTGGTAAGCTCTGCCCATCTTAAATGCTTCTTCTATTAGCTAAATAATAATGACATAGATTCTACAGTTTGAATGTGCTGTTGACTAGCCCATGTTATTAACTATTGTAGGATTTTTTGAACAATAGTGTGGGTTAATCATTTGCTAATTATGAAGTATTCTTCTATTTTTAATACGTCAATCTATATGGATGAGAGGATATTATGAAAAAGTTAATTTTTTGTTTTGATGGGACATGTAATGCACCAGAAGACTCAGCTGATTTTTTTGAAGACACTAGTATTAGTAACATACTAAAATTACATGCTTTTTTTGGTGGGAAATTAAGCCCTAAAAATGGTGCTAACACCACATTGAAAGAACAACATAGTTTTTATTACAGTGGAGTCGGCACACGTGGAAATTGGTTGAAACGCAAATTCAATGCTATGTTTTCAACGCCTTACGGTGATATGGATGAAATTCTTGATGAAGCAAAGGCTGATTTAAAGGCCAACTTTTCTAAAGGTGACCGTATTTACATTTTTGGTTTTAGTCGGGGTGCTGCCATTGCCCGTATGTTTGCTGCTCATTTATCGCATAAAGTGAAATTTCTAGGTGTTTTTGATACGGTTGCTGCAACTCGTGGCTCACTGGATTTAAATCCTGATACTTATCCTGCTAGTGGTATTGTCTTTGAAAATGGCACGCTTGGTACTCATGTTGAAAAAGCGGTACATTTATTGTCATTAGATGAAAAGCGAATTTTATTTCAACCGACGCTTTTTAATCATGATAGTCGGATTAATGAACTATGGTTTTCTGGCGTACACTCGGACATTGGTGGCAGTTATTGGTTTGACGGTTTATCTGATATAACACTACAATATATGCTTAAATGTGTTGAGAACGAGTTGGCTATAATCGATGTGAAAGATATTGATTATCACGGGCTTAAAATACCAGGTGCTCAAGATGTTATTTGTGTTGATGACCTGAATATAAAGCCTTTACCTACGGGGAAATTACATACGCAGGTTCGCACTAATACCAATTCAGTTACCTTGTCTCCTCGTTTAGTTCGGGTAAATGTGGATGATGTTATATCGAAGCATGCGCCTATCATTCACCACAGTGTTGCCCAACGGTTTTTAGAGGTGAGTGACTATCGTCCTTATGCCTTAAGAAATGTGCATTTTAAAATTGAAGATGAGCAAGGCATAACCGTAGCTATACAGCATGGCATCAGTAGTTTGGATTAGTTAAAAGCAATATCATCGATTAATTCGCTTGGTTTGATACTAATCAAACGAATTAAGTTATCTTTTTAAACGGTCTAAATATCCAATAACATCGTTGCTTTCAATCCCAACAGCCACCTATTGGTCAATCAAACGCCTTATTCTTGAAAATTTATCCTCACTAAAAATGGATCCATTAATTAATTTAATTGGTATTAGTTTAGGATTTTGAATTAGCTTGGTATAATCAGGGCTTATTCACGTATTGCTTTTGGAAAATTATTATTTCATGAATCACTTTATCGCTAACCAAAATAAAGTTCCTGATATCTCTATCGTTATTGAGTTTTTAAAACAATTACAAGATCAAATTTGTCACGCATTAGAAAAAACGGATGGCAGTGGTAAGTTTATTGAAGATAATTGGAAACGTAAGGAAGGTGGTGGCGGTCGCACACGAGTTATGACCAATGGTGATGTAATAGAGCAAGGTGGTGTTAATTTTTCAGTTGTTTCAGGTGATAAATTACCGCCATCAGCAACAGCACATAGGCCAGAATTAGCCGGTCGTACATGGCAGGCTTGTGGCGTATCTTTAGTTATTCATCCGAAAAACCCTCATATTCCTACTTCACATGCCAATGTACGATTTTTTATTGCAGAAAAAGAAGGTGAAGAGCCCGTTTGGTGGTTTGGCGGCGGTTTTGATTTAACGCCTTTCTACCCTGTAGCTGAGGATGTTATTCATTGGCATCAAGTAGCACATGATTTATGTTCTCCTTTTGGTGAAGAAATTTATAGTGATTATAAAAAATGGTGTGATGACTATTTCTACTTAAAACATCGTGATGAAACCCGTGGTGTAGGTGGTTTGTTTTTTGATGATTTGAATAAGTGGGACTTTGATACGTGCTTAAATTACATTAAAGCCGTAGGCCAAGGTTTTATAGATGCTTATGTACCCATAATGAATCGTCGTAAAAATGATGAATACACAGAAGAACAACGACAATTTCAATTATATCGCCGTGGTAGATATGTGGAGTTTAATTTGGTATTTGATCGCGGTACTTTATTTGGATTACAGTCAGGCGGTAGAACTGAGTCTATTTTAATGTCGATGCCACCATTAGCTCGGTGGGAATATAATTATCAACCGGAAGAAAATAGTGATGAAGCTAAACTTGGCCACTATTTAGTACCACGAGACTGGTTATAAACGCTAAAGAAGGAATGTTTTACTTTTGTGCAGGGAGTATGAAGATAAAAAGCACTGGCTAACTGTTTATTATTATTTGTTGTAATAGTACCTTGATGCGAATAGACCACTCTGGTAAAAATAGCTAAACCTAAGTGGTCTTTATTCATGAGTAATTCTTATCGCTAAGAATTAACGCTACAGCTTTACTCCTTCAATATGTAATTCTAATTGCACATGAGTAGAGGCTGGGCCTAAGTTCATTTTAATAGCAAAATCAGTTAGTGCTATGGTGGTAGTGCCACTAAAACCTGCACGATAGCCACCCCAAGGGTCTTTGCCTTCACCGATCGTTTCTGCATTGATAGTGATCGTTTTACTAACACCATGCAGGGTTAACACACCTTTTACTTCTAGTTTGTCACTCGCTTTTTTGGTTACTGATTTACTTACAAATTTTGCATTAGCAAAAGCACTTACATCAAGAAAATCATCACTTTTTAAATGTTTATCACGCTCAGCATGATTAGAGTTTACACTACTGGTATCTATGTTTACTTCAATTTTAGAAGCCGATACATTAGCAGGGTCATAGCTAAACTTACCATCGAATTTATCGAAACGGCCTGTTAACCAACTATAACCTAAGTGCTTAATTTTAAAGTTGATTGATGCATGTGCGCCTTTATTATCAATAACATAATCGGCCGAATTTACAGCAGGCATAAATATTGCGCCAGATAGTAAGGATGTTATAGCTAGCTTAGTTATCATTTTTTTCATCAAATATTCCCCTTTTAAATTGTTCGTTAATTAATTTTTTTGGCGTATGCCAATCATTCTATTTAAAGTATTATCTTTATCAATAAAGTGATGTTTAAGTGCTGCGAATGCATGCAGCAATGCAAATGTTATTAGTACGTAAGCTAGCCATTTATGAATTAGGCCAGCGATGTCTTCTTGGTTTTCAATAAAAGAGCCAAAGCCAGGTATTACAAAAAGCTCAAACACCTCAATACCACGATCATCTGCGGTTGAAATTAGATAACCACTGATCATAATAATGAATACCAACAGGTACAGGGCTGAATGAATCAATTTACCAGCTTTACGTTCTAAAGCACTATGACTAGCTAAATTCTTGGGTGTTAATTGTTTATAGCGCCATATCAGTCTAACAACCATTAAAATGAACAGTGAAACACCTATGCTTTTATGTAGTGCCGGTGCTGTTTTATACCATTCATGATAGTAGGTTAAATCAACCATATAATAACCTAAACCAAACAGAGAAAAGATAATTAGCGCGGATAACCAATGAAAAAACATACTAACATAACCATAATTTGTTGGAGTATTATTCATTGTTTGACTCTACCTACTATAAAAATTGTGCTTCATCTATTTGTTGTAGTATGACAGGAAGTAAATAAATTAATATTGAAGCTTTATTTATAAGTTGTTAACTTTTACTTAATATATAGTATGTTTGTTATTGTCGCCAATATGAGTAAATTTAATGACGCTTGAACAATTAAAAATGCTAAAGCAAGTCGCGGAGCTAGGCAGCCTTAAAAGTGCCAGCGCAAAGCTTTTTAAAACACAACCAGCTATTAGCCAAGGTATTAAACAGCTTGAAGCGCAATTAGGATTGCAGTTGTTTAATCGTGAGGGTTATCGTTTATCATTAACTAGCAATGGTACACAAATTTATCAACATGCGTTGCGTTTGCTTGATGAAGCTGAGCATATGAAACAGCTGGCGACCTTTTTAACGGCAGGTAATGAGGCCAGTATAACAATAGCGATAGAAGCCTCTTATGACTTAAAAAAAATATTACCTATGTTAGAAATGACACAAAATGAATTTCCTCATACGCAAATTATTTTAAAACAAGAATATATTAGTGGCGCATTAGAAGCGGTGAAGTCAGCACAAGCAGATATAGCACTAACGACTATTGATAACTTAGCATTGCAATCAGGGCAGTTTGAAGCCAATAAGCTTTATAAAGGTTATCTCTATAACGTTGCAGCACCACGGTTTGTTGAACGACATCCTAAATTGATGTCAGTGACAGAATTAAATAATGAATATCAAATAGTTGTTCAAGATTCAGGGCAAAGCAGTCAAGGTAAAAGCTATAGTGTGCAAAAAGGACAGCGGTGCTGGTACGTAAATGATTTTAGTACTAAAAAAACGTTAATCATGAGTGGAATAGGTTGGGGGCGCTTGCCAGATTACATGATTAAAGATGAGTTGGAACAACAGACGTTATTAACATTGAATATGAAAGATATTGATACAAAAATACCCTTGAATTATCAAGCGATAAAATTAAAGTCTCGTTTATTAGGGCCAGTCGCGGAAAAGTTATGGCAAAACTTAACATTGGTACACTTAAGTGAATGAATCATTTAAGAGGTGAAATATAAAATTTTTAGTAAATGAATTGTATTTATTATAACCTTGTCATAAAAGTGTCACGTTTGATATGCACAATAGCATAATAAGAAAACGTAATAATAAATTACATTCAGACTCTATATTTAAGGCATATGTATGAGCGGGTACATTTTAGTTGTTGAAGATGAAACACCAATTAGGGAAATGATCACGTTTGTTTTAGAGCAAAATGGCTTTAATTCGGTTGAGGCTATTGATATAAAACAGGCTAAGGACAAAATTGTAGAACCTTATCCTGATTTGATTTTACTTGATTGGATGTTACCAGGTGGCAGTGGCGTTAAGCTCGCTAAAGAATTGAAACAGAATGAATACAGCCGTAATATCCCAATTATTATGCTAACGGCTCGCGCTGATGAAGATGATAAAGTTAAAGGTCTTGATGCGGGGGTTGATGATTATGTGACTAAACCCTTTTCTCCTAAAGAGCTTATTGCCCGTATTAAAGCCGTTATTCGTCGAGTTTCGCCAACATCATTATCAGATAAAGTTGAATTTCATGGTTTGAAATTAGATCCCGTTGCTCATCAAGTCACTATTAATGAACAGTATTTAGATTTAGGACCGACAGAGTTTCGTTTATTGCACTTTTTTATGACTCACACTGAACGCGTTTATTCGCGAGAACAGCTTCTTGATAATGTTTGGGGCACCAATGTGTATGTAGAAGATAGAACGGTTGATGTACATATCAGACGTTTAAGAAAAGCTATTTCGGGTGCAGGACATGAAGAGTTTATTCAAACTGTCCGCGGAGCAGGTTATCGCTTCTCTGGAAAATTAACGAGTAAAGTTAAAAATTAGCTTAATTATTAATAAACAGGATTAGTTATTACTAACCTTACAATAAAGCATTGTATATAAAATGAATACTTCAACTATTACTAAGAAAAATTTCCGTTTTTACACTGGTATTGAAGCATTACCCGATGCGGCGTTAATTTTATCACCTGATTTAGTGATAATGTCAGGAAATAAAAAAGCGCAGCGTTTACTCGGTGTTCGTTTTCCTGATGATGTTGGTAAGCACATTGAGCAGTTACTCATCGATCCAGAATTTTCAGACTATCTTCAACAAGGAAATTTTGAAACGCCTTGTTCAATTAAATCCCCCATTAATGATGAATTGCAGTTAGAAATATCTGTTATGTCATTTGGTGGTGAGCAAGTCATTCTTATGTCTCGTGCTATTGCCAAGTATCATCGCCTGAAAAAAATGCGCCGTGAATTTGTTGCTAATGTTTCTCATGAACTCAAAACCCCCTTAACAGTAGTACGCGGTTATGTGGAAATGATTCAAGAAACAGATCATGCGTTAGATCCCCATTGGAAAGAGGTTTTTACTACCATTGAAGGTCAAGTATCTCGAATGGAACGCTTAGTTGAGCAGTTGTTAAGTTTATCGAAAGTTGAAAATACTCGTGATGACGAAGATATGAAACCAGTTGATATGCCAGTGTTAGTTGAAAACCTTGTTGAAGATGCTAGGTGGCTTAATCAAATCAAACAACACGAACTTCGTACTCATATTAGCCAAGGGATCGGTGTTTTTGGTATTGAAACAGAATTAAAGAGTGCTTGTGCAAATTTACTTTCGAATGCCATCGCTTATACACCAACCGGTGGCATAATTGATGTGAGCTGGCGACGTAATGGCGATAAAGTTATTTTTAGCGTTAAAGATAATGGTGATGGTATTAAGGCTGATCAACTGAACAGGCTGACTGAGCGATTTTATCGTATAGATAAATCGCGCTCTCGTGATACGGGTGGCTCAGGTTTAGGCTTAGCGATTGTTAAGCATGTTTTACTACATCACAAAGCTGAATTAGTGATCACCAGCACATGGGGGCAGGGTAGTGAATTTGCTATTTATTTCGAAGAAGGTTTAGTTTGTTAGTGACGTTTTAAACTCACTACTCATTCGCCACTCATTTACGATATCCCATCACGATGACGTAGTAATATCTACCATTAAATCATCAGCAATATGCTCTAAAGCACTAATTAAATCATCCAAATCATCGTCTTTTATTGCGACTTGTACTGTTGCCTTAAACATTAGTTGGCCTGTATGTGGAGCACTTGATTGCGAGCTTACCAGCTTGATTAAATTGCCACCTTGATGGTGAATCACGGATGAAATTTCTTGCACTATACCTGCTCTATCATTAGCGGTTAATTCCAATACTAAATGGGTATTTACTTGTGCTAAATTTGGTTCAGCTAACGCTATTTGGCAGCTTAAGCCTGCTATACTTTTAAGATTAGCCATTAGTGCTTCAGTATTTTTTTTCTCTACCGCCACTTCAATTACGCCAGCAAAAAAATTAGATAAATGGTGTAAACTACTCACTTGCCAATTACCATTGTGACGGCTAATAATGGTAGATAGTGTGTCAACAATGCCGACTCTATCAGGGCCAATACAAGAAATAACAAGATGATTCATAGGGTTTCCTTAAATGCGGTAATAGGGAGTATTAATATGATTTTTAGCATAACCTCATTTTATCAAAAAGTAAAAAATTATAAGGCATAAAAAAGCCATTTAAAATCAAAAGTTTAACTGGCTTTATAGTAAAATCATCAACTTATAACAAAAAGATCCCTTACTACTAGCAAGGGATCATTTTGTTTGCTTAACTTATTTTTTTATATCTAATTCTGTGTGGCTCTGTCGCTGCAGGTCCTAATGTCTTTTTCAACCAAGCTTCATAATCGGTGAAGTTACCCTCATAGAAGTTGATTTGACCTTCATCACGATAATCTAAAATATGAGTGGCAATTCTGTCTAAGAACCAACGGTCATGGGAAATAACCATGGCACAACCAGGGAACTCTAACAAAGCTTCTTCAAGCGCACGTAATGTTTCAACATCTAGATCATTGGTTGGTTCATCAAGTAGTAATACGTTACCACCTGTTTGCACAAGCTTAGCTAAATGAACGCGGTTACGCTCACCACCAGATAAGTCACCAATGATCTTTTGTTGATCATTACCTTTAAAGTTAAAACGACTAACATAAGCACGACTTGGAATTTCAAAGTTACCAATTTGTAAAATTTCATGGCCTTGTGATATTTCTTGGTAAACCGTTTTGCTGTTGTCCATATCATCACGAAACTGATCAACACTGGCAAGCTTAACGGTGTCACCAAGCTCTACATTACCAGAATCTGGTTTTTCAGCACCTGACATTATTTTGAATAGCGTTGATTTACCCGCGCCGTTTGGCCCGATAATACCGACGATAGCACCTTTAGGTACGCTAAAGCTTAGGTCATCAATAAGGACTCTATCACCAAACGATTTTGTTAAATTATTAACATCTAAAACTTTATCGCCTAAGCGTGGCCCAGGTGGAATATAAAGTTCGTTGGTTTCATTACGTTTTTGATGATCTTGGCTATTAAGCTCTTCAAAACGAGCCATACGGGCCTTGCTTTTTGATTGACGCGCTTTCGGGTTTGAACGCACCCATTCAAGTTCTTGCTTGATAGTTTTTTGTAGTGCACTTTCACCTTTGCTTTCTTGCGCAAGACGCGCATCTTTTTGTTCTAACCATGAAGAATAGTTACCTTCATAAGGAATACCATGCCCTCTATCAAGCTCTAATATCCAGCCAGCGACATTGTCTAAGAAGTATCTATCATGGGTGATAGCTACCACAGTGCCAGGGTAGTCATGTAAGAAACGCTCTAACCAAGCAACAGATTCTGCATCTAAATGGTTAGTGGGTTCATCAAGTAATAACATGTCAGGTTTTTGTAGTAATAAACGACAAAGTGCAACACGACGGCGTTCACCACCACTTAATACTTTAATTACTTGGTCCCATTCAGGTAAACGTAATGCATCAGCAGCACGTTCAAGTACGTTATCAATATTATGACCATCGTTGCTATTGATGATATCTTCTAATTCACCTTGCTCTTTTGCTAGCTTATCAAAATCAGCATTCTCTTCAGCATATTCGTTATACACTTGGTCAAGACGGGCTAAAGCATTTTTAACGGTAGCAACACCTTCTTCAACGATTTCTCTAACTGTCTTCGTTTCGTCAAGGATTGGTTCTTGCGGTAAATAACCAATGTTAGTGCCAGCTAATGCGGTCGCTTCACCTTCAAATTCTGTATCAAGACCCGCCATAATGCGAAGTAGGGTAGATTTACCAGAACCGTTTAAACCTAAAACACCTATTTTAACACCAGGAAAAAATGAAAGAGATATGTCTTTTAAAATAGTACGTTTTGGTGGAACTACTTTAGAAACTCGATTCATCGTCATGATGAATTTATCTGGTAGTGGCTGAGCCATGTCGATACCTTTTATGGGATTATGAAATTGCTGTTATTGTAGGAGGTTGAGTGCATGGCAGTCAACGTGACAATCAGTATTTATTAACGCGTAAGTTATTTTGATTTTACTCAGAGTCTTATATTTATGGCGTTATTATTTCATCACCAGCGATTAAGCCTGAGATTACCGTGACCATGCCATGTTTCTCTTTACCTAACCTAACGAAGCGACGTTGAATTTCACCATTAACATTAAGCCAAACAAAGTCTAATTGGCCAACGTGTGCGACGCTGTTTGCCGGAATAGTTAACATGGTTTGTTCGCCGGCGGGGATTAACATGCGTGCGTACATGCCAGGTAACAAGTTTTCATGGTAAGTCATACGGGCTTTAACTAAAAAACTCCGTGAGCCAGTGTTTGCCGCCGGAACTATTTCTTCTATTTCACCGGTAATGATTTTATTCACACTAGGTAATTCAATTTCTATTTTTTGCCCATTTGTTAACGTTAACGCGAGTTGCTCGCGTACGTGTGCCTCTACGCGTAAAGATAATGGATTATATAATGATAATAATTTTATTCCAGGCTGAGCTGTGTCGCCTGGCTCAGCAAAACGGTCAACAATGCGTCCATCAATTGGTGCTATTAAGGTGGCATAACTTAAGGTTGTTTGGGCTTGAGATAACCCTTGTTTAGCTGCAGTTAATTCAGCATGAATTGTTTGATAATTAGTTCGGTTTTTATCTAATTCAAATGCTGAAATTAATTTTGTTTTAAATAGCTCAACAGCGCGATCAAGGTTTTGCTTTGACTCTGTATATCGCGCTTGCATGGCATTGACATTTTGTTTGGCTTGTAACACTTGTGATTGTAAGTCGTTTTGTTCTAATTGAATTAATAGATCACCTTTTTTGACTAGGTTACCTGACCTACCGTTTATTTGTTCAATACGCGCTAAAATTCTAGCCGAAATAATGGTTGCTTGTTTTGCTTCAAGGCTAGCAGCGACAGGCTCAAATATAGCTTCATTACTGGCCACTACCGTATAGCTATTGTTCTGATTAATTATTGCGGCGCTTATTTGATTGTTCGCTTTATCATTTAATGCTGGCGATGTTTTTTCATCAAATGATCCTGCTAGCCATGCCACCATTAACAGCAGAACAGTTAAGGCGACCACAGGAATAAGTATTTTTTGTGCTGTGCTTTTATCTGCTTTGGTATGAGTCATGACTATGTCTGCGCCTCAGTTGATTTTCTTATGGAATCAGTGGTTATATCTTGTTTATCATCTGCAATGGCTTTATTGGATTGTTCATTGTCAAAAACAAGTAGGTACACAATAGGTACAACAAGTAGTGTAAATATAGTTGAAGAAATGATGCCAAATATAATGGCAATAGCTAAACCGCTGAATACGGGATCGAGGGTGATAATTAAATTGCCTAATAAGGTGGTGCCTGCAGTCAATAGAACAGGCCGCATACGTACCGCGCCAGCTTGAATTAATGCTTCTTTAATTGGCTCGCCTCTATCACGTGCTTGGGTAATAAATTCAATTAAAATCAATGAATTTCTAACCACTATACCTGCTAGCGCAATCATGCCTATCATGGCGGTTGCGGTAAATAATACGGGGTCAGGAGCATTCGCTATTTCACGTTCACCAAATTGATTGAGTAAAAAGAACCCCGGCATAATACCAATTACTGTTAAGGGTATTGCTGACATTATAATGCCAGATAATGCTGCTGAGCCAGTTTGAATTCTAAGAACCAAGAAAATAGCAGTGAGTGCAAAGGCGAAAGCAATCCCCATGTCAATAAAGACCCGTAAGGTAATACTCCATTCTCCTTCACCACTCCAAGATAATGTGATGTTGTCGGGGAGTTGCCATAGTTGACTGCCGCCACTGGTTAAAAAAGTTCGCTTAGTCCAATCATTTGGCTCTGTTGTTGTGTTGTTATTACTGATGTTGTTGTCGATAATACTAGCGCTTTGTAAGTCACTACCGACATCAGCGATGATAGCCGCAGGTGTTCTTCCTGAAATATCAGCGGTTACATAGACCACGGGTTTTAAGTCTTTATGAAAGATAGGTTTATCATTTACTTGTTGTTCGAATTGACCTAGTTCGCCTAATGAAACAAGCGACTGTGGTGCTATGTCAATACCTTGAGGCGTGGTGCTTTGCACAATACCTGCTTGTCCCTTGATGGTTAAGCGGTAAAAATCAGCAAGCGTTTCTCGTTGTTCAATCGGTAATTTTACCTTAATTGCGAGTGGTGATGCTTCATCATCGACATGCAGGTAACCAGCTACTTTTCCGGTATTAGCAACGGCTAGTACTTGGTTGATATTCGCTGTAGAAATACCCGATAAAGCGGCTTTGATTTTATCACTAACGAAGCGAAATTTTGGCTGGTCATTACCAACGGTAGAATCAACTTCAACAACATGGGGCTCTAGTTTTAATCTATGCTCAACAATGCTTGCTGCTTGTTGTAATTCACTGTACTGCGTAAATTCATCACCATAAAGTTCGGCAACCAATGTGCTGAGCACCGGTGGACCAGGTGGTACTTCCACTACTTTAATCTTTACGCCGTTAGTGCTAAGAGCAGCTAAGTGTTGTCTTAATCTTAATACGATGGCATGTGATTGATGTTCACGTGCTGTTTTATCCAATAAAATTATGCGTAAGTCAGCCATATGAGGTGCTTGACGCTGATAATATTGGCGAACCATACCGTTGAAATCTATCGGTGATGGCGTTCCTACATAGCTTGCTATTGCTTTAATTTCTGGTAGTTGCTGTGCTTTATTTGATATTGTTTTTGCCATTGCTGCCGTTTGTTCTAACGTGGCATTTTCTGGCATATCGATAATAACTTGCAGCTCATTTTTATTATCAAAAGGTAATAACTTTAATGGTACAAGGCGCATAACAGGCAACATGGCGGCAACAATAAACAAGACTAATACCACCCAAAGAACAAACTTACCTTTTTTTCTATTCTCTAATAAGGGGGTTAGCATTCGACGATAAAATTGGCTGAAGCCTTGGCTTTTCTCACTCTCTTCATCAACTTCTGCCGCTGATTTCGGTTTGATTAATTTTGATGCTAACCAAGGGGTCACTAAAAAAGCGACTAAGGTAGAGCTGATCACACTTAAAGGAACATTAAATGCCATGGGCGCCATGTAAGGTCCCATCATGCCGGTTATATAGGCGAGGGGAATAAAGGCTAATACAATGGTTAAGGTAGACATTAATAATGGCACTCTAATTTCATTGATAGCAGCCACTATTTTGTCTTGCAAAGTACCACGTTTATTTTTCAAATAGCGTTCAATGTTGTCAACACCGGTAATAGGATCGTCAACTAATAAACCTAGAGATAAAATGAGTGCGAATAAGGTGACACGATTAATCGTGTAGCCAAAAGCTAAATCTAATGACAAGGTAATGCCATAACAAATAGGTACAGCTAAGCCAACTACAACAGCGGATCGCCAGCCTAAAAACACGGCAATAAACACCACCACGGTAAATACAGCAAAGGCTAAGCTAGTGGTGAGGTTATTTACTTTTTCATTCGCTGTTTCACCATAATCACGTAATACTTCTACCTGAACATTTTGTGGAAAAATGGATTGCTGTAATACGGCTATTTTATCGTGTACCGCTTGGGCGACGGTAACGGCATTACTACCCGGTTGTTTGGCAACACTGATCGTAACCATGGGATGATCGCCATTATTACTTGAAGAGCTATTTAAATAGTGCTTTTGTTGATGGCCATTAGCAAAATCAATCCAGGTATAGCTACTTTGTTCAGCGGGGCCGTCGGTAATATTTGCGATGTCTTTTAATAAAATGACACTGCCATCAATAACATTAATAGGGGTGTTTTTTAAGGTCGCTATATCACGAAATACATCACCACTTTCTAGACGAAAAGACTGATTCTCTAAGGCAAGGTTGCCATGAAACTGTAAAGTATTAGATGCTTGAATTGCATTTAATACATCTGCGATAGCGACTGCACGCGCGGTCATTTGTTCTGGATCTATGTTAACTTGTATTTCTCTTGAACGACCACCGACTATATTCACCTCACTGGTATTATCGATGGCCTGTAAAAAGGTTGATACTTCTTCAGCTAAACGGCGTAAGCCATAGTCATCTACGGTGGAACTATCACTGCTCCATAAACCCAGCATAACAATAGGCACATCATCCACTTCTATTGGTTGTACACGCCAATTAGTGACAATAGCGGGGATTCTATCCGTATTAGAATGAAGCTTGTTGTAGGTATTTAGTAAGGCGTTTTCACGGTTTTCTCCCACGTAAAACCTCAGGGTTACTACGGTTTGACTGTTATTGGTAACGGAGTAAACATGCTCAACGCCATTTACCTGTGCTAGCAGTTTTTCTAAGGGAGTGGTAACTAAACGTTCTACTTGTTGCACATTAACGCCTTCAGCGTTAACTACAACATCAATCATAGGAACCACTATTTGTGGCTCCTCTTCTCGTGGCGTGTAATTGAGTGCCATCATGCCTGCTAGCATAGATAAGACTAAAATAACAAAGGGCAGTTTGCTTGCTAAAACACTGCTGATTAATTTTGCAGTAAAGTTTATTGGAGTCTGCATAATCAGTTAAGAGTCCTGTAAGTGTGGATTATGAGTTAATACCGTAATGGAAAAGCCGCAATCTAATTACAGTTAAATAGTTTAAATATCTTCACAAAACTGTTGTTGTAATATTTCTAATAAATGCTGTATTTTTGGATTAGAAATTCGATAGAAAATAGTTTGTGATTCACGCCTTGTTGTTACTATTTCGCTTTCCCTTAGTTTAGCTAAATGTTGGGAAAGTGCCGATTGTGATAGATCAACCTGTTCATTTAAATCGCCAACAGTAAGTTCTTCGTGTGCTAATGAACATAAAATTATTAAACGGTAGGGATTAGCTAATTGCTTTAAAATATCGGCAACCTGTTGAGCATTTTCTAGTAATTTAGTTTTATCACTTGTCATAAAAAGCACCAAAATAGTTATTGATATTTAAGTTTACTATTGAACTTTAAATTAGTAAAGGCTAATATATTAAATAAGAAAAAGATAAATTAGAATCTGTTAAATTAGCTAATTAGCAATTGTGTTTAATTAGTTCACAGAGATCAGCTTGGAGAATAGTTATGACAATTAATGAAGCACTTCGTTTGGTTGCAGGTATTATGATTTTAATATCATTGTTACTTACTCAATTTCACTCACAGAATTGGGTCTGGTTTACTGCATTCATTGGCGTTAATCTACTGCAATCATCGTTTACTAAATGGTGCTTAATGATGACGATATTGAAAAAACTTGGTTTAAAGGATGGTAAAGCCAGCTGTAGTGATTAGTAAAGCGCTATGTGTTATTAAATGTAAAGTGAATAAAAATAATTAAGGACTCACTATGTTGAAAACGATACCTGAATTGATAGCTCATGCGAGGCAGTCACTTAATACGATAACGGCAGAAGATGCTGCTATTAAATGCAAGGCTGAAAATGGCCTTATCATTGATGTGAGAGAGCCGACTGAATTTTCTGAAAAAGCGGGTGAAAATACGATCAACATTCCTCGTGGTTTGTTAGAAATGAAAATGCTACAAATGTATCCTGATGAAAATTTAGCTATTTTTATTCATTGCGCTACAGGTGCTAGAGCGACCTTTGCTGCGGAGCAATTAACACGTGTTGGTTACAAAAATGTTTGGGTAGTTACATCTATGTTAGATGACGTTTGTTGTGTGTTTTAATCGATAATTTCTAATTAATTGGTTTGCTTAACTATTAGAAATATTAGGCACTAATTTGTAACGAAGCCATCATGTTAAACATATGATGGCTTCGTTATTTCGTGATGTTTGCGGTTCTTTATTTTTTAAACCCAACTTGGTACTGAATCAGCATTAATGACTTCTTCGTAGGTTGGACGAGCTCTAACAACAGCAAATTTATTATCTTTTACCATAATTTCAGGCGCTAACATTCTGGTGTTATAAGTAGACGCCATTACTGCCCCATAAGCACCACAGCTCATAATGGCAATTAAATCACCTGATTTTGATTCATTGACTTGGCGGTTTTTAGAGAAAGTGTCGCCAGTTTCACAAACCGGACCAACAACGTCATAAATTTTCTGTGATGTTTTTGTTGTATCTACCGCGAGTATTTCGTGATGAGCATCATACATACTTGGACGAATTAAATCGTTCATACCCGCATCTAACATTAAAAATTGGCGCTCTTCACCCGTTTTAACTAAGACTACGCTCGACACTAAAATACCGGCATTCCCTAATAAAGAGCGACCGGGTTCAATGATTATTTTGCAGGCTAAATGGCCTAATTGTGCTTTGGCAACCGCAGCGTATTCTTGTTTACTTGGGATGACTTCATCACGGTAAGTAATTCCTAAACCACCACCAATATCGATAACGCTAATTTTATGGCCATCTTCTGTAAGATCAGTGACTAATTGGGCAATACGTTTATAGGCTTCTTCAAAGGGGGCAAGTTGGGTTAGTTGCGAGCCAATATGCACATCAACACCTTGAACTTTTATATTAGGTAACGACGCTGCTTGTTTATAAGCGAGTCGAGCTTTACTTATCGGCACGCCAAATTTATTTTCAGCTTTACCCGTCGATATTTTTGCGTGCGTGTTCGCGCAAACGTCAGGATTTATCCGAAAAGCAATGGCCGCAGTTGTGTTTAACCGCGTAGCAACTTGGCTAATGAGTTCAAGTTCAGGCTCAGACTCTACATTAAATTGAAAAATACCTTGGTTTAATGCGTAAGCTATTTCTGATTCAACTTTAGCAACCCCAGAATAAACTATTTTGTTTGCGGGAATTCCAGCAGCGCGAGCGCGGCGAATTTCACCTTCTGAGACTACGTCGGCACCTGAACCTAATTTGGCTAAAGTAGATAGCACTGCTTGGTTACCATTTGCTTTTACGGCATAGCAAATTAGCGTATTTTGTTCACTGAAAGCTTGCTGATAGTCTTGAAAATTTTGAGTTATAGCGGTATTTGAGTAACAATAAAAAGGTGTACCTACTTGCTTTGCTATATCGCTAATAGCCACGTTTTCAGCAAACATTTTGCTGTTAATATACGGAAAGTGTTTTTGAATGGTCATGTGCTTAGTCTTTTTTACAGAGTGAACTTCTAAGTGTGAATAATCTATTCTAATCTTTATTGCTATTTTTTACGTTAAATTTTTTCCTAAAATGAAATTACTTATTCGTTTAACAATGACAGCGCAGTTTGTAACTTATCGTGTAACTCAGGATTAGTTAATGCTTGTTTTTCGCTATCAAAATTATCATAAAAATTAGGGATAGAGACACTTGCTTTAACATCACCAGCAAAATAAGATGCGGATTTTGTTGCTACGGCCAATACTGTGCCTGCGCCACCAGGGCCAGGCGATGTTGCTAATAATACCATGGGTTTGTTTTGGTAAAGCTTCTTATCAATACGAGAAGCCCAATCAAAAAGGTTTTTATAAGCAGCGGTATAATAACCATTATGCTCAGCAAAAGAGATAATGATGGCATCTGCTTGACCTAGTTTGGCGAAAAAATCTAATGCTTGTTGTGGTTGGCCTAGCACTTCTTCCTTGTCTTGGCTAAATAATGGCATTTCATAGTCATTAATATCTAAAATCTCTACTTCAACACCATCAGTATGTTTAACTTGTGATGCCGCATAAGTGGCAAGTTGCTTATTGATTGATTTTGAACTGCTACTTGCAGCAAAGGCTAATAATTTCATGAGGTGCTTCCGTTAATGTAGGTAAGTATATATTTAATTAAGAGAGTAAAAAGCATTTATCACTTAAAGTTAAGTGTTTTATCTATTTAATGGTTGAGGATGTGTCAGTGTGTTGACTCATTATTATAATATTGTGATGCATTATGGCATTGTTTTAATAGTTGATGGAAATCATTTAGTTCTCTATCCATACTCGTTTCAGGAAGGTAAAGATGATATCCCAATGCGGAATGTAGACTATCACAATGATGTAAAAATGCGGCTATAGGTCCTGATATTTGTAAGCCAGATTGCAAAATAAATGGCGTAAAATTCAGTTGAATTTGTTCTAACGATAATAGCTTCTGTACAAAAGAAAACTTGAGTAATGGTTGTTGTTCATGTATCAGCCGGTTGGCTAATCTAGGGGATATTTGTTGCGCTAGCGTTTCTAAATTAACTAAACGAATACCGATATAAGTTAAATTTATAGGGGTGAGACCGCATACTTCTCTAATAGGATTTATTGCTTGAATTTGTTGCCAAGTAAGTTGCCAATGACCGTATATATGCTGATATTTCAATTTTTCTGGTGTTATATGATAACTAAACTGTGGCTGTAAATACTTTGCCAGCCCAGTAATTATCACGACTAACGCGACCAATAAAACAAATATTAAGACTAATCTAAAGGGTTGCCAATAATACTGACTAACTAATAAGGTTAACAATAATAGTATAAAGCCAACTAACAGCAAAAATATCGCATGATGGTTGGCTTGCGCTTTAATATTAATAATAGGTAATGGTGCTGTCATGATAATACCACTTGCGATAACTCACTCTATTAATTGAACTAATTAGGCCACTTATTTGTTAAGTATAAACGTTTTTTAGGTAATCTGTGAATACAGCTACGGTTTTAAATTATTAAATTAAATTGAATGACAAGGTGATAAATTTACTACGGAGCGGGTAAATAACAGTGTTGAGTAACGACTTATAAGTCGCTAGATAATTATAAATGATTGTTACAATAGTCGAGGTAACAAATCTAACTCACCTCTTGGGTCTCTGTTGTTTTTTGCTGCTCAAGCTTAGCGCGCTCTGCTTTAGAAATATAGCGAGGTTTATTACTTGTATGTAATTTAGCATTCGCTTTTTTTAGCTTTTTATTTAGCGTGTCATTTATCTTCTTTTTTCGGTTCATGTTAAGTTTCTCTTTAGTTAAATTATTATTGCTTGGCGGTACTACTGAGCCATTAATGTAATGAGTATTAGTGGTATATAACGGTTGGTTTGAATGCGTTTTTATATATTCCATGCCAAAGCTTGTTGATCTGGGTGCGTTATCAGACCATTGAACGTTATTAAACTAGGGGTCGAAGGTATTTACTGTTATTATGCGCCCATTCACTTTCCCTTGAAAGTTTTATATCCTAATTCTGAAAATATAGAGGCATCCACCTTGAGCACTTCAATCAATAATGACAAAGCAGCTTTAGCTTTTTCTTCATTAAACATACATCAAGATTTATTGAAAAATTTATCTTCGCTTGGCTATCAGGAAATGACGCCTATTCAGGCCATGAGTTTACCTGAGATGTTAGTAGGTAAAGATGTTATTGCTCAAGGAAAAACCGGCTCAGGTAAAACAGCCGCTTTTGGCTTAGCGTTACTTGAAAAGTTAGAAGTAAAGCGTTTCCGTATCCAGTCTATGGTGTTATGTCCAACACGCGAACTTGCTGATCAAGTAGCTAAAGAAATACGTAAACTTGCGCGTGCAGTGCATAATATCAAGGTGTTAACCTTGTGTGGCGGAACACCTTTTGGCCCACAAATAGGTTCGCTAGAACATGGTGCTCATATTATTGTAGGCACGCCTGGACGTATTGAAGAACATGTTATTAAAGGTACGCTTAAATTAGATGATTTGAATTTATTGATACTTGATGAAGCCGATCGTATGTTAGAAATGGGTTTTGAAGCGGCACTTGATAATATCATTGAGCGAACACCTCTTGATCGCCAAACGTTACTATTTAGTGCAACCTTTCCAAAACAAATTCAAACGATCAGTGAAAGTATTATGACTGAGCCAGTGATAGTAAAAGTTAGTGCGAGTGAAGATCAATCTAATATTAGTCAGCGATTTTTTCATGTTGAAAATGATAGTCAGCGATTTTCAGCATTACGTTTACTGTTACTCGATAACCCTGTTGAATCGACTGCCATCTTTTGTAATACCAAAAAAGAAACGCAAGCCGTGTGTAATGCTTTGCATGATGATGGTTTTAGCGTGCTAGCTTTACACGGTGATTTAGAACAAAAAGATAGAGATCAAACATTATTACGCTTTGCTAACAAAAGTGTGGCAGTTTTAGTTGCCACCGATGTTGCTGCCCGTGGCTTAGATATAGATGCGCTTGATTTGGTTTTTAATTATCATATTGCCCATGACAGCGAAATACATATTCATCGTATTGGTCGTACGGGAAGAGCCGGTGCTGAAGGTTTGGCTATATCCTTATATAGTGATAAAGAGACTTATAAAGTTGGTTTAATCGAAGATGAATTTGATCAAACTATCACGCCTGAGTTATTACCTTCTACCGATGTCCTAAAAAATGCTAGGCATCAGGCTAAAATGGCGACTATTCAGATTGACGGTGGTAAAAAACAAAAAGTTCGTCCAGGCGATATTTTGGGTGCACTAACTGCCAAAAGTTCAAATGCTGGCGCAGAAATTAGTGGTAAAGACATTGGCAAAATCAATGTACTTGATATTAAAGCTTACGTCGCAGTAGATAAAAAAGTACTTAAGTTAGCATTACGAAAACTAACCGACGGTAAAATGAAAGGTCGTAGCTTTAAAGTGCGCCATTTAACGGTATAAAATAATTTACGATCGATTCATGCTTTACGATAAATTTACATTTTGCTAGAACAATATCAAAAGCTACTCACCCAGAATGTGCTTTTTCACAAAGCATTACGATTAACCATCGTGAAATTTGCTATATTGATAAAACTAGCAAGCATATTTGGTTTGATTTTTTTGCCCTTTGTTCTGGCCCTCGCAGCCAGCGTGATTATATCTAATTAGCCGATCTGTTTGATACCGTTTTAATCAGTCATGTCCCCCCGTTTAGTGGGAAACTTATACCCGCAGTATTTCTGGTGTTGAAGATAGTTATCAGCGAAGCGGTATTTTGATGGGTGAGTTACGACAATTAGACGATGAAGCTCGACGCTTTATCGCTCCTGAAATGCTTCTTTCAGGTGGCGCGGGTATAATGTTATCATCACACAGTCTTCTGTTTATTTTATAGTTAACTCTTCATGCACGCAGTTCATCGATTACATCAATTTAGAAAAAGCCTGAGTACAACAACGTATAAGTCGCGAGGACAGCGAGTTATTCGCTGTGATTTGTGTCGCTTATCCACAACATTTTGTATTTGTGCTATTGCCCCTAAAAACGGCTCAGTGAAAACTAATGCAGGTTTTTTACTACTGATGTATGACACAGAAGTACTAAAACCTAGCAATACGGGCAAATTAATCGCTGATTTAATTCCAGACACATTTGCTTTTTTATGGTCACGCACAACCAAAAATCCTGAGATGCAAGCAGTGCTTGATGATGAACAGTGGCAGCCTTTTGTGGTGTTTCCCCAGGAATATGCCGAAGGTAACCGCCAAGTTCACTCGAATACAGTGATATGTGAGCAAGGCAAAAAGCCCCTATTTATTATGCTTGATGGTAGTTGGCGTGAAGCAAAAAAAATGTTTCGAAAAAGTCCTTATTTGAATAAGTTTCCTTTGGTCTCTTTCGATCCAAAAATGCTGCTTGATAATATAGCATCTCCGGTAGGCACTGAATCGCGTTATACGGTTAGAAAAACTGAATTAGAGCATCAATTTTCCACAGCAGAAGTTGCCGCAAGAGTACTTGAAATGTTTGGGGAAAAAGATAACGGGCATTTACTTGATTTATGGTTTGATGTTTTTAATTATCAATACCAAAAGAGTGTTTGTCAGCGTAATAAAGGCAATGTAGATGCTATTGAGAATTATCAAAGATATTTAAGCGACAAAGAACGTTAGTTTTATTCGACAGGCTTCCTTCGACAGGCTTCCTTCGACAGGCTCAGGACAAACGGATCACACAAGGGACAAACGGATCATACAAGGGGAAAACGGAATAAATCTAGCAGTAGATACTGAGCGCGAGGAACGAGCAGTCGAAGTGCGACAGGCTTCCTTCGACAGGCTCAGGACAAACGGAATAAATATAGCCGTGCATCCTGAGCGTGAGGAACGAGTAGTCGAAGGCTCGCTATTCGCTATTTACTTCATACTAATCGTAGAGTGAATTTGAGATCCATCTTGATGATCTGGTTCAAACCAACGAGCAGTTACCGATTTTGTAAAAGTCCAAAAGCTGATGACTTGTTTGCCGTTAGGTCCTAAATCGCCTAACTTAGAGCCGCGTGAACCGGTAAAACTGAAATAGGCTACGGGTACAGGAATTGGCACGTTAATACCTACTTGACCGACATCTATATCATTTTCAAACTTACGTGCAGCCCAACCAGAAGAAGTAAATAAAGATGTACCATTACCATTTGGATTAGCATTAATTATTTCAATCGCTTGATCTAATGTGTCAGCTTCTAATACGCACAAAGCAGGACCAAAAATTTCTTGCGTGTAAATATCCATATCAGTCGTTACATCGGTAAATAATGTTGGCCCAACAAAATTGCCGTTTGGATATCCTTCAACCTGACAATTTCTGCCATCAATAAGCATGGTCGCACCTTGCTCAACACCAGAATCTAGCAATTTAATAATACGGGCTTTAGCTTGTGGAGATACAACGGGGCCTAAATCAGCATCACGTTGTGTGCCGGGGCCAATTTTCATTTGTTTTGCTCGTTCAACAATTTCAGGTAACCAGTTGCGTGCTTCACCTACTAGAATTGTTACTGGGTTAGCCATACAGCGCTGTCCTGCTGCACCAAAAGCTGAGCCAAGTAAATCATTGATAGCTCTGTCTTTATTTGCATCAGGCATTATTACCATATGATTTTTTGCGCCCATCATTGATTGGGCACGTTTGCCATGTTTGGTGGCGTGGTTATAAACGTGTGTACCAACGCCAGTTGAACCGATGAATGAAACCGCTTTTACCGGCTCAGCTTCAATTAATTGATTAACGACATCAGGACCGCCATGAACAACATTTAACACACCAGCAGGGATACCGGCTTTAAGTGCTAATTCAACAAGAAGAATTGTTGAAGAAGGAGCTTGCTCTGAGGGTTTTAAAATAAAAGTATTACCACAGGCAATAGCAGGTGGAAACATAAACGATGGTAGCATAAGTGGAAAGTTGAATGCCGTAATACCTAGGCCAACGCCAAGTGGTTTATTCAATGTATACGTATCGACACCGGTTGCGGCGTTATTGGCCATTTCACCCAGTTGTAAGCGGGTAATTGAACAAGCATTTTCAATCGCTTCTAATGCACGTCCTACTTCGCCTTCAGCGTCAGGCAGTGTTTTACCATGTTCTAAAGTAACTAACTCAGCAAGTTCTTGGGTATTATCTCTAACCAGTTGCTGGAAATTTAACATAATGCGCATGCGGTTGGTTAAGGAAACCTTAGACCAAGACTTAAATGCTTCTGCTGAGTTGGCTACGGCTGCAGCCACTTCTTCTTTGGTTGCCATAGGCACACGTGCAACAACTTCTTGAGTCGCTGGATTTAAAACGTCTAACCAAGTATCGGTGGTTGAACGAACTTTTTCACCATTAATGATCAGTGGGATTTCTTTGATTGTCATGATAAGCCTTAAATAGAAGGAAACAAAATTGATGTTAAAATAGTCTTTTATCAATAATTCAGCAATACGTAAAAATGCAGCATGCATTGCATTTTTGCATTTGCATACCTATGTTGCTAATATACGGGAATGAACTGGGATGATATCAAATTATTTTTAGAAGTTGCTCGTAGTGAGCGCCTATCCATTGCCGCCAAGCGACTATCCCTTGACGCCTCAACTTTGTCGCGCCGTTTACATAAATTAGAAGAAAGTTTAACGACTAAACTTTTCGAACGGACCGTTGATGGTCATGTATTAACGTCTGACGGCACCAAGTTGTTACAATATGCTAGACGAATGGAGCTTGATGCAGGGCAAGCTATTGATGATATAAAAGAGCAGCAAAGTGTCAACAGTGGCCGAGTTCGTATAGGTGTAACGGAAGCATTTGGCAGTTTTTTTATTGCACCTCATTTAATGGCTCTAAAGCAAAAATTTCCTAATATTCAAATTGAGTTAGTACATTTTTCCCGTGATGTAAAAATTAGTCGTAATGAAGCTGATATCGCTATAGCGGTTGAAAAACCTAAAAACACATCAACTATAATCACTAAGCTGTGTGATTATCAGTTGCAGTTATATGGCCATGCAAGTTATCTTGAATATATGAACAACAAAATAGAGATTAGTCAGCTAGCTAAACATCAATGGGTTAGTTATGTTGATAATTTATTATTTACCGAACAACTGTCTTATTTAAAAGAGCTTAGCACTAAGTTACGCGTAGATATTGAGCCTAGCTTTCAAAGTACCAGTATTATTAGTCAGTATAGAGCCATAAAAAGTGGCTTAGGGATTGGTATTTTGCCTTGCTTTTTAGCAGAGCAAGATGCTAGCTTAGTTAAATTATGCATTAATGATATTAAATTAGTGCGTAGTTTTTATCTTGTTACTCATCCAGAAAGTAAACGCTTATCGCAAGTGAATACGGTTTGGGAGTACTTAAAACAATTAGCACAACAAAAAACACACTTACTCATGCCTAAATAACGATAGGTATAAACGAAATATTAATAATGTACAGGTAAACATGGATAACTTAAATCAATCATTAGAGAAAAGTAACCAAGCCAGTGAAAGTAAAGCGTCGTGGCCATTGATAGCTTTTATTATTGTAGTGATGATTGCTATCGGTATAGGCTGGCAATTTACTGGCGATAAGTCTGAGCCAGTTGTTATTGATGAGTCCGTCCTTATTGTGGAAGAAGTACCTAAAACGGTGGAGACGTTACCTACACCGATTGTTGAAATACCTGCAGTAGTTGTTGATGAAGAAATCATTGAAGCAGTAGAGGATATTTTACCCTTATTAGACAATAGTGACGATTGGTTAAAGTTAAAATTGCCAGAAATTACTTGGCGTAAAGAGCTACTTAAACTTATCATTGATGAAGACATGATCAGACGTTTTGTGGTTTTTACGGATAACTTCGCCCAAGGGGTTATTGCTTATGAATATAGCCCCTTTATACTGCCTAATACTAAGTTTATACCTGGGGTTGAGAGCGTTAATTTTAAACAAACCGTTCAAAAACAAGAAAAAACATCTTCAGGTAGTCCATTGCCAGTAAAGCAACAGGTCTGGCAATGGAATGAAAATTCAAGTAGACGCTTTAGCTTATATGTTGATTTATTAAGATCAATGGACAGTGAATACTTGGTTCAATGGTATAGTGAAATCAAGCCTTTACTTGATGAAGCTTACAGTGAGCTAGGTTATGATGATGATTTTACCCGCACCTTACAAGATGCCATAACCCGCGTATTAGATATGGAATTACCTAAATCATCTATGGCATTAATACAACCGAGCGTTATGTATAAATTTGCAAATCCTGAACTTGAAGCCTTACCTGATACTGATAAGTTATTACTGCGTTTAGGTAAGGATAACCTGCTAGTGATGAAATCTGTTTTGTTAGAGCTACATGAGAAGTTAGCTCAGCAAGAAAACGGTGTTCATTAATAACGGTAATTTAAGAAGGTAAGTCAGATCGACTTACCTAATATTCCAATCACCTAGAAAGCTAAGGTTTTTGTCGCAGTTTTTCCTCACACAGCTAATTTGTATTTTGTTATTGAATAAGTAACATTTAAGGGAAACTTTACTCTGTTTGTGCAAAAAATATTCAAGCAGTGTCATATTACTAGAAAATAGCGAACTAGCGCTTGCATCCTAACGTCTGATTAGCCATAATTCGTGCCGCTAATCAACAGAATAGATATTTAATTTTTTTGGTTAGGCTCATTATGGTGGCCTTTTCGGTCCCCTCGCAATGATACTCTGTGAACTCGGCCAGATCTGGAAGGAAGCAACCGCAGCAGACGACTCATGTGCCGAGGTGTGGCTGATTTGGCTGCCACCCAACCTCTTTTAAATCAATAAGTTACTCCATTTTGCTACACGGAGTGCTACACATGATTGCTACAAACATCCCATATTTATACAATCGTAATGGTATCTACTATTATCGAACTCGTACTAAGTGGTTGTCATTAAAGACTTGGTGCTAGATTAAGTAGCAGGATTAATGACAACGTCCAAAAGTTTTATCCTGCAACTTGAATGGTAATGGATATATACCATTAGCGTTTTTCGGCTAACTCAATCTCACGCTGAATAGCTGAAATAGCTTTACGGCAACGGCCAAGGCGTTGGTGTAGTGTTAATACCTCAACAGATAGTTTTTCACTTTCATGTTTTTTTGATTCTAATCTTTGTCGCTCCTTTTCTGAGAGCATATCCATGAGACGTCGTTCAAATTCGTGATGCTCCGTTAATTTTTGATAAAGTTGGTGGCTACTCAAAACTAATTTTTTGGCCAGATCTCGATAGGTATTTACCTGTTTAGCTTTAGCTTTTTTAATTCTTATTTTTTTATTCGCATCAAAGCTTAGCTTTGCTGCTTGATGGATGGTCGAATTAGCCTGTAATGCATTTGATATTGCAAATATTTGTTGTTCTAAATGCGTTAATAATGCTTTTGATAACTCTATTTTATTGGTTGCTACTAATCGTGTAAATTCAGCTAATCTACGTTCAATTTCTTCTACGTAAGGGAGATAACGATCACTTTGGCTGAAAAATAAAGTGGGAGAAAATAAATTGTTGTTTTCAATTAATCGATGAGATTTGTTTTGAGTGTTTTTGGTATCTATTTGTTTCGCCTCTATAGCTAAATCCTTTAATACCTCAGTCAAACGTTCGATTGAATTCATTTATATCCTAAAAGGCTCAATAGTTAATTGGATCATCATCTTAACGTTATTATCGGTAAATATCTGTAGAATTTATGTGATTTTATTCTTAACTTTATGTGTTTTGGATATGATTATATAAAATACAATCATATAAAATTAACTAATCGTAACGTTATTTTTACAAAATAGAATGCGACACTTCTAACTAGTTGATAATTAATGCTTTACTTTATATTTTGAGTCAGTTTTTAATGTATTCATTAAACGTAATACATTGTTTAATAAGTTTATTTTTTAATGGTGACATTTCTCTTTTACATAGAAAAACATTTGGCAGCATGTTTTTTGTACGGAATCAGTTACTTAACAATATTGACAGTATTGACGGTTTACGAACATTCCATCTAGAATGAATATTGACAGATCAGAGCTTATGGTCTAGTTCGAAAAACTTTACAAGACAAGATAGTCTTGAATTAAAAATAACTAACCACTAATCACAAATGTGATCCAGGGAGTATACATATAATGAAAAATAATTTTAAACGAACATTTAGACGTTCGGTTACTGCAATTGCAATATCGACCGTTTTAGGTATATCTTCAGCTTCAGCTGAAGATATCAAAGGTACGGTAGCTGTTACTGAAGGTAATGCTGCAGGTTTAACTGTTAAAGCAATTAACAAAGAAACTGGTACTGCACGTAGAATGGAACTAGATGCAGATGGTTCATACCGTTTAGCTAAGTTACCATCAGGTCCATATGAAGTCACAGTTTCTAAAGGTGATACCGTATTAGCTAAAGAAGATGTCAGGGTGTCTTTAGGTAAAAATACAGTAACAAACTTTGAAGTTATAGCTCCATCTGATGTGTATGAAGTTATTCAAGTTGTTGGTTCTTCAGTATCAACGATTGATTTGTCTTCATCAGATTCTGGTTTAGTTATTGGCGATATTGATATCGCTCGTATGCCTATCGCACAAAATATTACTTCTGTAGCTATGCTTGCGCCAGGAACTGTAAAAGGTGACTCTGCTTTTGGTAATACAGCATCATTTGGTGGTTCATCAGTAGCAGAAAATGCATGTTACATTAATGGTTTGGAAGTCACTAATACACGTCAGGGCTTAGGATGTGGTGAAGTCCCTTTTGAATTCTATAAAGAATTCCAAATAAAAACAGGTGGTTATTCAGCAAAATATGGTCGCGCAACTGGCGGTACAATGAATTCAATCACTAAGAGTGGTACAAATGATTGGGAATTTGCTGCTATAGTACAGTTTCAACCAGACTCATTACAGGAAGATGGAAGTACGTCTCGTGGTAAAAATGGTGCAGGTGCAATTTTCCGTGATGAAAGCCATGACTATGATAATAAATCAGAAGTAACCATTTCTGCTGGTGGTCCAATTATAGAAGATACATTATTCTTTTACGGCTTAATAAATCCAAGGGATACTGAATCCTCTTATACGTGGGGTGGTGATGAATTTTCACCAAATGATCAATACCGTATTGAAGAAGCTTCTGGTGGAGATAATCTATTTTGGGGTGGTAAGCTTGATTGGGATATCAATGAAGATCACCGTTTAAGTTTGTTTGGTTATTCTAACCGTCGTGATATAACACGAACAGTTTATGATTACGATAATGGTACTATTGGCGGTAAAAAAGATGGTGCATTATTGAAACGTGGTGGAGAAGCGAAAAGTCTTAGTTATACTGGTTATTTCACCGACGAATTAATCGTCACAGCTATGGCTGGCACTATAGAAACGGAATATGAAACAGCGTCAGAAAATTTAGTTTGTCCGACTATTACTGATTCACGTACTACTAACACCCCAATCTCAGGTTGTGGAGCAGGTGGTAGTTTCGGTGCTAATAATGACGAAAACACGCAATTCCGTTTTGATGTGGAATACACTTGGGATGACCATACTTTTGCAATTGGTTATGATTACCAAGAACGTGATTCTACCCGTATAAGTCGCCCAATCGGCGGACATAGTTATGATTACAGAACTTTAGCTGATGGTGCTGATTTTCAAGCAGATAATGGTGCTTTAGAAAACGATACGGGTGCAGCATTTGATTATGTTGAAGACCGTGTTTTTGATGGTGGTGGTAGCTTTAATTCAGAATTAACGGCTTATTATATTGAAGATAAGTGGCAAGTGAATGATAATTTGGTGCTAGATATTGGGTTACGTGTTGATGAGTTTGATAGCTGGGGAACTACAGGTAAATTATTAACTAGTTTTAAAACAGATATTGCTCCTCGTTTAGGTGTAACTTGGGATCCTACGGGTACTGGTGAGTCAAAAGTTTATGCTACTTATGGCCGTTATTACTTACCTGTTGCTAACAACACTGTTTTCCGTGCAGCATCTGGTGTAAGTGATATTACATCTGCTTATACATTCACGGGTTCTGATGCAACCACGGGTGTTCCAACGGGCTTAGCCCCGTTAGCGGATACTACAGGAAGTGGAGGTTTAGATAACTCACAACAAGTAAGTGGAATACCTACAGTACCTGAACAAGCAATTTTTCAGGCACAAGAAGCTGATCCATTCTCTAAAGATGAATATATTATTGGTTATGAACAAGTACTTAATGATGAATATACTGTAGGTGTAAAAGGTACGTACCGTGAAGTAGCTACAGCATTAGATGATTACTGTGGTCGTTATGCTTACCCTTATTGTGTAATGGTTAATCCAGGCTCTGAATCAAGTTGGTATAGCGATGGTTACTACTGGAATGGAACTGATTGGGGTAACTCATCGTTTGATAATGATGGTGCACCTGATGCCGGTTCTTTGACCACATACAGTGCAGAAACTATGGGATTACCTAAGGCTAAAAATGAATATACTGCTTTAGAAGGAATGTTGAAATTTAATCAGGACGACTTCCGTTACACATTTACTTATACATGGTCACGTAGTATAGGTAACTTTGAAGGCGCAGTTAAATCTGATATTGGTCAAGCTGATGCAGGTATTACACAAGATTTTGATTTCCCTGCATTAATGGATGGAGCTGATGGTTATCAGCCTAATGATAGACGTCATGTCTTGAAGTTCTTTGGTAGCTGGGAGCCAATTGAAGACGTAATGCTTGGTTGGAATTCTACTCTTTCAAGTGGTCGTCCTTTAAGTTTGTTTGGTCAAGGTTATCCATCAGATGATCCAAACCTTAATGGTGGTTGGGGTGACTTGTTTTACTTAGCCGATACAAATGAAGATGGTTCCTTAACAGGTACTTACACTAAGCATAATCGTGGAAGTGCTGGGCGTACACCATGGCTTTTCAATATAGATCTATCAGCAGCTTATACTTTTACTGTTTCTAATATTGATATGAGAGCATCATTAAATGTGTTTAATGTATTAAACTCTCAAGAAGAAACATCTTCAAACGAACATTGGGAACAAAGTGAAGGTGTTTATAACGAATGGCACGGTTCTTCTTATGGATTCCAAGCTCCACGTTATGTTAGATTAAGTTTAGAAGCTCGCTTTTAAATTATAAATATTTTCATTTCAAATATATAAAACCTGTTCTTTGAGCAGGTTTTTTGTTTTATCCATATTAATGGTAGAAAATTCGTATATGATTAGATGTGATAGGCTTAAATTTAAGATCATATTAGTGGAATAACCCACTAATAACTGTCCGTTTACAGAACGATTGAATTAAAATAGTTTGACTTACTACGAAAGCCTTAGTATAAAATAGGTAGCAAAATGTTTAAGCTATTATTTGGCTATTTTGTATAAGTAATAATCAAAAAAGCTCATAAAACTTAATGAAGCATATTTATATTTTATCGTTTCTATTTTTTATATGATATTTTTTATTTATTACTAAAATGTAAACTAAACAACTTTATTACCCTAAACTTGACAGCTTGTTTGTCATTTGGGATTATTGATTAGTTGTATTTATAATAAGTTACACATAATAAAAACGATAGATTTTTATATTTGCGGTAACAAAATATTTTTGTTATCAAAATTTAAATAGCAATTGGTTGGGAACTATGTCCAAAGTAAGTAAGAAAAGCCTTATCGCCACGGCGATGGTTGGCGCACTAGCATTAGCAGGTAGTAATATCGCTGCTGCAAATGCATTAACAGATCTTCAAAAAGCTGAAGCTAAAATTTTTAAACAGTCAGCTAAATCACAAACCAAAATCAACACTATATACGAGCAAACGCAAGATCTTCTTGCTGAATATCGTAATACTGTCGATGAAGGCGACGTTCTCCGTGGTTATAACGATCATGTACAACGTATGGTTGACGATCAAAAAGCGAATATCGCATCATTGCAAAAGCAAATTAATGGTATCGATAAAGTAAAACAAGGTGTTGTACCGTTAATGTACAAAATGATAGACACTTTAGAAACGTTTATTGATTTAGATGTACCAATGAACATTGAGCGTCGCAAAGAACGTGTAGCTAATTTACGTGAAGTGATGACTAACTCAAACGTAACCACGTCTGAGCAGTTTCGTTTAGTACTTGAAGCCTATGAAATTGAAGCCGGTTACGGCACTATTTTTGACGCTTACCAAGCTGAAATTGATTTTGGTGGGACAACATTAACGGCTGATTTCGTTCATATGGGACGTATCGCTTTTGTTGCTCAATCATTAGACCAAAAACATTCTTGGTTATGGAACAACGAAAGTCGTTCATGGGAAGAGTTAGGTGATGAATACTTGAAACCTATCAAAGATGCTGTCGCTATGGCGCGTAAGCAACTTCCAATGGATCTAGCTAAATTACCAGTATTTGCAGCAGGAGCAAAATAATGAAAAAAATTATTAATTTTGTAGCACTAGCTGCAATAATGACTGCTGGCTTAGTCGCAACCACACAAGCAAATCAACTAGATGATTTACTTAAGCAAGTTAAATCTGATCGAGTATCAGAAGCTAAACTTGATAAAAAACGTGAAGCTGAATTTAAAAATGCTCGTGCGGATAAAAAAGCCTTATTAAATAAAGCAAAAAAAGAATTAGCTAACCAAGAAGCGCGAAATAAACGGTTAACGAAAGAATATGCGTCTAATGAAATTAAATTAGCGCAAAAAGAACTTGAACTAGACAATGCTACCGGTACGTTAGGTGAAATGTTTGGTGTTTCTCGTGCAGCTGCTGCAGGTGCATACGGTCAAATAGCGACTTCAATTGTCAGTGCTGAATTTCCAGGTCGTGGTGAAACGTTAAACCGTATTGCTAACGCAAAAGCTATCCCTGCATTAGAAGATCTTGAAGAATTATGGTTTGCCTTACAAACTGAAATGACTCAATCAGGTAAAATTTCTAAATTCAGTGTTGAAGTGACCAACTTAGATGGCTCTAAATCTACTGAAACGATTACTCGTGTTGGTACATTTAATTTAGTATCAGATAACGGCTACTTAACTTATAACGATGAAGTAGGTCAAGTACAACCATTACCTAAGCAACCAGCAGGTTACATTGCGGATACTGCTGCAGACTTCTTTAATAGTGACTCAGGTTACAGTGCTCTTTATGTGGATCCTTCTCGTGGTGGTATTTTATCACTTGAAACACGTAAGAAAACAGTTGAAGAGTTCTTCCACGAAGGTAAAGAAGTTGGTTATGCTATTACGGTTCTTTTAATTATTGGTTGTATCATTGCGCTTGAACGTTTAATCGTTTTAGGTAGCATGACTTCTAAAATTAAAGCACAAGAGAAAAACCTTGATACGCCTAATACAAATAACCCACTAGGTCGTTTACTGCAAATTTACCATGACAACAAGTCAGTTGATGCTGAAACGCTAGAGCTGAAACTTGATGAAGGTATTTTACGTGAAACACCTCAAGTAGACCGTGGTATTAACTTAATCAAAATGTTTGCTGCTATAGCGCCTTTAATGGGTCTATTAGGTACAGTTATCGGTATGATCATGACTTTCCAAACGATTACCTTATTTGGTACGGGTGACCCGAAAATTATGGCGGGTAATATCTCACTAGCATTAGTTACAACCGCATTAGGTTTGATTTGTGCATTGCCACTTATTCTTATCCATTCAGTTGTTGCTGGTAAAGCGAAAAGTGTTTTACAAAAATTAGATGAACAAAGTGCAGGCTTAATAGCTGCGATTGCTGAGAAGGAGTCTAAATAATGTTATTCCTGATAGAGCTTTGGGAATCTGTCAGGGGTTTTGTTGCGACTGGCGGTAACGTACTTTACGTTGTTGCCTTTGCACTCTTATTGATGTGGATTATGATGATAGAACGCTATTGGTTCTTATCATCCATCTACCCAGCAATGAAAAAAGATATTATTGCTCGTTGGGATGCACGTCAAGACACAACGTCTTGGTATGCACATCGTATTAGAGAAACTTGGATTTCCGAAGCAAATGAACTGCTTGAACAGCGTATGATCACCATCCGAACATTAGTGGCAATGTGTCCATTAATTGGTTTGTTGGGAACAGTTACCGGTATGATTGGGGTGTTTGAAACAATGGCACAACAAGGTACAGGTAACCCACGTCTAATGGCCGCAGGTATATCGCAAGCTACTATTCCGACAATGGCGGGTATGGTAGCAGCGTTATCTGGTGTGTTCTTTAGTTCAAGACTAGACGCTCAAGTTAAACTAGCAAAGGCTAAACTGGTTGACAGTTTACCTCATCACTAGAGAGATATTTTCATGGCACGTAAAAAGATTCGTGAGGACGAAGAAGCGGTAATTGATATGACACCGATGCTAGACATCGTATTTATCATGCTGATCTTCTTCATCGTAACTACTTCTTTTGTTAAAGAAGCTGGTATTGAAGTAAATAAACCTAAAGCAGCCCAACAAACCAAGCAAAAAAATGCCAATATCTTTGTTGCAATTAAAGATAACGGTGAAATTTGGTTAGATAAAGGCCGTGTTGACATCGAACGTGTTGGAGCAAGGATTGAAAAATTACTTGCAGAGCAACCTACTGATGTTGTGATTATCCAAGCCGACAAAGATGCTAAGCATGGTGTTGTTGTTAAAGTAATGGACGCTATCAAAGAAGCAGGAAGTGGTCTTAGAATATCTATTGCTGCTGCGAAGGGGTAGATTATGGTACGCTTTTTAGTATCAATACTACTAGGCGCTGCGGTTACCTTTGGTTTATTTGCTTTTATGGCTTTTCTTGTTTCTAGCGGTGATAGAAGCAAAGATCAGGCACAAGATAATATAATCGTAGAGGTGAATACAACGCCGCCGAAGTCTTCAGCTGAGACTCGTCGTCGTGTACCGCCGCCACCGCCACCGCCGCCTAAAGCACCGCCAAAGCAACAGGCTCCTGAGCCTGAAGCAAGCAATGACAATAGTGGATTGCAGTTTAATATGCCGGGTGTTCAAATGTCTGGTGCATCAACGGGGTTATCTGCACCTGGTGCAGGCTTTGGTCGAGATGGTGATGCAACGCCAATTGTTAGAATAGAGCCTAAATACCCTATTCAAGCAGCACGTGATGGTAAAGAAGGTTGGGTTAAACTTTCATTTACAATCAATGAAATTGGTGGTGTTGAAGATGTTAAAGTTATTGAAGCAAAGCCTAAGCGAGTGTTTGATAAAGAAGCTAAACGCGCACTTAGAAAGTGGAAATACAAACCAAAAGTTGTTGACGGTAAACCAATGAAACAACCTGGTTTAACTGTTCAATTAGACTTTAAAATGGACGGAGGGTAGTAGTTATGTTTGACAAAGCTTTATTTAACACAGTTATGTTAAAAAAATTATCAACTTCTTTAGTTGTTATCGCTTCACTTTTAGTTATTCAAGCACCCTTTGCAGATAATGCAATGGCTGCTGAAGCTAAAAAAGAAGAGAAAAAGAAACGTCCTACGCAACTTGTTGGTCCATCTGTAGGTAAAAAAGTTCAAAAAGCTTTTGAAGCCTATACCGCTGATGATATTGATGGTGCTTTAGTAATTTTGAAGGATATAAATGCCAAAAAAGATTACGACAAAGCCTATGTTTTTCGTTTTATTGCGGTTATGTATGCCACCAAAGGAGATAATGAAAAAGAAGCAATTTCTTACTTAAAAATAGCGATTGCTCCAGATATCTTAAATGAAGGTGACCAAGGTGAGGCTTTAAAGTTATTGGCTGATTTGCAAATGCAAACCAAAGACTATAAAGGTGCTTTAGGTAATTATTATGCTTGGATGGAGTTTACCGGCAAAGATGATGGCAATACTTGGGTTAAAATTGCCCAAGCTAATTATGAGTTGCAACAATTGGATAAAATGATTGTTCCTGCTGATAAAGCTATTGCAGCATTTGGCGATAAACAGAACCAAAATCCTTATATTTTAAAGCTAACTTCTTACTATGAACGTAAACAATATTTAGAAGCGATTAAGGTGTTAGAAACGGTTATCTTAATTTTCCCTGAAAATAAAACGTGGTGGACACAGTTGCCTATGTTTTATTTATTAGTTGAAAATTATCCTAAAGCGGTGCAAACACTTGATTTAGCTTATAAGCAGGGTTTTCTTGATAAAGAGTCGCAAATTAAAACGTTAGCAAGCTTATATTCTTCGACCGAGGCACCTTTTAAGGCGGCCAGGTTATTAGAAAAACATATTGCTTCGGGCTTAATTAAACGTGATGACAAGAATATCTCAACGTTAGCAAACGCATGGCATGCAGCACAGCATGTTGGTACAGCCGCCAAATATTATGGTGAGCTGGCTAAAATGACTAATGAAGCTAAGCATTACCGTAAACAAGGTATGTTGTTAAAACAAGATGAGCAATTTTCAAAAGCTATTCCAGCACTAAAAAAATCGTTGGAGCTTGGTGTTAAGAATGAGGGACGTATATACATGAGTATTGCAGAATCTTATTTTTATCTTGAAAAGTATAAAAAAGCGCATGTTGCTATTAATAAAGCGATGGAAGATCCTAAGTCACGTAAAGCGGCAAAAGGTTGGAAAGGTTTTATTGTTGACACCGCGAGGCGTAAGAAAGTTTCAATTTAGTTGAGTGCGTTATTTAACGCTTAATTTTTGAAATGTTAAAACCAGCTTAAACGCTGGTTTTTTTATAGCACTATTGGTGCTACATAAAATGTGTAAAACTTTTATGTTAAGTTATTTGCTGTCACATCATGATGTGACTATTAATAAAATAAAAGATTACCCCTTATTCTTAATAAAAACTAACCGAAGACGAAATTTTTATTAAGGCTTGATGGTCTATGTAAAAAGTAATATAACTACTACACTTTACGTACTAATAATTTAACAATTAAGGATACTTTTCATGAAACTACTTAAAAAATCTGGTCTGGCGGCTATGATGGGCTTATTAGCATTCTCTGTTTTTGCAAGTAATGTTGCCAAAGCTGAAGTTAACCCGTTTTCAGCTCAAACTTTAGTTACTTTTATCGCTGAAGATGCAACTAAAGCCAAATGTGGTGAAGGTAAATGTGGCGAGAACAAAGCCAAAGCTACAGCCAAATGTGGTGAAGGTAAATGTGGCGAGAACAAAGCCAAAGCTAAAGCCAAATGTGGTGAAGGTAAATGTGGCGAGAACAAAGCCAAAGCTAAATGTGGTGAAGGCAAATGTGGCGAGAACAAAGCTAAAGCCAAATGTGGTGAAGGCAAAAGTAAAAAATGTGGTGGTTGATTTTTAACTAACAAAACGCATATACAATAAAAACGAGCCTTAAAGCTCGTTTTTTGTTTTCTAGGTAAATTAATTTTGCGCTATAGTCTGTTGATCAACACAAGCACTAAGTAAAAAGGGTGAAAAAGTTTCACCCTTTTTTATTATTTATGTTTATAGCTTGCTACTATTAACCAAGGAGTTAATACAATTAAATTATGTAATATTTTCATATAAAAACCTTGATTTTAATAGGTGTGAAAAAATGTTAAAATATTTTTAGTTAACCATCTATTTTTTTCCTGCTCACAACGGCCATCATTTTGACAGTCTCTAGACCAAATCTTATGCAGGAATGCTGAGGTCCAAATTTAGATATCATGAGGATGATTATTTGCGAGAAGATACAATGACCTTTATAGAAACTCTTACCATAGGAACACCTTTTGAATAATAATGACGTGCTACGACGCTTACGCTATACCTTTAATTATAATGACAAGCAAATGATTGCTGTATTTGCCTCTGCAGGATTACAGGTAAGTAGAGAACAAGTGAGTCAGTGGCTAAAAAAAGATGATGATACAGATTTTGTCAATTGTATGGATAGTCAACTCGCGTATTTTCTCAATGGTTTTATAAATGAAAAGCGCGGTAAGAAAGAAGGGCCAAATTCAGTTGCAGAAAAGCGTCTTACTAATAATATTGTTTTAACCAAATTAAAAATAGCGCTTAATTTAAAAGCTGAAGAATTAATTGAGTTACTTGAGACTGTTAATTTTAGGTTAAATAAACCAGAGTTAAGTGCTTTCTCAAGAAGAACTGATCACCAACATTATCGTGAGTGTAAAGATCAAGTATTGCGTAATCTATTACAAGCCATAGATAAAAAATACCATGTTGCTCGAACAAGTAAGTTTGTTAAAGACTCTGTTGATATGCCTAAAAAAACTGATCATAAAACACCGGTTCATAAAACAACTTATAAAGGTAAAGATAAAGCCCAAAATATCAATCAAAAAGAAGAGCCTTATGTTGAAGGTGCTCGACCGAATGCCAGTGCTATATATGTTAACCCGAAACAAAGTGCTGAAAATAAAAATTCGCGCAGTGTATTAAAACTTAAGCCTGAAGATATATATAAGCAGCCAAGTAAAAAATCTTAAGCATGAATAAGGCAATAAAAGCAGCCTTGTTCTCAGCGTTAATATTTCCTGGAGCAGGGCAGTTGTTGTTAAAGAAATATATTTCAGCTACCCACTTTGCTATTTTTTCTGGTGTGAGTTTATATTTTTTATTTTCTAACTTGATGTCACAAGCACAAGACATAATTGACAAAGTTCAACGTGGCGAAGTTAGTGCTGATTTAGTCATTATTACAGAATTAGTGAACCAACAATCGGCTACGGCTTCAGACTCTTTAAGTCCGGCCTTAATAATTTTATTAGTAGCTTGGCTTGTAAGCGTGGTGGAAGCGTATCGTGTTGGCAAGAAAGAAGCTTCGCTGTAAGTAGGTCAAGGAAGTATCCTAACTACAACGAAGTTTGAAGCGGCTATCTATTTTTTCAGCCGTTGTTTCTTTTAGCTACTTGAAGCTTTTCATAACCTTCTAGCAATTTACCATGGGTTTTAAAGCCTTCTAAGCCTAAACCTGGGCAATGTAAGCCATCAAAAATAATATCTCCTTCAACAATGGCTAAGCAGTTCTTCATCATTGCTGAGCCATACATTAGTCCAAGGGAATTCAAATAAGGTTGATATTCTCTGTCCTCACTCCATTTTATTTCTAATAATGCTTGTAAACAACGATACTTACGGGTGTTTTCTTCATTATTTTGATCAAGGTGTAATGCCCAGTTAACCCAATCAATCGCTTGCTCGTCTTGAGCGGCAAGGGCTAGCATAGCCTTTACTTCGCCAAGGCGTAGATCAAACCACGTGGTCCCCGCATCGGGTGCTAAACCGATAAATTCTGCGGCAGCCATTGCATCGTTATAGCCGCCTTGATCAAGTCCATCAAGAATGTCTAACCAATCATCGTTAGCTAAATCTTTCAAGGTTAAAAAGGCTTCGCGGAACAAAGCCCCATCATTATTGTTATTCCAAACAATTTCATCCACAGGGTAAATATCAGACATACCGGGCACTAAAATACGGCAAGCATAGACATTGAGGTGATTATAATCTGAGATATAAATATCGAAATCCATACTATGAATTATGGTGACTAAGTTGTCGTATTCAGCGCCAGTATCGGCATCAAAATCCCAATCAACAAAATCATAATCTGAGGTGTCTTTAAAGAAGTCATATGAAATAAAACCACTAGAATCGATAAAATGTAATTCAAGATTATGAGGCGCAGCGATTTCTTCTTCATCAAAGCTTGGTGGTTGAAAAACATCAAGTTGATCAAGGCTTCTACCTTGGAGTAATTCGGTTACGGTGCGTTCTAGGGCGACTTCAAAACTAGGGTGAGCGCCAAAAGAAGCAAACACACTGCCGTCTTTAGGATTGATTAACGTCACACTTATTACCGGATATAAACCGCCTAATGAAGCATCACAAACTCTAAGATGATAGCCATGGCTTTCTAGCTCACGAATATCAGCTAATATAGTCGGGAAACGTTCTAATACAGCGACTGGGATTTCAGGTAAACAAAGCCCTTCGGCAATAATTTTATTTTTTACATAACGTTCAAATACTTCAGATAAACTTTGCACACGCGCTTCATTTTTAGTATTACCTGCTGACATACCATTACTAACAAACACATTAGCAATAACGCTCACTGGAATGTATATATCTTGTTGATCACGTTCTCTAGTATAAGGTAATGCACAAATACCACGCTCACCAACGCCAGAATTCATGTCATACAGCTTATCTATGGTTATCTCATTAGTAGGATCGAAATATTGCCATAAACTTTCATCCATAATACCAACGGGCATAGAATCATCTTCGCTGAAAAACCACTTTTCATTTGGATAATGAACGAACTCACTTTGGCTTATTTTATCACCTAAATAAAAGTCGGCAAAAAAATAGTTACAACTTAACCGTTCAAAATACTCACCTAAAGCGCTGGCTAAACAGGATTTTGCTGTTGAGCCTTTACCATTGGTAAACATTAAACCGCAGCTGCTGTCTTTAATATGTACGGAAAAGCAGTTCTTAACTGGGTTTAACCAAGAAGCTTCTTCAATATCAAAACCAAATGATTTTAATTTATCTTGCATGGTCGCAATAGAGGTTTCTAAGTCAGAATCTTTGCCTTTAATAAAGGTTTTTTCCATGAGGATATCCATTGTATATAGTGGCTACTAATTTATGATGGTGATTATAGCTGAAATAGCGATTTTTATAATGATTTAAATAGCATAAAGTATGTTCAAATTTAACATTTAGTAAACAAAGAGAGTTTATGAGTGATAAATACAGTGCTAACAATGTAAGTACCAAAGCTGTATCTATCCATAAGTCACAAAAGATAGCGCTTGATGTACACGATAAAATGCTAATGATCCGCCTAAAATAAACAGCGCTAGAGTAATGGCGGGTTGGCCGATTAACTTTTTTGTAAAAAACGGGTAAAGATAGACCTAATAGATTAACTAATAAGCCTAATAGTATACTAAGAATAAGCGGGCTATTTAACGTGTGTTGGATAAAACTCAACCAATATTAGTGGTATTATGATAGCCATCATATTCATAGTGGATACACAGAAATACTTATATTATTAACCGAATTTTTTCTTAACCGTAGCTTTGTTCAAAAAAACTTTCAATAATTAATCGGGCTGATTCGGCATCAATATTATCTTTTGTTAAATTTTTATAACCACCACGGGCAAATAGTTGCTCTTTGGCATCGGCAGTGGTTAGTCTTTCATCTTGAAATTCAACCTTTACACCAAAACGTCCTGCAACACGATTACCAAATTTCTTCGCGTCTACGGTAAGTTGCTGCTCACTCCCATCCATATTAAGGGGAAGGCCAATAACAATGAAATCAGGTTGCCACTCTTGTAAATAGCTTGCTAATGAATCCCAGTTTGGAATGCCATCATTGGCCTTAATTGAACCAAGAGGGGAGGCGCTCCCTGTCATTTCTTGACCAACGGCTACACCAATATATTTTTTACCAAAGTCAAAGCCGATAACGGTGCGTTGACCAACGGGGTTACTTTTTTTTGCCACTGTATTTACCTAAAAATTTGGGTTTGTGAACTTGTAGCCACTAAAACGCACGGCATACTCGTAACTTACCAGCTATAGCTGTGGTTATGCGTGTCCGATATCTGAGGATAAATGCGCAATATCAATACCAAGTTTTTCAGTCGCCTTTTGCCAGCGTTGTTCAATGGGGGTATTAAACAAAATATCCTTATCGGCATCAATGGTTAGCCAAGAGTTAGCTTGTAATTCTGTTTCCAGTTGACCGGGTCCCCAACCCGCATAACCTAAGGTGACCACAAACTGTTCAGGCGCTTTTTCTGTGCCAAGTGCGAGTAAAATATCTTTAGAGGTAGTAATCATTATGTCATCATTAAGTGCTAGAGAGCTGTTCCAACCAGATTGTGCACCATGCAAGACAAAGCCACGATTTTGAGCAATAGGACCACCAGAAAGTACCAGTTGCTCTAAGCTGTTATTTAAGCTCATGTTCTCCTCTGACGCAGGGGTATTTTCCTGTGTAAGTGTGGTTTTTTCTTCATTGCTCTGTTCGTTATTGTTTTCTTCAATTTGTTTTAATAAATCAAACAAGGTGATATTAATGGGCATGTTAATAATCAAGCCCATAGCACCTTCATCATTGTGCTCACAAATATAGGTGACAGTTTTATTAAAATAGTCATTAGCTAATGATGGCATGGCAATTAAAAATTGATTTTCTAAACTATCCATTTATACCTCTATAAACTCGACCTACCAGAGTGTACTCTGATTGAAATTCGAAACGTGCTATTTTTTCCTAATATCTTTCTCAATAGCATCCATCAGTTTACCACTAATATTAATAGGATAAGCGGCTTCTATTTCTCGTATACAGGTGGGGCTAGTCACATTTATTTCAGTCACTTTATCGCCAATAACATCTAAACCTACAAAATATAAACCACGTTTTTTCAGCTCGGGTGCAATGGTTTCAGCAATAAGCTTATCACTTGGACTTAATGGCCTGGCAACGCCACGTCCACCGGCAGCTAAATTACCACGTGTTTCACCTTGTGCAGGAATGCGCGCTAAGCAGTATGGCATGGGCTCACCATTAACAATTAAAATACGTTTGTCGCCATCGACAATTTCCGGCATATATTCTTGTACCATGGCGTATTGTTGACCGAGATTAGTTAATGTTTCTATGATGACACCAACGTTGGCATCATCTTCCTTAATACGAAATATTGATGAGCCGCCCATGCCATCAAGTGGCTTAATGATAATGTCTTTAAGCTCTTTATGAAAAGCACGGATCTGTTTGTCACTTCGTGTGACTAAAGTACGGGGTGTTAAGTCAGCAAACCAAGCCGTGAATAGTTTTTCATTACAGTCGCGTAAGCTTTGTGGTTTGTTCACGATTAACGTACCTTCAACCTCAGCGCGTTCAAGCATATAGGTTGCATAAATGTATTCAGTATCAAAAGGAGGATCTTTACGCATTAAAATAGCGTCAAGTTCACTTAATGCGATATCTTGTTGATCTGATAATTCATACCAATGGTTAGCATCATCAAATACTTTTACTTTTTGGGTATTTGCTCTTGCCCGGCCTTGGTCAAGATACAAGTCTTGCATTTCCATATAATAAATTTCATAGCCACGTTTTTGGGCTTCAAGCATCATTGCCATGGAAGAATCTTTAGCCACTTTAACCTCAGAAATAGGATCCATTACGATACCGAGTTTTATGGGAGCTGTCGTTGTCATTTTTTATCCTATTAATAAGTTATTTTAAATCGCCAAAGCGACATTGCAATGCGGTAATTGCGGTAAGTGCGGCCGTTTCTGTTCTTAACACCCGGGGACCAAGTAAAATATCTTGAAAATCGCCTTTGTTTGCTTGGCTGATCTCCTCATCTGTTAAACCGCCTTCAGGGCCGATCAATAATCTAATGCGTAGTTCATTGGCTGGTTTCTCCATTGGTAATGTCATAATGGAATGCTCAGCTTTAGGATGTAAATTAAGTTTTAAAGCGTTTGTTTGCTCATTTATCCAGTCTTTTAAAAACATTGGCTCTGCAACTAAAGGGACAATACATCGACCACTTTGTTCACAAGCACTAATTACTATTTTTTGCCATTGATCTCGCTTTTTTGCTAAACGTTCGCTTGATAGCTTTACCCCGCAGCGTTCAGTAAATAATGGCGTTATTTTATTCACCCCAAGTTCTACTGATTTTTGTAAGGTAAAGTCCATTCGTTCGCCACGTGATATGCCTTGACCCAAATGAATATTCAATGGTGATTCGTTATTTACTGGTTCTTGGCTGATTATTTCAACACTGGCCTGTTTCTTTTTAACATCAACTAATTTTGCTGTGTATTGACAGGTTTCTTTGCCATTGTGCAGGTGACCATTAAATAAGGTAACTATGTCGCCTTCATTTAAACGTAAAACTCTCACCATATGACCAAAGGCATCATCAGATAATTTCACTGTGTTGTTTACAGTAAACGCGGTATTTTGATAAATTCGTGTTTTGGACATAGTCTACTAAGGCTTACTTTTATGACTAAGAAGATAGATACAAGATAGGGGTTACGGTGTTGAAAAACAATGGGTGAGCTTAACTATATTTTTTATTTATAAACAAAAAAACCAGCAAAAACGCTGGTTTTTTAACAATGCTTGGTATGAACACTATTTGGTTCACATCCTACAGTGTGTTTTAGATCCCTGCGGCTTTACGCAAATCATCAGCTTTGTCCGTTTTTTCCCAACTAAAGGCAGTAAACGTATCATCGCCAACAGTCATCTCAAACGGCTCACGACCAAAGTGGCCATAAGCTGCAGTTTGTTGATACATAGGATGTAATAAATCTAACATTTTGGTGATGCCATAAGGGCGTAAGTCAAAATGTTCGCGTACTATCTCAACTAATCTTTCTTCACTGATTTTACCTGTGCCAAAGGTATCAATTGAAATTGACGTTGGCTCAGCAACACCAATTGCGTACGAAATTTGAATTTCACATCTTTCAGCAAGTTCGGCAGCAACAATGTTTTTAGCAACATAGCGACCAGCATAAGCGGCGCTTCTATCTACTTTTGATGGATCTTTACCTGAAAATGCACCACCACCATGACGTGCCATGCCACCGTAGGTATCTACAATAATTTTACGACCGGTTAAGCCACAATCACCTACAGGACCACCAATAACAAAACGACCTGTTGGGTTGATGTGATATTTAGTGTTTTCAGTTAATAGCTCTGCAGGTAAGACATGCTTAATAATGTTTTCCATTACCGCATCAACTAAATCTTCTTGCTTAATGTCAGGGTTATGTTGAGTAGACAGTACGACGGTATCAATCGCAACCGGTTTATTGTTTTCATAAACAAAGGTAACTTGCGATTTAGCATCAGGGCGTAACCAAGGTAAAATACCCGATTTACGTGCTTCAGCTTGACGTTCAACTAAACGGTGAGAGTAATATAAAGGAGCAGGCATTAAGGTTTCAGTTTCGTTAGTTGCATAACCAAACATTAAACCTTGATCACCAGCACCTTGATCTTCTGGTTTAGAACGATCAACACCTTGGGCTATTTCAGGTGATTGTTGACCAATTAAATTCATAATGCCACAAGTAGCACCATCAAAACCCACATCAGAAGATGTGTAACCAATATCACTAATAACATTACGCGTGATTGTTTCTAAATCAACCCAAGCATTCGTACTCACTTCGCCTGAAATAATAGCAACGCCAGTTTTTACCATGGTTTCACAAGCAACACGGGCAAATTTATCTTTAGCAATAATGGCATCTAAAACCGCATCAGAAATTTGATCGGCTATTTTATCGGGGTGACCTTCAGAAACAGATTCAGAAGTGAAAAAGTGTGTAGACATAAATCCTCAGCAAATTGCATTTTAGTACCCATCTTTGGGGTTTATATGGCTTAATGGGTTAAAGCTATATAAAAGCGGCGCTAAAATGTAAACATTGATAGTAATACAATAATAATTTGGAGATTCTACTCTTTTCAAAGTCACTTTTCTAGCATTTTTACGCCTAGACGTCTAAATGGCTTAGTAATAATAATAAGCATTAGATAAATAGATATTTTTATATTTATGCTAAAATATATCGCAAAATTATTGAACGATGAGATGTGTTAGACGTGCCTTATTCAGAATTATTATCTCCTATTAGTGCTTTTTTGCAATGTGAAACTCCTGATGCTTGGGTTGATGAGGCTAAAAAGCCTGCGAATTTACCCATTATATTACGAGACCATTTAGCGTGTGAGTTAAAAGCAGGACAAACTGCAATGTACCTTATTCGTAAATATGCGTTAGATAAAGAAAGTAGCAAAATACTATTTGAATGGTTTGAACCTTATGAAGATTTTTTATATCGAAAAAAAGGTGATTTACAGTCATTAGCCAATAACAACAATTTACCTAAAGCTATCATCCCTAAAAACAATTCACCTTATAGTCAAGATCTTATTGATAAAATGGTTTTACTGATAAAAGAAGAATTACATCATTTTTATCAAGTATTGGAAATTATGGTAAAACGAGATATTCCGTTTGATGGAATAACAGCAGGTCGTTATGCCAAAGGAATGATGAAGCATGTTACAACTTATGAGCCAAATGCATTAATAGATAAATTGATTATTGGTGCTTATATTGAAGCTCGTTCGTGTGAACGGTTTGCTAAAATAGCGCCTCATTTAGATGATGACTTAAATAAGTTTTATGTCTCTTTGTTACGCTCTGAAGCCCGTCACTATCAAGATTATTTATCACTTGCTGCACAAGTAGCAGGAGAAAAAATTGATATTAGTGAGCGTATTACTCACTTTGGCAAGGTTGAGGCTGAATTAATCGCTTCTCCAGATTCAGATTTTAAATTTCATAGTGGTTCACCGATATAACAGAAAATCATGATAATAAATCAACAAACCCTAGGTCATGATACGTTTAGTAATAAACGACAAGTTACATCCTTTTACTCTATTGTCATAAAAAGGCTTGGTGAGAATGTGACCATATAAGAGCTTAGATGAAAATATTAATGTTAGCTCAGGTAAGTCCGATATAAAAGTGAGTTAAGCTTCTCAGTATTTATACACTTTATATTAAGGGTCTATTCATTAATTGCATACTTGTTGGTGTAACCTTAAGCCAAGCCCCTTGTTCATACCAATCGCCCAGTACTATTCGTTTAGCTTCTTTATTATTTGCACTTAATTCATGTATTGCAGGTCTATGGGTATGACCATGTATTAATAACTGGCTATGGTGGTCTTCAAGACACTTAATTACTTCGTCAGGTGTCACATCCATAATATCTTGTGACTTAATAGCTGTTGCCGCTGCACTTTTTTTACGGTAATCAGCCGCTATTTTTTTACGTAAAAATAAAGGTAAGCTTTTTGCTATGGCTTGCCACCACCAGGAGCGTGATTTTTTACGAAATTGTTGGTAACTAATATCACGAGTACACAAGGTATCACCGTGCATAATAACAACATTTTTTCCGTATAAATCTATTAAATCAACCTCAGGTAACAATATCATAGCTGATTTTTTAGCAAAGGGCTGTCCAAGTAAGAAATCACGATTACCATGAATATAATAAATAGCTGTGCCGAGGGTAGATAGGGTAGATAATGCTTTGGCTATCGTTGTTAAATAGGCGCTATCGTCATCATCACCAATCCAAGCTTCGAATAAATCACCTAAAATATAAAGGCGTTGTGCGTGAATGGCTTCATCTTTTAAAAAGCGTAAAAAACAGGCCGTCATATCGGGCCTGTTTTGTGCTAAATGCAAATCAGCAATGAAGTAAGTAACTTCTTGTTTAGTACTATTCACTAGACTATCCATTAGGTTATTCATGAGCTGAAAAGGGTACTAAGTTATTCAACAAGTGCCGATTCAATTAAAATATCGTCTTTTGGTACATCGCCGTGACCATGCATATTGCCTGTTTCCACTAGTGCCATTTTATCAATTACGTCCATCCCTTCAACGACTTCGCCAAATACACAGTATCCCCAGCCTTGTACCGATTCACTTTTAAAATCTAGAAAATCATTGTCTGATAAATTGATAAAGAATTGTGCAGAAGCAGAATGTGGCTCTTGTGTACGTGCCATCGCTAAAGTACCACGTGTATTTCCTAAGCCATTATTAGCTTCATTTTCAATGCTAGCACGGGTTTGTTTTTCATCTAAACCAGGAGCAAAACCACCACCTTGTGCCATAAAGCCTTTAATAACACGATGAAAAATAGTGCCATTGTAATGACCTTCTTCTACATATTGTTGAAAGTTTTTAGCCGTGTTTGGTGCTTTATCAAAATCTAATTTAATTTTAATATCACCGAGGGTCGTTTTGAAAATAATCATAAGGTTCTCTTAAATAAGTTGGGTATATATACCCATGCAAATAAATTTTGCTAAATTGTACCTTAACTTGAGATAAAGTGCATCTGCTATGGTGATCCAAAAGGATGCTTGAGGTACAATCTTTTTTCAATTCGAATATTCAATATTTTATTTAAGCGGAGTCGTTAATTCTCATGTTACAGATATACAATACCCTAACCCGTAAAAAGGAAGTTTTTACCCCAATTACCCCAGGTAAAGTAGGATTGTATGTTTGTGGTTGCACAGTTTACGACTTATGCCACATTGGTCATGCACGAACCTATATTAGCTTTGACAATATTGCTCGCTATTTACGGTTTTCTGGTTTTGAGGTTAACTATGTACGTAACATCACTGACGTTGAAGATAAGATCATTAATAGGGCACATGAAAACAATGAAACACCTGAAGAGTTAACTGAACGCACTATTACTTATATGCACGAAGATTTTGATGCGTTAAACATGGCACGTCCTAATATTGAGCCTAGAGTTACTACGCATATGGCAGAAATTATAGCGATGATTGAAACGCTTGTGGTTAAAAAACATGCTTATGTTGCTGGTATTGACGCAGATGTTACCGGGAAAGGGGATGTTTTATTTGAAGTGTCTAGTTATGCCGATTATGGCAAGTTGAGTGGACAAGACTTAGATCAATTACAAGCAGGTTCACGTGTAGAGGTAGATGACTCAAAAAATAGCCCTTTAGATTTTGTTCTATGGAAATCAGCTAAGCCGGGTGAACCAAGTTGGCCATCACCTTGGGGAGAAGGTCGTCCCGGTTGGCATATAGAATGTTCAGCTATGAACGCTAAAGAGTTAGGCCCTCATTTCGATATTCACGGTGGCGGCTCAGATTTACAATTTCCTCATCATGAAAATGAAATTGCGCAAAGCTGTTGTGCGCTTGATACCCCTTATGTGAATTATTGGATGCACACGGGAATGGTACAAATTGATCAAGAAAAAATGTCTAAGTCTCTTGGTAACTTTTTTACTATCCGTGATGTGTTAGCTCAGTATGATGCAGAAACAGTCAGGTTTTTTTTAACAACAGGGCACTATCGTAGCCAGTTAAATTACTCAACAGACAATTTGAGCCAAGCTCGTGCTTCATTAGAGCGTATTTATACCGCGCTAAGAGATGTCAATGTACCCGAAAAATTTGCCTTAGATAAAAAGTCACCATATGTAGTGCAGTTTTCTCAAGCCATGAATGATGATTTTAATACCCCACAAGCCATTGCGGTATTATTTGAAATAGCTAAAGAGCTTAATGTAGTAAAAGATGATAATGCAGAACAAGCAATAAAACTTGCTGCTACCTTAAAAGAACTAGGCGGTGTTATTGGTTTATTACAATTAGCGCCATCAGCATTTTTACAAGGTCAAAATGACAATGATGAAGTTGCGATTATTGAAGCACTAATTGTGCAGCGTAACCAAGCGCGTGTTGATAAAAATTGGGCATTAGCAGATGAAGCTAGGGATAAATTAAACGCGAAGAATATTGTGTTAGAAGATAGTGCGGGTAAAACAACTTGGCGTAAAGCGTAGCCCTTCGACTGTTTGTTCCTCACGCTCAGGGTGAACGGTCTTGTTTGTTCCTCACGCTCAGGGTGAACGGTCTTGTTTGTTCCTCACGCTCAGGGT
>CAJXQM010000017.1 GCA_913058145.1 uncultured Colwellia sp.
CATTGCTAAGCTTCTATTAAGAGAAGCCCGTTACGAAAGTGACGGGCTTTTTGCTGTGTGGAGTTTAATCATTTGACCCTTCGACAAGCTCAGGGCTAACGGAGGACAAACTGGGATAGAGACTACTTCACATTAGAGAAGCCAGTTACGTAAATCAGGTTGTTACTGTATGGGGTTGATTGGAGGAAAGATGATAGCAGTGATAGTGATTCTTTAGTTAAATATAAACCAACATAATCGCATGATTTGTAGTTACTTGTTTTATCCACCAGTAATTTTTACTTTAAATCCTTCTTTTTCAAGTGCTTCTTTGATTATCTCACGTTTATCACCTTGAATTTCAATTATTTCACCGACAACCGTGCCACCACTACCACATGTTTTTTTTAATTTTTTAGCTAATTCTTTTAATGTTTTAGTATCAAGCCCTAAGCCACTGATAGTCACTACACCTTTACCTTTACGGCCTTTAGTTTCACGGCGTATTCTAGCAAAGCCATCAGTGGGGGTGATACTTTGTTTGATTTTTACGTGTTTTATACGACCGGTATCAGTAGAGTACACTAAGGACTGGTCTTTACTTTTAGCTGTTGATATCGTGTTATTGGTATCTCTACCAAAAGCATGAGCCAAGTCACTGAGGCTGGATAATTTTTCTTTCATCTTGCTGTTACCTAAATTTTGAGGAGCTTATTACTTTATATTTATTGAAATTGAGGAAAAATAAAACCACTACGAGAGTGGTTTTATTATAGCAATATAAAGTTTAGCTTAAAACTTATCTAAAAATTTTCTAGAGTTAAGTCAAAGCTTACTTTCAAGTTCAGGTAAGGCATCAAACAGATCAGCTACAATACCGTAATCAGCTACTTGGAAAATAGGTGCTTCAGCATCTTTGTTGATTGCAACAATGACCTTAGAGTCTTTCATACCGGCAAGATGTTGAATAGCACCACTAATACCAACAGCAATGTATAAGTCAGGAGCAACAATTTTACCCGTTTGACCAACTTGCATATCATTAGGTACAAAGCCAGCATCAACAGCTGCACGAGATGCACCAATAGCGGCACCAAGTTTATCAGCTATACCTTCAAGTAATTTGAAGTTCTCACCATTTTGCATGCCGCGACCACCAGAAATAACAATACCTGCGGCACCTAGATCAGGACGTTCAGAAACAGTTAGTTCATCACTCACATGAGCTGAAATGCCTGCATTGATTGCTATATCCAAAATAACTACTTCAGCATCACCATCAGTTGCTACCGCATCAAAACCAGTGGCACGTACAGTAATTACTTTTTTGCTATCTAAGCTTTGTACTGTAGCAATCGCATTGCCGGCATAGATAGGGCGTATAAATGTGTCAGTACTATCAACGGCGATAATATCTGATATTTGGGTTACATCCAATAAAGCCGCAACGCGAGGCATAAAGTTTTTGCCTGTGGTTAACGCTGTTGCAATAATATGTTCATAATCGCTAGCTAATTCAAGGACTAACAAGCTAATATTTTCAGCTAATTGATGCTCATAAACAGCATTGTCAGCTACTAATACTTTACTTACGCCATTTACTTTACTTGCTGCATCAACAACATTTTGACAGTTATACCCTGCAACTAATAGTGTAATATCACTACCAATAGCTTGTGCTGCGGCTACGGTCTTAAAAGTTTCAGTTTTTAACGTGCTGTTGTCGTGTTCGGCAAATACTAAAATACTCATGAGATCACCTTTGCTTCATTTTTTAACTTTTGTACTAATTCATCAATTGTTTCAACAATTATACCGGCTTGACGCGTCGCTGGTGGTGTTACTTTTACGAGCTTAGTACGTGGCGATAAGTCTATTCCAAAATCAGCAGCAGGTTTAACGACTAATGGTTTACGTTTAGCTTTCATAATATTGGGTAAAGAAGCATAACGAGGTTCATTTAAACGTAAATCAGTAGTAACAATAGCGGGTAAGTTAAGCGCTATCGTTTGTAGACCGTCATCAACTTCACGCGTAACATTAACTTTATCGCCATCAATTTTTATTATCGAAGCAAAAGTACCTTGCGGCATACCTGTTAATGCACCAAGCATTTGACCTGTTTGGTTGTTATCGCTATCAATAGCTTGCTTGCCTAAAATGACTAATTGCGGTTGTTCTTCTTCAACAATTTTTTGTAAAAGTTTGGCAATATTTAATGAATCTAAGTTTTCATCAGTTTCAATTTGAATAGCACGATCTGCACCTAGGGCAAGTGCTGTACGTAACTGCTCTTGGCAAGACTTGTTACCAATTGACACTGCAATAACTTCTGTTGCCATGCCTGCTTCTTTCAAGCGAATGGCTTCTTCTACGGCTATTTCACAGAACGGATTGATTGCCATTTTTACATTAGCAAGATCTACATTGGAGTTATCGGATTTTACACGAACCTTGACGTTATAGTCAATTACACGTTTTATTGGGACTAATACTTTCATCATTGCCTCAGGTTATATTTTTTAATTAATTTAGTTAATAGTCAAAAGACTACCTTTACTTTACGTGAACGTCAACGTAATCTTGGTGAAAACTTCCAAACTACTATACAATATCAATTTTAGTATTGTTTGGCAGTATTGTTTTAAACCGGTTATATATAAAGCTATAGTAGTCACTATTAATTTAGCTCTGATAACTATACTATTGTCAGAAAATACCGCCTTGTTTGGCAAGCACTAATAAGATACTATCAAACACCTGTTTGAATATCAAACACCTGTTTGAATTTTTTTTGTAAATAAATATTTGGAGATACCATGGAACGCGAATCGATGGAGTTTGACGTAGTCATTGTTGGCGCAGGCCCTGCAGGCCTATCAACTGCTTGTCGTTTAATGCAATTGGCACAAGATAAGCAGCAAGAGCTTATGGTGTGTGTTGTTGAAAAAGGCTCAGAGGTCGGTGCGCATATTCTTTCGGGGGCTGTGTTTGAACCAAGGTCATTGAATGAATTATTTCCTGATTGGAAAGATAAAGGAGCTCCTGTAACAACCAAGGTTATTGGCGACGATATTTATTTATTACATAGTGACAGTAACGGTATGAAATTACCCAACTTTTCTGTACCGAAAACGATGCATAATGAGGGTAATTATATTGTTAGTATGGGTAATGTTTGTCGTTGGTTAGCAGAACAAGCAGAACAGTTAGGTGTGGAAATATTTCCTGGCTTTCCTGCGCAAGATATTATTTATAATGACGATGGTAGTGTCGGTGGTATTATTACGGGTGATATGGGTATAGATGCGAATGGCAAAGAGAAAGACTCTTTTATGCCTGGTATGGAGTTACGTGCAAAATATACCGTTTTTGCTGAAGGTTGTCGTGGCCATTTAGGTAAAGAGTTGATTGCGAAATTTGATTTAGATGCAAGCTCTTCTCCTCAACACTATGGTCTAGGCTTTAAAGAAATTTGGGATATAGACCCTGCTAAGCACCAAGAAGGTTTAGTTGTTCATACTGCTGGTTGGCCATTGAATAAAGATACTACGGGTGGAGGTTATTTATATCACGCTGAAAATAACCAAGTGTTTGTTGGTTTGATTGTTGATTTGAATTATAGCAATCCACACTTGAGTCCATTTGATGAATTCCAACGCTATAAGCACCATCCCAAAATCAGCCAATATCTTGAAGGGGGTAAACGTGTTTCTTATGGTGCGCGTGCTATGGCAAAAGGTGGTTTCAACTCACTACCTAAAATGACTATGCCAGGTGCGTTATTAGTTGGTTGTGATGCGGGTACGATAAACTTTGCTAAAATCAAAGGTAATCATACCGCTATGAAATCTGGCATGTTAGCAGCAGAAGCTATTGTTGACGCGCTAATTATTAACGATGCCATTAGCGAAGAAGGTAAACAAGATTTAACCGCCTATACTGATAAATTCAAAGACTCTTGGTTGTATGATGAGCTCTATAATACTCGTAACTTTGGTCCTGCAATGCACAAATTTGGAACTATGTTAGGGGGAGCTTATAATACACTTGATCAAAACTTCTTTGGTGGAAAATTGCCATTTAATTTTAAAGATGACAGTGTAGATTATGAACAGCTTAAGCTAGCGTCAGAAGCCCCAGTTATTAACTACCCTAAGCCGGATAATAAATTAAGTTTTGATAAACTCTCTTCAGTTTTTATATCTAATACTAATCATGAGGAAGAACAGCCGTGTCATCTAAAGCTTGCTGATAGTAATATTCCAATAGATATAAACTTAGTTAAATATCTTGAGCCAGCGCAACGTTATTGTCCTGCAGGTGTTTATGAAGTTGAACAGACAGAGGAAGGTGATAAGTTTGTTATTAACGCTCAAAACTGTATTCATTGTAAAACCTGTGATATTAAAGATCCAAGTCAAAATATTACTTGGGTGACACCAGAAGGGACAGGTGGTCCAAATTATCCTAATATGTAAGTAACCGAATTACGTTGCGAGTGGAAATCGCAGCGTTATATTTGTTTTTAATTACTTGTCTATCGTCAGTATAGGTTAACTCGTTTCTATTAAATTAAAAGTATCTAACTCCGTATATTGTTAACTTTGGGGCACATGGAGTTTTTTTGATACATTAGCACTGGTTTAAGTTCGTAATGTTTTCTTATTGATTTCATTCTTTGATCAAAAGTCGATATCAGCTTTCCGCCATTCCCTCGCTCGTCATTACTACGAAAATCTTTTTACACTTATTAGATAAAGAATCAAGACATTGACTTGAATGCCATTGTTATATATCACCTAAAGATAAGTAACAGATAAAATTTGGAAATCTTTGTCAAATTATTTAATCAATAGTTGTTCAAAAAACACTTACTGGATTGGTTAACAAAGCTTACGCTCAACAATATAATTGGGGGTCTGTGTACTACTAATCAATTCTCGACGGACTAAATCTAAACATATATTAGCGACATATTCTTGAAAGTAACTTCTTGGTAATGGCATTAATAGGGCAACCGTTTTCAAGTTGTTTTTATGTCCCCAAGCAATCCATACGGATCCAACGGGTTTTTCTATGCTGCCACCAGCAGGTCCAGCGATACCGGATACGGCAATTACAAAATCAGCAGATGATTTTTTTAAAGCACCTTGAGCCATTGCAAGCACAACTTCTTCACTTACTGCGCCGTGTTGATCTAATAACTTATTGCTCACATCTAAAAGTGTCGTTTTCATGTGATTACTGTAAGTAACAAAACCTGCTTCAAAACAGATTGAAGCACCGACTTCTTTCGTTAATAAGCTAGCTATCAAACCGCCAGTACAAGATTCTGCTGTAGTAATTTTTAGATTATTATCTGTTAGTTGTAGTAGTATATGTTTTGCCAAGGATAAAGGGGTGTTCTCTATTTTTACTATGATATGATCGCCCAAAACGTTTGCTAATTTAGTATGCCACTCTGGTTTTATTTTATGGCCTTCAGGGCTTGTTGTAGTGAGCTTTACTTCTAGTAGCGGCATGCCCGCTCTAAAACCCAATTCAATATTTTCTGGCCAATTAGGTAGTTGTTCATCTATTAATTTCTGTAATGTTGATTCACCTAAACCAAATACTTGTAATCGAGTAACATCGGTAATTAATTTCTTAGGAATTTTTTTAGCTATATCAGGCGTTATTTGTTCGGCCAACATGGTTTTCAGTTCTCTTGGAACACCGGGAGTACAATAAATATCACATGACAGATGAGTCACTTTGAAACCTACAGCGCTACCTTCTTTATTGGCTATAATAGTGCAACCGTGTGGTAATAGTGTTTGCTTTAAATTAGGTGCATTTAATTTAGCGCCACGCTTTTCACACCAAAGTGTAAGGTGTGCCAATGCTTCTCTATGTTCAACTAATTCGACTTGAGTGGCTCTTGCTAAAGCTTGAGCCGTTAAATCATCAATAGTAGGACCTAAGCCACCGTTAATAACTAAAATATCAGACTGCTTGGCTAATGAGTTTATCTCATTGACTAATGAGGTGAGATTATCTGCAATAGTGACTTTACGAACTATATCTAATCCTAATTCTTTAAATTGCTGTGCTATCATGGCTGAATTGCTATCAACAATATCACCGGTCATTAATTCATTACCGGTTAATAATAATTGTACATTAGGTTTGAGCATGACTTTCTCTGATTGATATATCGTTTATTATTACACCTAATTTAACCCTTTTTAACGCTAGTTACATCTTATTATTTATAACAGGCTAGAGTAATAATATGATCCATTTAGTTACAATGTGTAAATACAAATAATTTATTCAGATTGGCATGAACTGTATTTATATTTAAAATAGACAGTATCTTACTGCAGTAGTGTGGTGTCTTTGATTTTTTTGATAGCATAAAATTACATAAAGGAAAGATGTTTAGTCATGAATTATAACCGAGCGCTATTGTTTGGCCGTTGGTATCGAAATGATATTGACACACAGGGTCGGCAAATTGTCGAATATGCTGAGTTAAGTGCTGATGGAAGTTTTGAATTTACTTTTGTATCGACAGAGCAAGAAACCAATATTACAGAGCAAATTATTGAGTTGGGCGATTGGGGGGTAGTGGGTAATGTTCACTTTACTATCACTAAAAGTGAGTTTGTTGATCAACAACTTTATGCGGCGGATCTTAATAATAGTGATAATTATCAAGCTTATAATATACTTCAGTTAAACCACCAGGTCTTTGAATATCAACATATTGAAACAAAAGAAATTTTTATTATGCGCAAAGTAACTGATACAATAGGTCACTGTTAATTAATGATAATAACGCGCGTCTATTTACCCATTAAAATTAGAAGATTAGGAATGTAATGAAACGATTGAGAGCAGCAAGTTTAATTACCGCAATCAAAACCCCATATAATGCAGCGGGCGAAGTTGATTTAGCCACTTATGATAAACTGGTAGCAAAACAAATAGCTGCGGGTGTGGATGGAATTGTTGTAGGAGGTACTACTGGTGAAGGGCACTTATTATCATGGGAAGAGCATTTAATATTAATCGCTCACAGTGTACATAAGTTTGGTGACAAGTTATTAATTATTGGTAATACCGGTAGTAATAATACCAGTGAAGCGATAAAAGCAACGGAAAATGGCTTTGCTGCAGGAATGGATGCTACTTTACAAATAAACCCTTATTATGGAAGAACATCAACAGTAGGCGTTATTGAACATCTAACACGTACATTAGATATTGGACCTGCATTTATTTACAATGTACCGGGACGATCGGGACAAGATCTTACCCCTGATATCATTGAGCCACTATCTAAACATAAAAACTTTATTGGTATGAAAGAATGTGGTGGTAACGACCGTATAGCGTATTATGAAAAACAAGGGATTGCTTGTTGGTCAGGTAATGATGACCAATGCCATGATAGTCGTCATATACATGGCTCTCACGGTGTTATTTCAGTGACCTCAAATATTGTACCGAGTTTGATGCGACAATTAATGGATAATAAAAATACTGATCTTAACAATAGCTTGCAAGGTTTAATACAATGGCTTTTTTGTGAACCAAACCCTATTGGTATTAATACTGCGCTGATGATGACAGATGCTGTATTGCCTAATTTTCGTTTACCTTATAAAGCATTAAGTAAAGAACAGCGCCAACAAGGTGTTGAGTTATTAGCAGCGATAAATTCTGATGATATAGTTGGAGATTCATTATCTTTGTTAAACGATAGTGACTTTAAATACTGCGTTTAATTGATAGTAAAGTGTAACTGACTTAATATTTATGTCTAAATGTCACCAAAAAACTTTTTGGGGACATAATTTTATTATGCCAGAGCAATATAATATTCTGATTTTTCAGTGTCTCTTTCTTTCAGTCCTGAAACTAAAGTATGATCATAAATTGCAGCATCTAATCTATTCTTCAAAATAATATCCAAACTTTCAAAGCTTACCCGTGCTACTTTTTGCTTGTCCCGTGGTAACGACAGAATCATTTATTAACGAGAAATTAATAATCAGTACAAATAACTATGAAAAACAACCGACACAATAGAATTGGTTGTAATACTCAGGTATGATTGTTTTATATGATAAAATAACAGTTTTTCCGGCTAACTATTTGCACTTATGAAGTCGCATTTTTTACAGGACATTTCGAACTTATGTTTAATAAAATACGTGGTATGTTTTCTAATGATTTATCTATTGATTTAGGAACAGCCAACACCCTTATTTATGTAAAAGACCAAGGTATTGTCTTAAATGAGCCTTCAGTGGTTGCTATTCGTCAAGATCGCTCAGGTGGTTCTAAAAGTGTCGCTGCAGTAGGGATGGCGGCAAAACAAATGTTAGGTCGTACACCCGGAAATATTGAAGCAATACGTCCAATGAAAGACGGTGTAATTGCCAACTTTTTTGTTACGGAAAAAATGCTACAGCACTTTATTAAACAAGTGCACAGTAATAATTTTTTACGCCCAAGCCCGCGTGTTTTAGTCTGTGTGCCTTGTGGTTCAACACAAGTTGAACGACGTGCTATTCGTGAATCTGCGATGGGCGCGGGTGCTCGCGAAGTGTATTTAATTGATGAGCCTATGGCCGCAGCTATTGGTGCAGGTATGCCCGTATCAGAAGCAACAGGTTCTATGGTGGTTGATATTGGGGGTGGTACTACTGAAGTGGGTATCATCTCACTAAACGGTGTAGTGTATTCATCATCAGTACGTATTGGTGGAGATAAGTTCGATGAAGCAATCATCAACTATGTACGTCGTAACTTTGGTAGTTTAATTGGTGAAGCTACCGCTGAACGCATTAAGCACGAAGTTGGATCAGCTTATCCGGGTGACGAAGTGATTGAAATTGAGGTCCGTGGCCGTAATCTTGCTGAAGGTGTACCACGCAGCTTTACGCTAAATAGCAATGAAATACTTGAAGCTTTACAAGAGCCATTAACAGGGATTGTTAGTGCTATTATGGTTGCTTTAGAGCAATCACCACCAGAGTTAGCATCAGATATATCTGAGCGTGGTATGGTCCTTACTGGTGGTGGCGCGTTATTAAGAGATATAGATCGCTTATTAATGGAAGAGACGGGTATTCCTGTCATGGTTGCTGAAGACCCACTAACTTGTGTTGCTCTAGGTGGAGGTAAAGCGCTTGAAATGATTGATATGCATGGAGGCGATCTTTTCTCCTATGAATAAAATCACTATTTATTTTTTGCCATTTAGCTCAATTACGGTGTTAAAAGTACTCATTGACTAACGCCAATTCCGTGCTTTTTCCTTGTACTTGAACTAAATTTTTGTGAATAAACTAGTGATTAACAAGAATAGAAAATAGATGAAAGCAATTTGTAATTAAAAGCTCACAATTCATAACTGGTTTTCTATGAACCCAATTTTTAAACATGGTCCATCCCCACAGCACCGACTTGTATTGGTGCTGTTTTGTTCTGTCTTATTGATCTTTTTTGATTATAAAATGGCAAGCTTTGAATCAGTACGTGGTTATTTGCAATCGTTAGTCAGTCCATTGCAATATTTGGCCAATACCCCAAAGCAGTTGATGACATGGGCATCGACAAACCTGATTACCCGTCGACAGTTAATGGTTGAAAACCAACAACACCGTTTTAATGAACTTGGTTTTAACGAAGAAGCAATGCAACTTGATATCCTAAAGCAAGAAAATGAACGGTTGCGATCTTTACTTGCTTCGCCCTTACGCCGTGAAATAAAGAAAATGGTAGCGGAGGTTATATCGGTAGATAGCGATCCCTACAGCCACCAAATAGTGATTAACCGCGGTGCTGGCGATGATGTTTATGAAGGACAACCCGCACTTGATGCTCTTGGTATTGTTGGGCAAATATTACATGTAGGACAAACGAGCTCTCGCGTGATACTTATTACGGATATATCACATGCCATACCCGTTAGAGTTCAACGCAATGGCTTAAGATTATTAGCCTCTGGCAGTGGCCAAATAGATCGATTAATTCATAATTTTGTTCCACAAAGTGCGGATATAAAAAAAGGTGATTTATTGGTTACTTCTGGTTTAGGAGGCAAATATCCAGAAGGTTATCCGGTCTCTATAGTTTCCTTTGTGAGTAACAATGAGTCTAGAGAATTTGTTCAAATATTTAGTACACCAGTAGCGCAAATTGATCGGCTACGATATTTATTATTATTGTCAGAAAAAGAACCTCTACATATTTTTTCTCCTAAAACGCGACAAAAACCCTCATCAACAAGTGTAAAAGCGAAAGTAAAGGCTTCAAATTAATGTTTGCTCATAACGGTGTTATTATTCTTTTCACGTTATTGATCGCTTTAATGGCCAGCATAATGCCGATGCCATTAAGCGCAGATGCTTTTCGTCCTGACTGGGTGCTTATTGTATTAATCTATTGGTGTATGGCTTTACCTGGTAGAGTGAATATTATTACTGCATGGGTAATGGGATTTTTATTAGATGTGCTTTTGGGGTCAGTGTTAGGTGTCCATGCTGCAGCCATGGCAATATCAATCTATATTATTGTAGTAAATCATCAAAAAATACGTAATTTTTCTATTTTACAACAAGCACTAATTACAGGTGTATTAGCGGCTTTGTATCATTTAGTTGTTTTTTGGTTACAGCGATTTTTAATCGATATTATTTTTCTAACCAGTTACTTATATCCCGTAGTAACAACGATTATTTTATGGCCTTGGGTATTTTATTTATTACGCAAAGTACGCCGAAATTTTTCTATTAAATAAGGCGAGAGTATAAATGATGAAACAACTGATTCTTGCTTCGCAGTCACCCAGACGAAAAATGCTATTAAAGCAATTAGGATATCAATTTAGCACGTTAGTGGCAGACATTGATGAATCAGTATGTGATCATGAAAGTGCTAAAGAATATGTTTTGCGATTAGCTCAAGAAAAAGCGCTTGCTATTTTTGATACTTTAACGGTCGAACAACAAAAGCAATCGTTAGTGTTGGGCGCGGATACATGTGTAGTTATTGATGGCATAATATTAGGTAAACCAGCAAATGAAGCTGAATGTATTGAAACGCTATTACGCCTTGAAAACAATCAGCATCAAGTGTTAACTGCTATTGCGGTAGCCGGCTATAAAGCAGTAAATACAACGGATGTACCTAGTAAGATAATTGAGACGAAAGTAAACTTTAAAGCGTTAACGGTAAGTGAAATTAAACGTTATTGGCAAACCGGTGAACCTTGTGACAAAGCGGGTGCATATGCCATTCAAGGCATAGGAGGCCAGTTTGTCACGAAAATTAATGGCAGTTATTCTGCAGTGGTAGGTTTGCCTTTATATGAAACAACACAGTTATTAGCTAAATCAGGTTTACCAACGACTATACAAAATAATAGTTAGTTAGTACTAAAACACCTATGCGCGATAAAAATACCAAGGATCAAAAGCAAGATGAGCAGTGAATTATTAATCAATGTAACTCCCACTGAAACACGGGTCGCTTTAATTGAACATGGCTCTTTGCAAGAAGTTCATATTGAGCGCGAAGCGAAACGTGGCATTGTAGGGAATATATATTTAGGAAAAGTTATACGAGTATTACCAGGTATGCAAGCCGCTTTTATTGATATTGGTTTAGATAAAGCCGCTTTTCTCCATGCATCAGACATTAACTCGAAACTTATTTTAAAAGAAGAAACACAGCAAGTTCCTGATATTCGTGCTTTAGTCCATGAAGGACAACATATTATGGTACAAGTGGTGAAAGACCCTCTTGGTTCAAAAGGTGCACGTTTAACCACCGATATTACTATTGCCTCTCGTTATCTAGTCTTAATGCCACATGCTACCCATGCCGGAATTTCTCAACGTATTGAAGATGCACAAGAGCGTAAACGTCTAAAAGAAATAGTTAGTCCTTATTGTGATGAGCAGCAGGGTTTTATTGTTCGTACGGCAGGTGAAGGCGCAGGCGAAGAAGAACTTAAACACGATGCCGAGTTTTTACGCCGTGTTTGGAAAAAAGTACAAGAGCGTAAACAACGTAAACAGGTTGATATGCCGTTATATCAAGATTTATCATTATCGTTGCGAGTATTGCGAGATTTTGTTGGTGTTGATTTTGAGCGCATTCGCATTGACTCTAAACTTACTTATGATCAATTAGTCCTTTTTACCGAAGAATTTGTGCCTGAACTAACACAGGTAATGGAATACTACCCTGGTGAACGACCTATTTTTGATTTATTTTCAGTTGAGGTTGAAATACAACGTGCCTTGCATCGTAAGATTGAATTAAAGTCGGGCGGTTATTTAATTATTGATCAAACAGAAGCAATGACTACAATTGATATTAATACAGGCGCTTTTGTTGGCCATCGTAACCTTGAAGATACAATTTTTAGCACAAATGTTGAAGCCACACAGGCTATTGCTAGACAGCTTCGGTTAAGAAATTTAGGCGGAATTATCATTGTCGATTTTATTGATATGCATAATGAAGATCATAAACGGCGTGTGTTAAGTAGTTTAGAAATGGCTATGTCTAGAGATAATGTTAAATTTAGTGTGCAAGGTTTTTCTTCACTGGGTTTGGTAGAAATGACACGCAAGCGCACCCGTGAAAGTTTAGAACATGTATTGTGTGGTGAATGCCCGACCTGTACTGGGCGAGGTAATCTAAAGACGGTAGAAACTGTTTGTTTTGAAATTTTACGTGAAATTGTGCGAGTCAATCGTGCTCACGATGCGGATAAATTTATTGTTTATGCATCGTCTTTGGTTAGCGACTTTCTTGTCAATGATGAATTTCATAGCCTTGCCGAGGTTGAAGTGTTTATTGGTAAATCCATAAAAGTAAAAACAGAAACGATGTATTCTCAAGAGCAGTTTGATGTGGTGATGATGTAGTGAAAAGCTACATATTTTTAGGAAAGTAATTACAAATGTCCATTGCAAGCGTCTCTAATCGTTGGCTAAATCGTCTTTATAAAATACTCGCTATTATGCTGGTATGCTTGGTGGTGTTAATTAGCGCTTTTCGTTTGCTATTACCTTATGTTGAAAATTATCGTCAAGATTTTCAAGACTATATAAACAATAATAATCACACTAATTTTGTTATTGGTGGACTAGGTATGAGTTGGGGAGGCTCTGGCCTAACGTTAATTGCTAATCAAGTAACGCTAATTGAGTCCGAAGATGTCCATATTACTATTGAACATATAGAAATGCAGGTTGATTTTTGGGCAACAATAACGAATCAACAACTGATTTCAAGTAATTTGATTTTAGATGGCGCAATAGTCAATATTGATCAACATGTGTGGAGCTCACAAGGTGGCAAAAATAACAATACAACACAAAAAAAATATTTCTCAAACGTAAACAAAAAACCAAGTGATTTTCAGAAAATATCAGCTATATTTTTAAATCGAATTAATCGTTTTTCCTTACGAAATAGTCAAATATCCATCCATAATGATACGATTGAACGTAGTTTTCATATTAATAATTTATTTTGGCTAAATAATGGCGTTAGACATCAAGCGCAAGGTAACATTATTGTTAACGAATTAAGTAGCAATAATCTTAGTTTAAAAATAGATATTAAGGGTTCTTCGGTCGATAAGCTAACAGGTTTAATATATGTTGAGGCCAATCATATTGACATTACACCTTGGCTTGATAGTATTTTAGTACTCGATAATGATAATACTCAAGCTGATATTGGTTTTTCTGCTTGGTTAAAAGTAAAAGCAGGTAGTATTGAACGTCTACAGGTTACTTTGCATGAAAATCAGATCAGTTGGCAAACCGCAGGTAAAGAGCATGATTTAGCACTAGGTGCAGGGCAGTTATTATTAGTTAAAGGTAAGAAAAAAGAAAACTTTGAATTGTATAGTACACCACTTTCATTACAATTTAACAAAGAAGAAAAAAAAGAATATATTGTACAATTAAATAGAAAAGCTGAGGAACTTTCAATTTATTTGTCTGCTTTTGATCTCGCGTTAATTAGCCAAGTATCACCTTTATTGATCAGTACTGAGGGGACGCATGAGCTCTTGTCTGAATTAACTATTCGTGGCGAGGCAAATGAAATATATTTCAACAAAACAGCGGGTAAAATAAAGTTATTAGCAAACGTCACAGACACATCAACTCTCTATAGTCAGGGAATTCCGGGTATAAATAACCTCTCAGGGCAATTAAGTTATGCTGAGCAAAATTTGCACCTTAAATTAGTAGCCACACAAGGAGCATTAGATTTTAATCAACATTTTATTGCGCCCATTCCATACCAATCACTTAGCGCTACTGTTGATTTATCTTTTGTTAACCAAGATTGGAAATTGGCAGTTAATGATATCGCCTTAAGCTCAAGTGAGCTGAAGTTAACGGCTGATTTAGCTATCGAATCGCTTAAAAACACTAATACAAATATGTCATTATTAGCGAGTATTACCGATGTAGATGTCAGTAAAACCGGACATTATTACCCACTAACCTCGATGAGCAGTAACTTAGTTGGTTATCTTAATAATGCGTTAATTGACGGAAAAGTAACGCAAGCACAAGTGTTATTTAATGGACCTTTGGCTAAGTTTCCCTTTAACGATAATGCGGGTGTTTTTATTGTTGATGCCGAATTAGAAGATGCTACTTTTGAATTTGATGATGAGTGGCCATCAATAACCACTTTTTCAGCAAATTTAAATTTTACTAATAACAGCATGTTAATTACTGGCCGTTCAGGACGTTTAGCAGGGCTTGATGTAAATGGCGTGCAAGCAGCTATTGATGATTTAGGTAATGAACAAACACTTGTGTTAGACACCTTGATTAAGCCCTTTCCGGCAAGTCTGATTGCAAACTTAATATCTCAAAGTCCATTAAAAGACAGTGTCGGTAATGTGTTAGGACAATTACAAGCGAGTGGCGATATTAATGGAAAATTCCATTTAAACTTACCGTTGAATGCAACGGAAAAAGTACTTGCGAGTGGTTTCATAAACTTTATTGATAATTATATTGCTTTGCAAACACCACAGATGAATTTTAGTCAAGTAACGGGTCAGCTGAACTTTGAAAATGATAAGTTATCGACTAAGAATTTATCAGTAAACTGGCAAGGTTTGCCGCTTAAATTAGTGGTAGAGGGAGAAGATAAAGCGGGATATTATGATACTAATATTGCGATAATAGCTGATTGGCAAGCTGATTCTTGGAAACAACATATCTCACCGAGTTTGAAAAAATATTTTGATGGTCAATTAAAGTTACACGGTGATTTATCACTATATCAACATCATAACGGCGGTGTTTCATATCTATTTACTATTGAATCAAATTTACAAGAAACACAGCTCAATCTTCCAAGACCATACAATAAAGTTCAGCAAGTAAAAGTACCGTTAAAAATTGCTGTGATGGGCCAGTTAGAACACTCAAATTTTAATGCTTCTTATGGCGATGAATTAAGCTTTTATGGTGTCTTAGATCATGATACTAGTCATTTCTCTCGTGCTCATATCGTATTAGGTAATGAAAAAATGCTTTTACCAACAGATGGTTTTCATATAACCACTCAACTTGCACAAGCAGATTTTAATGTCTGGCAACCTCTGATCAGCGATATTATTGATACTGTTTCTGCCGTTGAGGCCACTAAAAGTCCTAAAGGACTTGTAGAAAAATCATCTTCTTTGTTTCCTACACCTGAACGTATTCGAGGAAGCATCACTCAAGTAGATCTTTTAGGACAAACATTAAACAATGTTTCTTTCAATTTATTAGATAAAACGCACTGGTGGTTATTAGAACTGAATGCTAAAGAGATACGTAGTCGAATTAAATTTTACCCCGATTGGTTAGAGCAGGGAGTTGATATTAATGCAGACTTCATTCATTTAACAACTAATATTAAGCACCACATAGGGAAAAATACTCAAAAAACTATATCATCATCATTAACGGATGATAATGTATTTGAAAATATGCCAAAAATCAATTTACATTGTGATCACTGTCAAATTGATGAATTAAATTTAGGACAAGTTAATTTATCTTTAACGCGCCGTGGGCAAGATGTTATTGAAATTGAGCACTTCAATGCTAAACGTGATCAGGCTCAATTTAACTTAGCGGGGCAATGGCAAAAAAATGATAAAGTAAACATGACCAGCGTGACAGCTAATTTGTCCTTAAAAGATATTGAATATGAATTAGATCAGTTAGGTTACGGTTCTATTATCCGTGATAGTGGTGGTAAATTAAACGTTGATCTAAATTGGCAAGGTGGGCCACATGATATTAATGTTACAAATATTAATGGTGAACTTAATGCTATAATTGATGATGGGTATTTAGCTGAAGTTAGCGACAAAGCACGGATTTTTTCGGTGTTAAGTTTGCAGTCTATCGTGAGAAAGTTAACCTTAGATTTTCGCGATATCTTTAGTGATGGTATGTTTTATAAAAATATGAAAGGTGATTATCATATAAAAGAAGGTGTATTATATACAGATAACACACGTATGAATGGCACTGCAGGTAATTTATATATTAAAGGTAATACCAGCTTTGTTACGAATACCCTTGATTATAAAATGTCGTACAAACCCAATCTTACTTCAAGCTTACCTGTATTAGCGTGGATCGCGACACTCAATCCAATGGTATTTTTAGCTGGAGTAGCTATTGATCAAGTGATTACTTCTCAAGTTGTTTCTGAATTGGATTTTGAGCTTACAGGTAGTGTTAACGAGCCTAATTTTCAAGAAGTTAATCGTAAAAGCAGAGATGTGAGTGTCGGTCGTTCTTCCCCTCCAAAGTTTATTGATAATATCGAAAACAATAATATAAAAGAAAAAGATGACGTTAATAACAAAGAGATTGAACAGTATTTACCACCTTTGCAATATAATAAGTATAAAGCTGATGAACAGAAGCTATTTAAAGAAAGTAATCATCTAGATGAAAAAAACAATGGTTAAAATCAGCGCTATTCAACTTAACTCTACGCCAAATGTTGAGCAAAATATTCAGACTATTGCTAACCAGTTAGCGAAATTAACACAAACATCCAACAGTGAAGAAGTTGATCACATTGTTGTGCTGCCAGAGTGTTGTTTGTTTTTTGGTGTTAGTGATCAGGCTCAGTTATCGCTAGCTCAGAGATCAAAAAGTCATAATGAACTGCAATACTCCTTAAGTCAGTTAGCCAAGCAATACAAAGTTACCCTTATTGGCGGAACCATTCCGATAATAACTGATGGTGGTAATAAATTCACCAATACTAGCTGTGCTTTTAATTCACTCGGTGAACTGATAACGACTTATGATAAAATTCATTTGTTTGATGTAAATGTTGCAGATAATGCAAAGACTTATTGTGAATCCCGTTATACTAAAGCAGGTAATAAGGCTTGCATAGCCAAAACCCCCTTGGCAACTATTGGTTTGTCGGTATGTTTTGATATTCGCTTTCCACTTTTGTATCAAAGACTTAGCGAACTAGGCGCGGATATTATCACCGTACCTAGCGCATTTACTCGTGTAACCGGTAAGGTACATTGGCAAACATTGCTGCAAGCAAGAGCGATTGAAAACCAAGTTTACATTATTGCTGCAGGACAAGAAGGTGTGCATGCTAACGGGCGAGAAACATGGGGACATTCAATGATCATAAGCCCTTGGGGTGAAATTTTATCCTGCATTGAACAAGGAGAAGGGATTATTACTAGCGACTTTATTCCCTCAGAAATACAGAGAATACGAACAAGTATGCCACTAAAGCATGCTTTAATATCCAATTAAAAATCGAGTTTTAAATGAATAATGTTGAGCAAACCCTGTTAGCCGATAGCCATATCGATGATGCTATTTTATCTAAAACATTAAATAGCATGATGGGAAGACAAGTAAATTTTGCTGATTTATATTTTCAGTCTAGCCAACATGAATCTTGGATGCTTGAAGATGGGATAGTTAAAGAAGGCTCATACAATATGGAGCGAGGAGTTGGCGTACGTGCAATCTCTGGTGAGAAAACAGGTTTTGCATATTCGGATGATATTTCTCCCTTAGCACTTCAGCAAGCTGCAGATGCGGCTAAAGGGATCGCTGATAGCGGTAATGGTACACAAGTTCAGGCATTTAAACGCCAATCACCGATTAAAATTTATCAAACAGTTGAACCGCTGGGTAGCTTAACACAAGAGCAAAAAATTGATTTGTTACATCAAGTTGAAACACATGCTAGACAGGTAGACAGTCGAGTAAGTCAGGTCATAGTCAGCTTATCAGGTGTGCATGAAAAGATACTAGTTGCTGCTAGTGATGGTTCATATGGCACCGACATTCGTCCATTAGTGCGTTTGAACTGTTCAGTATTAGTAGAAGAAAATGGTAAGCGTGAACGTGCGAGTGCGGGTGGTGGTGCTAGAACTGATTACAGCTACTTCTTTGAATCAGAATGTAATGCCACCGGACAAGAAAAAGCTCGTTATTTAACTTATGCTGAAGAAGCAGTTCGTCAAGCCTTGGTTAATTTAGTTGCTGTGGATGCACCTGCGGGAACCTTTCCTATAGTACTAGGCGCGGGTTGGCCTGGCGTATTATTACATGAAGCGGTTGGGCATGGCTTAGAGGGTGACTTTAATCGTAAAGGTTCATCAGCTTTTTCAGGAAAAATTGGTCAACAAGTTGCTTCAACCCTTTGTACTATTGTTGATGATGGCACAATGGAAAATCGTCGGGGCTCAGTTAACATTGATGATGAAGGTACACCGGGACAATATAATGTATTGATTGAAAAAGGCATTTTAAAAGGCTACATGCAAGATAAGCATAATGCGGAATTAATGGGCGTTAAGCCGACGGGTAATGGTCGTCGTGAATCTTATGCTCATTTACCTATGCCACGTATGACCAATACTTATATGCTGGCAGGAGAGTCTAGCCCTGAAGATATTATTAAATCGGTGAAGAAAGGCATTTATGCACCAAATTTTGCTGGTGGGCAAGTAGATATTACTTCAGGAAAATTTGTTTTTACTAGTTCAGAAGCTTATTTAATTGAAAACGGCGAAATCACCACCCCAATTAAAGGGGCTACTTTAATTGGTAGCGGCCCAGAAGCAATGAAAAAAGTGTCTATGGTGGGTAACGACCTTAAGCTAGATGCGGGTGTTGGGGTGTGCGGTAAAGATGGCCAAAGCGTGCCTGTAGGTGTTGGCCAACCGACATTAAAAATTGATGAAATGACTATTGGTGGAACACAATAGACACGTCCTTCGACAGGCTCAGGATGAACGGGAATGTCCGTCTGCCCTGAGCGCGAAGCAGTCGAAGGGTTAACTATATTCTTTCAAGTAAGTGAACAAATTACGGTAATGTTTACCTAATTTTTCTGCCTTTTTCTCTTTAGCTGCGTTACGAACCAACTGTTTAAGTTTTTGTCGCTCCATTTTTTCAAACTCAGTTAATAATGCTTCTATAGCCTCACTGCCTTGTTCAATTAATTCATCTCTTAAGTTTTCTAAACGTGTAAATTTAGACGTTTCTTGTTGATGCTTGTTTGCCATTACATCAATAGCTTGATGAATAGGAGCAAGATCAGTTTCCACTAATATTTTGGCAATATGACGAATATGACGACGTAGCGCTTCATTCTTATTTCTAATTTTATCAGCCACAATCATCGCGTATTTAAGATCTTCGGATAGCGGTAATCGGCTTCGTTGATGTTTAGACATCTCTACTAATTTTTGACCAAAATCCTGCAATTGATGCATTTCTCTTTTTATTTCGGTTTTACTCTTCAATTCTTGGTCTATTTCCGATGATAAGTCGTCGATATCGTTGGCTGACTGGGGCATAATAGTTGTTAATATAAGTTAATTTAAATTAATATCATCATTATACGTAAAAATGAATAAAGTTGATATTTTAAAAGCCGAAGTAGATAAAAAACTATGAGCGAAGCAAAAAAATTTAGTGATCCATTAATCGAACAACTTGACCAAGTAAAAGCAAGAGTTGCGCAAGTACTCGAATTAGCTAAATCATTAGGGGCCGATGGCGCCGAAGTAGCAATGAGTCGCCAACAAGGTTTAAGTGTGGGTACGCGTCTTGGTGAAGTAGAGAATGTTGAATTTACCAACGATGGCGCTTTAGGTATTACTGTTTATCAGCAAGGACGAAAAGGCAGTGCATCAACTGCTGATTTATCAGAAAAAGCACTAGTTCAAGCGGTCGAAGCGGCAGTTAATATTGCCAAGTACACTTCAGTTGATGATTGCTCAGGTCTAGCAGATAAAGCGTTGTTAGCGATGCAGCCAATTAATTTAGATTTATATCACCCTAAAGAGCTGAGCACTGAGCAGGCGATAGACATTGCAAAAGAATGTGAACAAAGCGCATTAGACAGTGATAGCCGTATCACTAATTCTGATGGGGCTAGCTTAGATTGTTTTTCAGGGTTTAAGGTTTATGGTAACAGTAATGGACAGCTCGTGGGTTACCCAAGCTCTCGCCATAGTTTAAGTTGTATGGTGATTGCGGGAAGTGATGATGAAATGCAGCGCGATTACGCCTACGATGTTAATCGTGATTTTACGTTGCTAAATAGTGGTATTAGCATAGGAAAAAAAGCAGCTAGAGAAGCTATATCACGTTTAAATCCACAAAAAATTGCTACACAAAAAGTACCTGTACTGTTTCGCGCTGATATTGCTAATACTCTTTGGGGGCATTTTATTGCTGCGATTAGTGGTGGTAACTTATATCGTAAATCATCTTTTTTACTTGATGCGATAGGGAAAGAAGTATTTCCTGATTTTTTGACTATTCAAGAACGCCCACATATCAAAAAAGCGTTAGCAAGTAGTGCTTTTGACAGTGAAGGGGTGCTCACTCAAGATAGAGATATTATCATTGATGGTGTTTTACAAACTTATTTATTAACAAGTTATTCAGCACGTAAGTTAGGACTTACTTCAACAGCTCACGCTGGTGGTATTCACAACTGGCTAGTTAAGGATGAAAACTCCCATGCTAAAGGTGATGTGAATGCTGACTTTGATACCATGCTAAAAACTTTAGGTACAGGGCTATTAGTCACCGAACTAATGGGTCAAGGTGTTAATGTTGTCAATGGTGATTACTCTCGTGGAGCAGCAGGATTTTGGGTGGAAAATGGTGAGTTGGCTTATCCTGTAAGTGAAATTACTATTGCAGGAAACTTAACGCAAATGTTTAAAGGTATTATTGCAGTGGGCTCGGATATTGATAAACACGGTAGCATTAGAACGGGTTCGATATTGATTGATGAAATGCAAGTAGCAGGGCATTAGAGTCGTCTTTTGGAATGATTAGTGATGAGTTTTAAGTTGTTTTACTTTGTTTTAAATTCGCTACTGATTACTCATAACAAGCGATTCTTTAAGTTAATAAAAGTGTCGCAGTACCTAAAAAGGCAAAAATTCCTACAACATCAGTAACGGTAGTGATGATAACACTACCGGCTAAGGCAGGGTCGATATTAAGGCGTTTTAGCATTAACGGTATAGATACGCCGGCTAAGCCTGCCGCAGTCATATTCATGAGCATGGCAATAGCTATTACGCCGCCTAACATTAAATCTTGCTTCCAAATGGAAACAAACGTAGCTATTAATAGTGCCCAAATGACGCCATTAAGAAAACCAATAGCGGCCTCTTTATGGAGTAATGCTCTCGCATTACTGTCGCCAACATGACCTAGTGCCATACCACGGATAACAAGCGTTAACGTTTGATTGCCAGCAACGCCGCCCATACTTGGTACCAGTGAGTTTAAAACGGCTAAGATGGCTAACTGTTGAAAAATACCTTCAAACATACTGGTAACCGCTACAGCTAATAAAGCGGTGATTAGATTTACACCGAGCCACAAAGAGCGTTGTTTAGTACTTTGTATTACCGGAGCAAAGGTATCGGCTTCATCATCTAAACCAGCCATACTCATCATGGAATGCTCAGCATTTTCACGAATAATATCAATAACATCATCTATGGTTATACGGCCAAGTAAATGTCCATTTTGATCGACTATAGGAGCTGAGAACCAATCATGGCGTTCAAATAATTGTGCCACTTCTTGCTCATCTATATCTGCTTGTATTGCTTCTACTTCTGCATTAATAAGCGTTGAAATGATGATGTTTGGTTGAGCAGTAATGATGGCCGCTAGCGATACTGCACCAATAAAAAGATTGTTTCTGTCTACAACATAAAAGGAGTCGGTTGCTTCGGGTAATTGTCCTTTTAAACGTAAGTAACGTAATACCACATCAACACTGACTTCGGGGCGTATAGTAATAGTATCAGTATTCATGATACCGCCAGCGGTATCCTCTTCATAAGACAACGCCGTTTCTACTCGACTTCTATCCTGAGAGTCCATTGAGTTGAGAACTTTGCGGTAAGCATCATCTGGTAGAGTACGTAATACTTCGGCAATATCATCGACATCCATACCTTCAGCAACGGCTGCCAGTTTTTCTGGTCGCATACTTTGTAGAATGCCTTTACGGACTTCTTCATTTAGTTCTTCTAGCACTTCACCGTGATGTTCTATATCAATGAGTTGCCATAAAACAGGACGACTTCTAGCCGTTGAAGATTCAAGAATCAAGGCTAAATCATAAGCTGACATACCTTGTAATAATTTACGCACATAAACAAACATACCACTATCAAGTGCTTTATTGACTTGATGTAATGTTTGGTGAATGTTTTCTTGTTCTAAAGTTTCAGACATAAATATTAGGTATATTTGCTTGGTTTACATGATAATTGATTTGCTTACATTAACTTAAGGTTAAGTCTATCGTAACTTAGTGCTTCTTTCAGCTTTTTTTGTATTCTTCTTCATCAAATTTATCAGAAATTAACTGGCTAATTGCTTGTAATGCTTGTGGTGCATCTACCCCTTGCGCTGTGACTTTTACCGTCTTTCCTTGTCCACCAGCTAATAGCATTATAGCCATTATACTGCTGGCATCTGCTTCTTTTTCTTCTAATTCTAGATTGATAGTAGCGGTAAATTGCTGGCAAAGCTGTGCGAGTTTACTTGCAGCACGTGCATGTAGTCCTAACTTATTAACAATGGTTAGTTCTTTAGTAACGATAATATTGTCATCGTTTTTTACTTTACTCATGGTGTTGGTAACTGTTTTATTTTTTTTATATCTCGATGATGTGTTTGTACGTCTTTTTGCTCTTTACTAAAGTTATTTGCTAACAGTTCGGCGATATAAACTGATCTATGTTTACCACCGGTGCAACCAATAGCAATGGTGACATAACTACGATTATTACGCTCTAAATGTGGTACCCAAGTCATCATAAAGCTATTGATTTGCCAAATAAATTTGGTCACTATTGGTTGGCGAGCAAGAAAGTCTTTTACCGGTTCTTCTAAGCCAGTATAGTGTTTGAGTTCTTTTTCCCAAAAAGGATTGGGTAAAAATCGCGCATCAAAAACATAATCAGCATCGGTAGGTATGCCATGTTTGAAGCCAAAAGATTCGAACACTAATACCATGGAACCTGTTTTTTTCCCTAAAATACGCTCTCTAACTAAATCTGCTAATTGATGTGGGCTTAATTGGCTGGTATTAATGTATAAATCAGCATTAATTGAAATCGGTACTAATAATTCTTTTTCTAAGGCAATTGCTTGATCAAGTGGGATATTTTTTTTAATTAAAGGATGTAAACGACGAGTTTCACTAAATCGACGAATAAGGTCGTTATCATCGGCATCTAAATAAAGTGTAGTAACATCTACGGCACTAGGAAGATATTCAATAATTTCAGGTATGTCTTTGGGATCTTTGGGTAAGTTACGTACATCTAGACTTACAGCAACATTTTCATAATCATTAATAACGGTGTGCGTTAATGCAGGTAATAAATTAATGGGTATGTTATCTACGCAGTAATAGCCTAAATCTTCTAACACTCTTAATGCGACTGATTTACCTGAGCCAGAGCGACCACTAACAATAATAAGTTTCATACGTTTAAGCTTCCGAGTCACGAGTTAATAGTATCAAGCGATATTATATTATCGTCTCGTTACTGTTTATTTGTAATTTACTGGCCTTGTTGAATAAGATTAAATAACTGCAGGTTATTGGTACATTTACGTACTTGTTTTGCTGTTTTTCGATCACTAAATAATTGCGCAATATTTTGTAAGGTATTTAGGTGTTCTTGAGTACTATTTTGAGGAACAAATAAACAAATAAATATATCAACTGCTTGGTTGTCAATAGCGTCAAAATCAATGGCTTTTTCAGTTGTTAATAATACAGCCATCGCTTTATCGGTATTATTTAATCTACCATGTGGGATTGCGATACCATTTCCTATGCCAGTACTCCCCATTTTCTCTCTATTAAGAATGCTCTCTAATAAATCACTTGCATTACAACTGCCCATTTTTTCGGCAGCCAGTAGGCAAATTTGTTCAAGAATACGTTTTTTACTGCTAGTAGGAACGGCACATTTAGTGCAGTCCAGTGTTAATATATCTTGTAGTCTCATAATTTTTTATAGTATTAATGTTGCGAAATTTTGCCTTTGTATTTGAGTACCTGACGATCTAATTTATCAACTAAGGTATCAATAGAAGCGTACATATCAGTATTTGTTGAAGAGGCAAAAACCTCTGTACCATTCATATGAACAGTAGCTTCAGCTTTTTGGTTCAATTTTTCTACGGTTAAGACGACGTGCACATTATTAATATGATCAAAATGTCGTTCTAATTTGGCAAATTTAGTATCAACATATTCACGTAATGATGAGGTAATGTCTACATGGTGTCCGGTAAGATTAATTTGCATATGCATGCTCCTTATAGGGTAAGTACAGATATTAAGCTTTAGAGTAAACTCTTACGTTGATTAGACGGTGGAATAGACAAAGATTCACGATATTTGGCTATTGTACGTCTGGCAACGTTAATTCCCTGCTCGGTCAATATTGTGGCCATTTTACTATCACTTAGCGGTTTAGCAGGTATTTCCGCTAAAATGAGTTTTTTAATGAGTGATCGAATCGCAGTGGATGAACATTCGCCACCATTTTCAGTACTAACATGACTTGAAAAAAAATATTTTAATTCAAAGATACCTCTTGGCGTATGCATATACTTATTAGTGGTTACTCGCGATATGGTTGATTCGTGCATATCTACCGCTTCAGCAATATCATTTAATATCATAGGGCGCATTGCCTCTGCACCATGCTCTAAAAAACCTTGTTGGCGTTGTACTATACAATTTGATACTTTTAGTAAAGTATCATTACGTGACTCTAAACTTTTTATAAACCACTTAGCTTCTTGCAAGTTTGTCCGAATAAATTGCCCATCACCACTAGATGATTTTGTCGTTTTTATCATTGCGGCGTATTGTTGATTGATCGATAGCTTGGGTGCTGTGTTTGAGTTTAATTCTACAATCCAACGGCCATTTTTCTTCTCAACAGTCACATCAGGAATGACATATTGATCGTTGCTCTTAATTACTGTATCACCTGGGCGAGGGTTTAAGCTTTGAATTAGACGCATTACTTCGCGTAATTGATCTTCTTTAAGACGTGTTTTTCGCATAAGTTGGCGGTAATCACGATTACCCAGTAAATCAATATATTGGGTAATTATTAATTTACTTTCTTTTAAAAAAGGGGTGTCAGAGTCAAATTGATTTAACTGTATCAACAAGCAATCAGAAATAGACGGAGCGGCAACACCTATAGGATCAAAAACATTTATACGTTTTAATACCGCTTCTACTTCATCTAGTTCAAGATCTTTAATACCGACACTTTCTAAAATATCTTCAGATGAAACGGTTAGGTAACCCGCATCATCCACAGCTTCAATGATGGCAATAGCAACGGCTCTATCTGTGTCAGAAAAGGGCGTTAATTGCATTTGCCAAAGTAAGTGATCTTGTATTGAATCAGTGGTTTCACCTTGGTAGGTGTAATCTTCAGCGGGGCTAATGACAGCGCCCGTGTTAGATACACCTGCGCTATAGCTGTCTTCCCAAGTGGTGTCGATGTTTAATTCTTCAGGAATATCATTATTTTCCATTGCTTCAGTGGTGCTTATTTCATCAATGGTCGCAGCAGCATCTTCTGTGCCATCAGTCACTTCTTTTGGGATATCGGTTAAGGTTGTTGAAAAAGCTTGCTCTAGGTTATCTTCAGCATGACTATTTGAATCAATTGTTTGTTCTTCATTAACGTCGAGTAAAGGGTTGCTTTCAAGGATTTCTTGAATTTCTTGCTGAAGCTCTAACGTTGATAACTGCAATAGCTTTATCGCTTGTTGCAGTTGTGGTGTCATCGTTAGTTGTTGTCCTATATGGAGTTGCAGAGTTGGTCGCATCTACCTTCGTACATCCTATTTATTTATTTGATTAAGTTAATCATAGCTTAAGTTACCTGTGTATGTGTTAACTATAGCGTGAACTGTTCACCGAGGTATACATCTCTCACCTTCTGATTAGCAAGAATTTCATCCGAATTTCCTTCAGCGATGATTTCGCCACGGCTCACTATATAAGCGTGCTCACAAACATCAAGCGTTTCACGAACGTTATGATCGGTTATAAGTATGCCAATACCACGCTCTTTGAGGTGAATGATTATTTTTTTGATATCACCAACTGAGATAGGATCAACACCAGCAAAGGGTTCATCAAGCAATATAAATTGTGGCTCTGCCGCAAGTGCTCGAGCAATTTCTACTCGGCGTCTTTCACCGCCAGACAAACTCATACCTAAGTTGTCTTTGATGTGATTGATATTAAACTCTTCTAAGAGGTGTTCTAACTTCTCTTGTCTTTCTTGTTCATTAAGGCTTTTTCGTGTTTGTAAAATAGCCATAATATTGTCTGTAACGGTAAGTTTTCTAAATATTGAAGCTTCTTGTGGTAAATAGCCGATACCTTGACGCGCTCGTTCGTGCATAGGAGCAAGTGTTACATCTTCGTTATTAAGAAATATTTTTCCATCATCATTGGGTACTAGCCCGACAATCATATAAAAAGAAGTCGTTTTACCTGCACCATTTGGACCTAACAAACCAACGATTTGACCGGCACTAACGGATAAACTGACATTTATAACCACTTGTTTACTTTTGTAAGATTTTGATAAACCTTGCGCAATTAACGTTGATTTAGGTAAATTATCATTATCAATGATCGTATGATCCACATTATTTGTTATCACTGTCATTCACTTTCTTTTTTTAGTTCAGAGCTATCTTGCTGGACGGGTTGTAAAATAGTAGTAACATGTTCATCCTTACTACTTTGTCCCTCTAATTTTTCGTTTAAGGTGTTGTAAGTGATAATATCACCACTCATCTTACTGCCGGCTTGTTTTACTTGAGCATTTCCTGAAACGGTAATAGTATGCTGATCTGGCTGATATTGTATTTTATTGGCCTGTAAGCTAATTAAACTACCATCTTCTAACTGTTGTTTAAAAATAGCAGGTTTGCCCTTTGCAAGATAAATGTCAAAATTTTCGCCTGTTATGTCATTAATTTCACTATAAACTTGTACTATGTCAGCAACGATAGAAATTGAGCCTTGGCGAATGCTAACATCATCTAAATAACTGGCTATTTTGTTTTTTAAGTCAGCAGATTGACGTTTAGACTTAATGGTGATTTCTTGGTTAAGATCTTGTTTAGAGGCATTAGCAGGTGCTGCTAGGCCAAAAATTAGCGAAGTAAGCAATATACCAGTAGTGAATTTTTTTATTGTCATTAAGGGATTAGCTATTATTTTTTTTGTAATAAATGGTGCGTACATGCTCAGTCAGTGTCATTTGTTTGGTGTTTAAGTCAATTATCAAGCCCGAGCCATACATTGTGAAGTCTTTCCCTTGCACCATCACTGTTTGATCTGAACTGATAATATTAGTATTTAAATCTAATTCTAAATATTTACAATGTATTTCTTGTATTAAACTATTTTCATCGGTAGCAGTTAAGTGTACGCGATGATTCAAAATAACCCTATTGTTTTTATACAGTGTCGCTTCTTTTGCGCTAAGTTTCCATGGATAACTCTGTTTTCCAGCCAATGATTTTTTTGACTGGATGTTATTTGTTGGGTATAAAATGTAATGTGGTAATTCAAAGTGGGTAAGTTCAAGTTTAGTGAAATGCTCCATACGATCAGCGACGATTGAGTGGGATAGTTGTCCTAATGTAGTATAAATATCACTTTTTAGTGCTTCGGCAATAAAATCGGGGGTTAATTCATTTGCAATACTTTCGCCAGGTGTCGTTTGCGCGTAACGCCATTCAATAATGGCATACGCCATGCCTCCTAATAATAGCGTCAATAAAGCTAAAAAATTTAGCCTTGTCATATACTCGCGCCTTTTGCGTCTTCCAGTGAATTTTGACATTGCATGATTAAATCACAAACTTCTCTGACTGCCCCAAACCCTCCTCGAGTAAAGGTAGTATAATCGGCTTTTGCTAGTACCATTGGATGTGCATCCTGTACAGCAATGCCTAAACCTACTCGTATAATACAAGACATGTCGGGCATGTCATCACCAATGTAGGCTATTTCGTCGATATTAATAGTAAGCTCTTTAGCCAAAGAGAGCAAAGCGGGTAGCTTGTCTTCTTGTCCTTGAATTATATGTTCAATATTAAGATCTGTCATACGTTTGGCAACAATAGCTGAGCGTCGGCCGGTAATAATCGCTACAGCAACACCACTGCTGCCAAGTGCTTTTATGCCAAAGCCATCCTTGGTATGGAACGCTTTTAATTCTTCACCGTCATTACCTAAGTAGATTCTGCCATCGGAAAAAACACCATCTACATCGCAGACTAAAAGTCTTATTTTTTTCGCCTTAATTAGAATACTTTCGTTTACCATGCCGTATAAGGTATTCGGGTTTGTGTTCAGTACATTGTTCATTAAAGTACACCTGAGCGAAGTAGATCATGCATATTCATTGCTCCAATGGGTTGTTGTTGTTCATTAACAACAATTAAACCGTTAATTTTTTTATCCTCCATTATATGCAATGCTTGTGCTGCTAACATATTACGTTGTGCGACTGTTGGTGATATTGTCATTACAGAGGAGATAATGTCTTGATGAATATCTATTCTTTCATCTAAAATACGGCGTAAGTCACCATCGGTAAATAAGCCAACTAACTCTTTATTATCATTAACAATAGCGGTCATACCTAAGCCTTTTAACGACATTTCTACTAGAGCCTCTTTGATTAATGCTCGTTCATTTACTACTGGTAAGCGTTCACCTTGATGCATTATATCATTCAAGCATAATAATAATCGTTTGCCTAAGCTACCGCCGGGGTGCGATAAAGCAAAGTCGTCAGCGGTAAAGTCTCTAGCATTAAGTAGGGCAACAGCTAGTGCATCACCCATAACAAGAGAGGCTGTCGTACTTGAGGTAGGTGCTAACCCTAATGGACAAGCCTCAGTTGATACTTTAGTACAAACATGGGTGTCAGCTAATTTGGCTAAGGTAGAGGTCGTATTACCTGTCATAGAAATAAGTTTAGCGCCAATACGTTTGATGACGGGAATAATAGCTAAAACTTCACCAGTTTCACCAGAGTTAGAAATAGTTAGCACGACGTCATCTTTAGTGATCATCCCTAAATCACCGTGGCTCGCTTCGCCAGGGTGAACAAAAAATGCTGGGGTACCCGTACTGGCTAATGTGGCCGCTATTTTACCGCCTATATGGCCAGATTTACCCATACCAATAACGATAACGCGGCCTTTACAGTTAAACATTAACTGACAGGCCTGTTCAAAACTGTCATCAATATATTGTAATAACTCTATAATAGCTTGTTGTTCAATGTTAATGACGTTTATGGCAAGTTGTTTAAAATCTTTCATAATAGTTGGCTTAGCTAAAAGTTGTCTGGCTAAAAAGTAATATTTGATAAGCAATAAAGCTTACCAATAAGAGTGCGCCTTTTGCGCGAGTAAGTCTAAAGTATCCGGACTTGCGACTAAAACATAGTAGAAATAGTAAAGCTGTAATGGCAATCATCACAGGGGCATCTCGAAAAGAGGCTTCTGGATTTATTTCCCCTGGGGCTATTAAACCAGCGAAAGGTAATACGGCTAAGATATTGAAAATATTAGAACCAATAATATTCCCCATGGCTAAATCATCTTCTTTTTTCATTACGCTAGCAATACTAGCAGCTAGCTCGGGTAAACTTGTTCCAAAGGCTATAACGGTTAACCCAATGACTAAGTCGCTAATACCGTATGCTTTAGCAATAAATATAGCGGAATCAACAAGAAAATGCGCACTTGAAACCAAAAGAGTGATACCGGCCACTAGCCATAAAATAGATTTTAGAGTACTTGTTGCCTCAGGTATTTCGTATTCAGCTTCAATAATCATAGGATCGTCAAGGTTATTATTATTTCGCTGCCTTAAGGCCTTTATCAATAGAATAGAAATAAAGCAAAAAAAACTAAGCATTAAAATTAACGATTCAGAGAAGCTAAAAAAATCGTCTGAAAGCATCCAGTAGGCAAGTATTGTTAATATGAGTAATAGAGGTAGTTCTTGTTTAATCGTTGATGAAGAAACAACTAAAGGTTTTATTAACGCGGTCAGCCCAAGAACTAAGGCAATATTGGTTATATTAGATCCAATAGCATTACCTATGGCAGTATCAGGGTTGCCCTGGAATGAAGCCGCTGCAGCTACCATCATTTCTGGCGCAGACGAGCCCATAGCAACAATAGTTAAACCAATAATCATTGGAGAAACGCCAATGTTTTTTGCTAAAGAAGAAGCCCCTAAAACAAACTTATCAGCACTCCAAACAAGTACTACAAGGGCAATTAATAAAATAATAACGTGTTCTAACATCTATAACTCCAATTAATATACCAAAAAAATCAACAGATCCTAGTGAAAATATGAGGGATCTTAAGTTATTTGGTACAACAAGTTAAATTGTCGCTGTTTGAGAAGGAAAAACAAAGTAATTAATGTAATCAAAGAGAAAATAGTTTGAGTTTGTTGTAATTTTCTTCATTAGTTGAACTAAAACCTAACAAAATGCTCTCTATTACATTATTAGACAATTTTTTTGCTTTAAATTATTAATTTTTAGTGAACAATGATAAGTGCTCAGGTAAAATTACTTTCTATTCAGAAATAGGGATTTCTGTAATTCATATTAATAAATTAACCAATTACATTGATGTTATAAAATGACACTACCAGTAGAAACGCTAGACAGCCTAATTGAAATCGAAAACCTCACATTTAAAAGAGGTGCACGCGTTATTTATAATGATATTAGTTTATCTATTCCTGTAGGGAAAGTAACCGGTATCATGGGCCCCAGTGGTATTGGTAAAACAACATTATTACGTTTGATTGGCGGACAAATTAAACCTGAGAGTGGTAAAATTTTATTTTCAGGTCAAGATATCCCCAGCTTGTCTCGTCATGATTTATATGAAACACGTAAACGCATGAGCATGCTCTTTCAAAGTGGTGCTCTTTTTACTGATATGAGCGTTTTTGACAATATTGCTTTTCCTATTCGCGAACACAGTAAGCTACCTGAAAATATTATTGAAAAAATAGTATTAATGAAATTAGAAGCCGTCGGGTTACGTGGTGCTCGAGATCTACAACCGAGTGAACTTTCTGGAGGTATGGCGCGTCGCGTGGCATTGGCGCGTGCTATTGCGCTTGATCCTGAGCTAATTTTGTATGATGAACCTTTTGCAGGCCAAGATCCTATTTCAATGGGGGTGATTGTTCGTTTAATTCGCTCTCTTAATGATGCGTTAGGTTTGACATCGGTTGTGGTGTCGCATGATGTTCCTGAGGTAATGAGTATTGCTGATTATATCTATATCATTGCCGAGCAAAAAATTATAGGTCACGGTACACCTGAACAGATAAGACAAGATGAATCTGCACTGGTGAAACAGTTTGTAGAAGGAAAGGCTGATGGCCCTGTACCCTTTCATTATCCGGCGCCAAGTTATCAAAATGAACTCATTAAATTGCAGCCTGCTGTACATGAACGAGGAAAAGCATGATGGGGCAGTTACAATTATTGGGTCGAAATACCTTAGCGCTTATTAGCGGTCTAGGGCGTGCGGTTATTGTGCTACTTTCAGCTTTGTTGCATAAGCCAAACCCTCGCAAAGGCATTCCGTTGTTATTACAGCAACTTTATAGCGTTGGCGTAATGTCATTGATTATTATTGTGGTTTCAGGGGGCTTTATTGGTATGGTGCTAGCATTGCAAGGCTATACTATATTAGTTGGTTATGGCGCTGAAGCGAGTTTAGGCCCTATGGTTGCATTATCGTTATTACGTGAATTAGGCCCCGTGGTTGCCGCATTATTATTTGCTGGAAGGGCAGGCTCTGCGCTAACTGCTGAAATTGGTTTAATGAAAGCAACAGAACAGTTGTCTAGTTTAGAAATGATGGCGGTTGATCCTCTACGCCGTGTCATAGCTCCGCGTTTTTGGGCTGGGTTTATTAGTTTACCCTTATTAGCCGCTATTTTTTCTATGGTAGGTATTCTTGGTGCTCATTTGGTGGGGGTTGATTGGTTAGGTGTTGATGCAGGAACATTTTGGTCTGTTATGCAGGATCAGGTAGACTTCAATAAAGACATTTTAAATGGCATTATTAAGAGTATTATTTTTGCTTTTGTAGTGAGTTGGATAGCAGTATATAAAGGTTATGATTGTGAGCCTACTTCTGAAGGTATTTCGCGGGCGACTACCTCAACAGTGGTACAATCCTCCTTATTGGTATTAGCATTAGACTTTATTTTAACAGCATTGATGTTTGCAAGATAAAGATAAGAGAACAGTTAACAGTTAATAGTTTTAGACAATTTATAAGGCGTTTGGTGACAGACATGATGTCAAAAAAAGTAGAATTAATGGTAGGGTTTTTTGTTGCTTTAGGTATTGCAGCATTACTTATGTTATCACTGAAAGTTGCTAATAGTGGTATTTCAAATGGTGGCGAAAGTTATAATTTATTTGCAAAATTTGATAATATTGGTGGTTTAAAAGTACGTTCACCCATAAAAGTTGGTGGTGTGGTTGTTGGTCGTGTGAGCAATATATCGCTTGATGAAGAATATTACACACCGGTGGTTACTATGGAAATATATAGTCAATACAACCAGTTTTCAGAAGCAACATCAGTGGCCATTTTAACCGCAGGGTTATTGGGCGAACAATATATTGGCCTACAGCCAGGCTTTATGGATGAGTCATTGGAAATTTTACAGCCGGATGATTTTATTGAAGATACCAAGCCGGCTTTAGTGCTGGAAGAATTAATAGGACAGTTTTTATTTAGTCAAGGGAGCGGTGATGAGTAATGAAAATACAGTATTTAAATAAGATAAAGTTAATGAATCCCTCATTATTGATATTCGTTATAGTAGCGAGCTTATTCAGCGTTAATTTACTTGCGTCTGATGAAGTACAAGAAAATAAATCATCTGAGGAAAAATCGCAATTATCTACCAATGCGGCTCGTATTTATGTTGATAAAAAAGATCCTTATTTAATGATTAAAACCGTTGCCAGTAAAACGTTTAACCGTTTTGCAAATGAGCAACAAGCAATTAGGGCTAACCCCAATATACTCAAAAATATAGTTCGAGAAGAACTAATGCCATATATCAATTATAAATACTCTGCATTTAAGGTTATTGGTAAGCATTTAAAGAAAACAACGTCGCAAGAACGCAACGATTTTGTGCCAGTATTTCGAGAGTATTTAGTGACCTCATATGCCCAAGTTTTTACCTTATATGATAATCAACCGGTTGAATTTGAACCGGCAAGGAGCTTTAGCGATAAAAAAATTGTGGCTGTAAATACCCGTGTTATGATGCAGGGAAGGGATAATATAGATGTCTCTTTTAAAGTAAGAAGAAATAGAAAAACTAATGAATGGAAAGCATTCGATATGGTGGCTGAGGGCGTTAGTTTACTTGACAGTAAACAAGCTGAGCTGGGTAGTGTGATTCGTCAAAAAGGGCTACCTTATGTGACTGAATTACTAAAGAAAAAAAGTGATCGTGATATAATTTTTAAAACTAAATCACTGAAAAATAAAACGGGTTAAGGTGTATTTTAATATATGGCAGAAATAATCTTAAACATCACGACTACGGCGATTGAATTTAGCGGTGAGTTAACTCGGCATTCTATTATGCAAATAACAAAAAAAAGTATTACGAAATTATTTTTACCTTCATCAGTGACACTTGATTTAGCAAAAATAACGCGTGTTGATACAGCAGGATTAGCTTGGCTTTTTTATTTATTAGAACAAGCAAATATTGATAACTGTCAATTATCTTTTGCTAACATACCAACTAAACTAGATAAACTCATTCGCTTAAGTGGCGTTGAAGGCTTTTTACCTGTTAAATAATAATACCAATTAAAGTTAATTAAGGGGTCAAATTTTAATGAAGATAAATTTTCAATAACAAGGCGCTTGATTGACCAATAGCTGGCTATTGGGATTGAAAGCAACGATGTTATTGGATATTTAGACCATTTAAAAAGATCACTTAGTTAGTTTAATTGGTATAAGATCAAGTGATTAATTAATTCGCTGAATGCAACTAACCAGATCGAGGAACTACTCTTGGAAGTACAAGATATAGAAAAACTAATTAACGACGCACTAACGCTTGATGAACTTCAAGTGAAATTTGACGGTTCACAATGTAGTGTTGTAGCTGTAGCCGATATGTTTGCTGATTTATCACGTGTTAAACGGCAACAAGTCGTATTTGCAGCGTTAGCCGGTGCTATTAAAGACGGTAGCATCCATGCTGTGACAGTAAAAACTTTTACTAAAGCACAGTGGCAGCGTGATAAATTGTTTAATATGTAAATGCATGCAATACTTGTCACATAGTCAATTTTTTTAATCATTTATAAGTAAGAAGTAAGCCATTTTGGACGTATTTAAAGTTATTGGTGGTAAGCCGCTACGTGGTGAAGTCACTATTTCGGGGGCTAAAAACGCCGCACTCCCTATTTTAATGTCAGCATTGTTATCAAAAACACCTATTGTTTTTAGTAATGTACCTCAACTCAATGACATTTTAACCACCGTAAAGCTATTAGGCCAGTTAGGGGCGAAAACCCAGTGGCTAAATGATGAAACAATAAGTATTGATACAAGTAATATTACTGAATGTTGTGCTCCTTATGATTTAGTAAAAACCATGCGCGCTTCTATATTAGTCCTTGGCCCTTTACTTGCCCGTATGGGACATGCTGAAGTGTCTTTACCTGGGGGTTGTGCAATTGGTGCTCGTCCAGTGAATTTGCATATTCAGGGTCTAAAAGCGATGGCTGCTGATATAGATGTTGAAAATGGCTATATTGTAGCTAAGAAAAAAGGTCGTCTTATAGGTGCTAACATATTTTTGGATATTGTCAGCGTCACCGGAACCGAAAACTTAATGATGGCTGCTGCGTTGGCTGATGGTACTACCGTTATTGAAAATGCTGCGCGAGAGCCTGAAGTTGTTGATTTAGCTAATTGCCTTATTAGTATGGGTGCAAAAATTACGGGCGCAGGTACTAATATATTAACTATTGAAGGTGTTGAAGAGCTTCGTGGAACTGAATATCGAGTAATGCCTGACAGAATCGAAACGGGAACTTTTCTTGTAGCCGCAGCGGTTACTCAAGGGAAAGTTAGGTGTTTAAATACGGACCCGTCAGTGCTAGAAGCTGTCTTATCTAAGTTAACTGAAGCCGGTGCTGACATTACTACCGGCGAAAATGAAGCGGGAGAAGGATGGATAGAACTATCCATGACGCAAAAACCAAAAGCGGTTAATGTGAGAACCGCACCCCATCCAGAATTCCCTACCGATATGCAAGCACAGTTTATGACGATGAATGCGTTGGCACAAGGGACAGGAACGGTTATAGAAACTATTTTTGAAAATCGTTTTATGCATGTTCCTGAATTACAGCGCATGGGAGCTGATATTTCACTTGAAGGTAATACGGCTACTGTCAGAGGTGTTGATTCATTTAATGGTGCCCAAGTTATGGCAACCGATTTACGTGCATCAGCAAGTTTAGTTATTGCCGGTTTGGTTGCTAAAACGGCCACGCAAGTAGATCGAATTTATCACATTGATCGTGGCTATTTACGTATAGAAGATAAATTACAAGCATTAGGTGCGGATATCACGCGTATTAGTATCGACTAATTACCTCTTTAGTCATGCATCGAAAATAGTATAACCATAATTAATAATAGAGTTTTCTGTTGTTAATTATGGTTTTTCCGTTTTTAATATGGAAAAAACCTAATCGCTCAGATATCTCTGCGACGGAATAACCACGCTCATTAGTTTGTTCAAAAACTTCGCCTTAAACGTGAGGGAGTATGGATGTTGCTTACCATAAAATAGTCGTTATATTGAGGTCTAAGTCAAACCACTAATGGATCGCTTTGATACGATATAGTCCTTTCAGTCTGAATAAGGCTTTAATTAGGGTGTTCAGATCAGGTGCCTATTTCATACAAATATTGATTCGATAATATAAAAAATTAACAAATGGCTCTTTTTCTTGTAAGCCGCAAGTGGTGATGTGTTTTCACCACCCACCCCCTAAATTTTAAAGCGAGTTATCTAAAGGCTAAATTTTGAAGTATAAGTTTTGAGAGATGAACAAAGCATGATATTTTCTTTAGTTTGCTTTAGTGCGTTCTCGTACCCAGGCGCTTTATCACCATGAAGGTCAAATAAGCTTTGTAACTCAGTTAAGTCTTTTTTATCACAAAAAGCGGAGGCAACTCGTGGTGTATGACGCCGACTTTGAGCAGGTATCTTATTGTTGATAGCTAGTAAGTTATTTTTAAACCAAGTCCAGTGTTGGGTTTTGAGTGACTTTTCATTAAGCATTGCCTCAATCATACTGAAACTTTCACGTGCGCCTATGTTATCACTGAGAACATAATCATGAACTGTATCAAGCATAGACTCATCTTTGACCGCTCCAAGAGCCGCTGCGCTTGCCCTATCAAAACGAGGGTCGTCAATTTCATCGCGTGCTGTAATTAGTTTGTCAAAAAATGGTTCGCCTAGGTGTTGAATTGCAGTGGTAAATGCCACTGAGTATAAGTCACTCGAAAGTTTATTAATTTCATTTTTACCTTTTGAGTCAATAAATGTCTGTGCTTGAATAATTAGTTTGGCTCGAGTTTTTTTGTGTTTTAATATACTTGCAATAAAACTCACCAATCGATTTTTTAATAATAATTGATTATTATTGAGCGCTGAATGAGTGTTACTGGCTTCAAGCTGAGTAAGTTTAGTAAGGTACCAAGGCGTGATTTCGTTAACGATTTTTTCGCTAAGCGCTTTGTCAAAAACTTTCGTAATATAGTAGCCCAAATCACCCATCGGCATTTCAACCACTTGACGAATATTTGATTTTGTCGATATTTTAACTGCACTTAACATGGTATTGATATCGACTTTGCCAGCATTGAATCCCGAAAAAACACTATCAATAATAGCAAGTTGTTCTCCGTTGTTTAATCCATCAAATTCGTTTAACAACGCCTGCCAGTATTGCTCATTCAGTTTCCAGCGGTAATAACCATTACCGTCTGAATTAGGCATAAACCAAGTAGGACAACTTGAAGATTTTAATTGGAGTATATTATTTTTTGGACTGATTAACGCACATTCTCTATGCTCCAATTTTCCATCGCTATAGTGGACGCACATAGGCACAGTCCATTGAGTATCATCTATTATTTTAGAGCCTAAAGGGCGATAACGTAACTGATTAAAACTCACTTTAGTGGGTTGTGAATGCCCACAAGTAATTTCAGCTTCCATCAAGGGTACACCTTTTTGTTCAGCAAATTGACGAAAGGTTTCGGTGAGAGCCGTCTCGCCAGTTTGACGTCCTATACTTTCATAAAATTGTTCAGAATCAGCTACACCATCGGCATGTTGGGCAACATATTGGCCCATAGCTTTGCGAAATGTCTTTGAACCAAAGTAGCTATCGACCATGTGAATAATGGCTTGACTTTTTCTGTAGGTAATTGAATCATACGCATTACGAATATTTTCATTCTTCTCAATGGGTTCCTTGATAGCACGGGTACTCGCTAATGAGTCGGCTTTCATGGTCCGAAAATTTGATTTCAAAGCGTCAAGATGATGACCTACTTTAGGCTCAAATTTTGATAATAATACCGTCGTTGCCCAAGTCGCAAACCCCTCTTTTAACCAAAGATCATCCCACCAAGGTGGTGTTACTAAGTTGCCAAACCACATATGCGCTAATTCATGAGCATGAGTATTCATTATTCCAAGCTTGGCACCAGGTGCCGGGTTATCACCTAATAAGACTGATTGCTCACGATAAGTAATGGCTGCAGACAACTCGGTTGCACCACTAGGCCATTGCGGTGCAGCGACAATATCTAATTTCTTAAATGGGTAAGGTTGGCCTAGTTCCTGCTCAAATATTTCTACATACCTTGGGGTGATCCCCATGATAAAATTCATATCAGCTGCTCTGCCTCGACGAGCGATACCTCGCAAAGGAATGTCATAATCTCGTATTGAATTTTTTGGAATGACGCCATCATTGCGCACATCGAAAGGGCCAACCGCAATCGATAACAAATACGTCGGCATCGGTCGTGTTTGCTCAAATTGAATTTTCACTAATTTATCATTTATTGGAATGCTAGAGGCTATCGGCGAATTTGACACCCCTATCATGCCCTTAGGAATTGTCAGTGAAATTGAAAAAGGTGATTTAAATCCTGGTTGATCAAAGCCTGGTAAATACTTTCGTGCTTGAATCGATTCAGACTTAGCTAATACATAAGCGTCTCCCTGTTCAATCACCTTGAACAACCCTGAAAGATTTTTATCAAAATCAGCCAAGTATTCAAACTCTAAGTTAATTTTTCCTGATGCCACTTGACGCCCAAAATCAACCCTAGACACTCCAGAATCTAATTTTTGGGAGTAAGTAACAATAAAGCTATCGCCTTTGGCTGTCTTCAGTTTGACGGAACTCACTTTTAGGTCTTTACCATGAAGCCAAATGCCATTTGTATCACTTTCCAAATTAATATCTATCGATGCAATTCCACTAAATTGCTCGGTATTTGGATCAATTATCATATCGAGCTTGTAAAAAACTGGCTTGGCAAGTAAAGAAAGTGGACCTTGAGGTGCTTCTATCTGTGAAGATGCCATAACTTGAATGGGGGTAGGGCTAATCAAATTATCAACTGATTCAGGTTTATTGTCTTGTGTACAAGCACTGACAATTAAAACAAATGATAAAGAAGTGAATGTTCGACTTAAAGCTGATAGCATTTTTTGGCTCACGTTATTTGGGAGTTTTGTTTGACAAACTTATAACGAGTTGGACTCCGTACTCAACCCGTTTTCGAATACTCGACGCCATAATATCACCATCGTTCAGCTATTTATAGATTTGTAAAATGCAATAACTTAAACTAAATAGATACTTCCAATAATGCACCTGTCAGATTAACTTCTGTGCACGATGAGGCATGATATATAGATATGCTTAATGATCGGAAAGTTAACCTTCATGATGAAGATGTTTAATGTTTTTTTTTGCAGGTATACTTGATTATTATGACCGTTTTGTCGGAGTCGTTGCCATTAGCAGAGAATAGGCAATCGTATGTTGTAGCATAATATTAAAGTATTTCAGGGGATTATACACAAAATTACTTTTACAAAATGTCAGGTAATAGCGATTAAAAAAAAATAATAACCGATAGCTAATGATTTATCAGCACTATCGCTCAGCTATTTTTTTGCGCTAATACGGATAAATTAGCGTTGTTTGTCTATTCTCACAGTACTGTTAGCTAGATAGATCATTCTGATTTTATCTTTAGAATGAAAAACCATGCTGTTATCATAATCTTGGATCACCATAAATTGCCGACCACTGTCTATTTTGATCATTAACTCAACTAAGCGGGTGGTCAAATTTTTAGGTTGGTTGTGACTATTATTGACAGCCGAACTACCAATAATCGCACCTAATATGGTGGCAACATCTCTGCCATTACCCCCACCAAACTGATGACCAATAACGCCACCGATGAGTGCTCCGCCAAACGTGTGCCAACCATTATTTTTATCACGTATTAACTCTTTATTATTAATGTTACGTACAGATATCACGCTACCAAAGAGTACTTTTTCTACAGGTACTGCCTTATTTCTGTCGTAATTAGCATAAACGCTTGTGGAATAAAAAAATAAAATGCATAACCATAATATGCCTAGTGATGTAGTTTTCATCTTGCCTCCTTACCAACTAACAAATTCTTTCTCTTTGGATTTACGAATTTCAGTTTCATCAGCCCATTCGATTAAACCACTTTTTAAATCCATTAAGCGTAAAGTGAATTTATAATAAACGTCAGACTTATCTTTGTTCGACTTTACTATACTAGCCAAGTTACCGTACAACATATATTGCGCACCAACTTGCTGTCCAAACGCCATCGCTTTACTAGCATCGACCATACCGCTATTTTGTTGAAATTCAAGTTGTTCCCGAACGGCGGCAACACGACCCATGTCAACAAAGCGGAACTTACCAGAGCGTAATAACTTGGTTGAAATTGAATCAGTAATAGATTCGGTATCAATATGCTCACTGGTTTTGTTTTTAATACTTTCAACAAAAAGGATCGGACGAGTGTTTACTGTTAACGTACCAACTACAGGTGAGAGTAGTAATGAGTCAGTCATTTGGCTAGCAACTTTTTGTAAGTCTGTTGAACCAAAGTTGATGTTGGTAGTTTCAACTTCCGTCGCATCGCCATAGCGAACGACGGATTTATTTGTACAACTACTTAATGCGATTAGGGCTAGGCTAACACTAGCGGTAACTAGAAATTTGTTCATAATATTGTCCTTTTATACGGGTAGTATTTATTTAATATGTTGTTTAATATTTGAAAAACTTTTCAGGCACTTCACGTACATAGAGACTAAATGTAGCCACTTGAGGTGTTGGTGCTAAACTTTCCACTGTTGTGGTTTGCATGCCGTGTAATTCAAGTGGCTGCCAAGGGCTTTTACCTGCTTCAATAACAAAACCGTCTTGATCAAACCACTGAAATTGATATTGCAGTTGTAGTGATTTTTTATAAGTACTGGTAAGGCTTAAATTTACTTGCAATAAATCATTTTGTTTACGTGATTTTATTTCACTGATATGAAGTCGACCTGCAAGCTTCTTATTATCTACTTGTAAATGTTTACTGTATTTTTGTCCGGGATAAATTTGTTCACTACCAATACCAGAAGTAACGGGTGGCACATTTACACAACCACTAATAAAAAAAATTGATAGTGCTAACAGTAAAAGTAAGGGGGGATTTTTTATGAACGACATAGTTTTGTTTCCTCGTATTAAGTATAGCGTGTTATAAGTTGAAAATATTATGGCCAACATGAGTGCCAATAGTGTTTAGCGTGATTAAGGTTTGTTTATTTTGATTAATGGATACTTCTATTGCCTGACTTACACCGTTAATCTTAATGTTAAGTGTATGAGTACCTGTTGATAAATTTAATCGTAAAATATGGATACTATCAGGTAGGGTGCTCCAGCTGCGGGTATCTGCTTTTTCGGTGGCAATATTATAGATATTAGCGAAAATATTACCAAGATCACCGCCTTTTTTAACCAATGTCTGTCTAATTTCTTCTTTAGCAATTAGGCGTGTTATTTGTCTAGTGACAATAATCGGTAATTGATCTTGTAGTTGCTTGGCGGCTAAAGACTGCAAACGCACAATTTCTTCTGCTTGGTAACTTTTTCCCTGATACGTTAGTGTTAAAGGTGGGTAAACGGTTAACTTGTTTTGATAGCGAGGTAAAGCAACACTGTATAAGCGCATATCATTATGTCTAGTATAAATAGGCAAACTTAATGAGACTTCTTGCTTGGCTCCGACTATGCCATTTTCAATGATAATGACAACTTCACCTTGAGTATTATTACTAGCAAAAGTATTTTTGTTAGTAATTGTTCGCGCAAAGCTGTCTCTAAATAGGTTTATATCGTTAGTCATCTGTAAAGTATTTGCTAAGCGCCATACATCTTGTTGTAAGTAGTGATTATCAGGGTAAATTTCTAACGCTTTTTTGTAATCAATATAGGCATCATTTTTTTGATTTCCTGCCTCATAAAGTAAACCGGATAAATAAAAGGTATAGGCATTTTGAAAACCATTTTTAACTTTGCCAATCGCACTATTCATTGAGGGGTATTGTTGAGATAAGTTATCCATACTGAACTTTTCATCTGCTATGCTTTTTTTTGTCGCATCAATACTACTAGCATTGGCTTTTAACGCGCGCTCTTGTACTTGATTAGCCCGTCTAACTTCGACTAAAGCGCCAGATAAATCTTGTTGAGCAAGGTAATTTAATGCTTGATAACTATTTAACATGCTTTGTTCATACAGTGGAATGTCATACCGTATTGCATTGTCATTACTCATTACCGCAGCAATATTTTCAATGCCTCGGCTAAGCTCTATTTTCGCAGCTTGTTGGTTTTGCTGCACAAGCTCATAAGTTTGTGCAAAATCTTGTCTACTCTGCTTATTGTTTTGAGCTAGATATTCTAAACGTGCTTTTTCTAATAGCCCTAAACTATAGTTACCATTATCGGGGCTGCGAGTGGGTAATAAGCTGATCGCTTGTTGGAAATTCCCTTGCTGTTGGGCTTGTTTTACGCCATTCATTTGTTGACTATAGTGACTGAATAAGTCGCTAAATGAGTTGGCACTACAACCGCTAAGTAAGGGAATAACAAGCAATAAAAGGCGAGTTTTGTGAAAAAAATTATGCATGTGGTTAGCTTAGCGTTTTCACCACAAATGGCAAGTGGGGTTTTATTTAAAAAATGTAATTAAATGTATTAGTGAACAATGTTGCTAATGGTTTGATCGTCAGATAATAATAAAAAGAAACTTGCAACTCAGCAATAGTTGAAAACAAATGAAGTTTACTCATTTCGCTATTTTAGATGTTTTTATACCCGTCCTCCAAAATCAACACCTTGTCAACATCGTTTTGAATTCCAATAGAATGAAATTATTTTAGTATGAATACATAAAATAGAAAATTCTGATGAGGCTAGTGTAGAATACTTATATCAGCAACATTTTTATAGAATTTGATATGACCACTTTGCGAAAACAACACGAATCAAACTTGGTTCAAGCTTTTAGACGTCTATTAAAAGAACAATGTCATGGCTCACAGGGGAAGTTGGCGGAAGCGTTGTCAAAGCAAGGTTTTGATAATATGTCGCAAGCAAAAATATCACGCCTACTTTCTAAATTAGGTGCAGTTAAAACGCGTAATACTAATAACGAGATGATCTATATTTTACCGGATGAGTTAGCCGTACCTAAGTCAAAACAATCTATAGAATCTGTTGTGCTAAGTGTTAAGAACAACAGCATGCAAATCATATTGAAAACAGGAATTGGCGGTGCACCTTTGATCTCTAGAATGCTTGACAGTATGGGGGAATCAGCAGGTATTTTAGGAACTTTAGCAGGTGATGATACTATCTTTATCGCTCCGATAGACGTTAATCGCATTGAAGAAATAACACAATCAATTCGTGATCTATTAGGCGTTAAAGTCAGCTTGTAATCTAATACCAATTACCTAGTTAATAAAGCGGGTATATATCATTCTTAGGAAAATTTTAGGGACTTAACTTGTTCTGGAACATATAATGTTACCAAGTGGCTTAAATTTTTACATTCTATAAAGACTGCATTTTTAGTCACTATTCATGGCAGTTTATGGTAAATAATGATGATTGGTTTATAAAAACCGCCCGTTTTGTGGCAACCAGCCCCTATGAGTTGAGACTAACACGGACCTTGCAGGTTTAAATTGATTTTAGGATCTTTTAAGACGATCCCTTGTTTTAAAAGTAATTTTTGCAATTGTTTTTGTAATTTGGTTTCAACATGACTGTTCTGTGCAATACGCAGCTGTTGTGCTTCACTAAAATGGCAATGCACTAACAAACTGCCAGGGAAGTAATCGAACTGAACAGTATGACTTAAATGGGTAAAACCATCGATTTGCTTTGCCTCTTCATTAATTTTGACTAATACAGCCAATAATTTTTTGTTCAAACGTTGGCATATTTTACTCATTTTCATACGTAGATTCACTCAATAGACACTTAATTAATAAGAAATATTATAACTTTTTTAACATACATTTACTGCATTGAATATATGATAGTGGACGTGAAATAAGCCTTATAAAGCGTAGATGATCAATTTATCACTTTAATAGGGTAGTAAGGGGCATATAAAATATAATGGCCACTTTTGGCGAAAAATGATATCACTAAAAGCTTAATCGTTTGCTACAATACAGGAAGGTTAGTAATAGATTTTAAAGCAAGTTGAAATGGTAAACTTATGGAATATGAATTTATACAGGATGCAATAACAGGTGAAGCCAAAGCACGCTTTTTTTTAGAGCATGAAGTCGTTGGTCCGTGGATTGAAGTTGAGCTTGGAAATGATAGTGTTAAGTTAGCACAACTGTTAACCGCCATTGATAATGTGGAAAAAGGTAATAAAAGTGAAGTTGTTATTACTGGCCATGAATATTCAGTTGCTATTAGCAAAGGTGACGTGGAAATTCACTCGAATGCTAGCTTAAATGATGAGGAACCTCTATCTGAAATGTTAACAGTTGATCATATTCATTACGATAACAATGATAGTGCTGCCTGTGGTATTGAAGACTTTAGAGCGTTATTACTGTCATGGTCAAGATTTACTAATAACTTATGAGGATAAATTATTAGTAAATCTTGGCATATAATGCCTGCTTACCCCTCTTTATTGCTAGTCAACATGGACAGTACTGCTGCCTCAATATAAGCCTCGACTTTTATTATCTAAAATATTTTGATTAACAATAACAATAACAATAACAATAACAATAAGGATGAGGGATGGTCGTAAAATTAACTGAGTTCATAAGTAATAAGGATATGGATCGCTTTTACTTAATAGTAAGCCAATTAATGTGTAACCCAGATCATCATCACAAGAAATAATATAAGAACAGCATTAAAAGATAAGATGTAAATAAAACCTCTTAATCCTTCCTTTAAACTATAGCCTTTATCATCTAAATACCACCACCAAATAGCGCACATAACTATGGGTAAAAGAAAAAATAGTCTGATCATTTTATACTCCTATTTTTGTTTCTATCACTTTTTGTTCAGTTTGTTCATGCCAAGGCGCTACTTTAAATAACATCAACATACCTGGAACAGCTAGGGCGGTGCATAAAAAGTAAAACTGAGTCCAACCAATTTGTTCGACAATAAAACCGGTTGTGGCATTAGCAAATGTTCTAGGTAAAACCGCTATCGCAGTAAAAAGTGCTATTTGTGTGGCGGCAAAAGCAGGGTTTGTTGTGCGGGCGATAAAGGCAGTAAAAGCCGCTGTACCTAAACCTACACCAAGGTATTCAAATCCCATTGCTATCGCTAAAGCAACGTTATTATGGCCAATTTCAGCCAGTGCAGCAAAACCAAGAATACTGGCAATTTGTACAAAACCAAAAAGCCATAAGGCGCGGTTTATACTTAGTTTTATCATGACTATGCCACCAACTACTATACCTATTGTCATGGCAATCATTGAGGACGTTTTGGCAATCACACCAATCTCTGTTTTACTAAACCCCATATCGATAAAAAAGGGGGTTTGTAGTGCGGTGGCCATATTATCGCCTAGTTTATATAACACTAAAAATACTAAGGTAAACGCGGCTGATTTTAAGCCATTACTTTGAATGAAATCTTTAAAAGGTAACACAATAGCGTCTCGCAATGATTTAGGTGCGTTGTGTTCAGTCTCTAATTCTTTAATAAAGAGTGTTAGTAGAATGCCTAGCACCATAAAGCCAGCGACAATAATAAAAACTGACTGCCAACTGATATGATCAGCAAGAATAAAAGCTAATGAACCCGGCACTAAACCAGAAAATCGATAAGCCTGTACATGAATCGAGTTGCCTAAACCTAACTCATTATCAGGTAATAGCTCTCGTCGATAAGCATCAAGAACTATGTCTTGACTGGCACTGAAAAAAGCAACTGCGGTAGCAAGGTAGGCAACGGACCAGATATTTTCTATTGGATTTACCATACCAAAGGCGGCAATTGAAATCAGTAGTAAAACTTGTGTCGCTAACATCCAACTGCGTCTTCTTCCTAGCCGTCCTAAAGAGTATCTGTCCAATAATGGCGACCAAAGAAACTTCCAAACATAAGGGACACCAATTAATGAAAACAAACCTATTTCTGCCAAAGAAACACCTTGGTCTCTAAGCCAGCCGGGCACCAATTGGTACAGCACAAACAAGGGCAAGCCTGAGCTAAAACCCGTAAAGATACAGATCAGCATACGCTTGTTTAGAATAGTGTGTTTAAAGGAAGAGGGCATTCACAGGTTGCTTATTTAACAGGTAATTTATAAGTTTCAGCTTATCAGAGTGTTGTACTAAGCAGAAGCGTGTTATTACATTTGTAATTATTTACCTACGCTTCTTTTATTCTGCTAGAGTTTGCACTTGTTCTTCGACATACTCTGTAAAATAGGAAACCCCTTTGATAAGTGAACAACCGACTCGTTTCTTAGCATGTACGACAAGGCATAAAAATCGCTTGTATAAATAGATAACGTTAAGCAACTTTTATTATTCATTTTTGGAAAAAGTGATTAATACAAAACTATAGGCTATAACGACTATTCTTATTGATCGGCGACAATCGGTTTTTATCAAAAGCCAGTAAGATCTCAAAGCATTGATATTAGGCCTATTAAATAACTTTATTTTGATTTTTTAGTGTGAATAGGCCCAGTTATTCTGCCGATAATAGTGTTGCCTTAATTAACATTATAGGCTTTAAAGGTACATCTTCCCAACTCATTTTTTCGTTGTAATCCGTTGTTACTTGTGACATCGCTTCAAGTACCTTTTCACCTTCAATAATTGCGCCAAAAACAGCATAGCCCCAGTGTCTGCCAGAATCTAAGTTAGCATTGTCGTGAATATTAAAAAAGAACTGTCGATTGGCCGTATGAGGGCTATTTCCTCTTGCCATAGCAAGGGTACCGATTACATTTTTTAAACCATTACCTGATTCGTTACTGATATCTACATTCCGCTTTTTTGGAGTAAAGTCAGCGTCATAACCACCTCCTTGCACAATGAAATTTTCAATAATGCGATGAAAAATAGTGTTGTTATATTCGCCAGTGATCACATAGGTTAAAAAATTATTAACAGTAATTGGCGCTTTAACGCGATCGAGTTCAACAATAATAATTCCCATTGATGTCTCTAACTTTACTTTTGGGAAAATATTGGTTGGATCAATAGCAATATTATTAGCGTTAATTGGCGTATTAAATAACATTAAAGTAAAAAAAAATGTAGCTGTAATTAGAATGTTTTTCATTGGACAGTCCCGATTCAATCTTAGGTTATTTCAAAAAATGGTTAATCTTTTTATTTGCTAAAATTTGCTGCAGTAAATTGGCTAGACGTTGATTGAAGTTACGTTCTAATACTGCAATGTCAGCTTTAAAAGGTCCTTTACTATTGCCACGATTTTTAAAGGTACTAGTGAGTGTTTGTAGGCTATTATTAATGGTTACTTTTAGTATTATTTCTGTTTGTACTTGGTAACGTAGTGTTTCTTGCGTGACACTTATTACCGCTTTTTCGATAGCGATATTAAATGTATTTATTGCACTGGCTTGAATGGCTAACCCTTGTTTTTGCCAATTTTCACTCAAACTGTTGTTGATAATATCTTCAAGTCTCTCTTGGGCTGAAAATAAAGTTGCGGCTTCATTTTTACGCAATATTTGAACGATGTGATTTGCTGTACGCATATCAACAACATTAAGTGTTGCTTGTTTATCAATATGTTGATTGGCTGACGGTGCCATAATTTCAGGCGCAACAATTAAATGGCTTGGCGCACTAGCACAACCGCTTAATAAAAGAGTAATAATTAACGAGGAAATGGGGAATACATTATTTGTTGATTTCATTTAAATAGTTCGCTAGTTGTGTTTGAAAAATTATTTAATGGCGGATTGTGTGACAAATTTGTCATTACTTGCAATGAGTTTTTCATTGCCAAAAATGCGTTTTAATTTAATATGATAAGCCAGTTGTCGATTGCCAATAATGCGCAACTCGCCCCCTTTCTTTAAAACTCTATGGCTGTCTTTAAACATTTGCCATGCAATATGATCTGTAGTAGCCGTTTGTTGATGAAAGGGTGGGTTACATAAAATCAGGTCGACACTATTACTCTCTATATTGGTCAAACAATCATTTAGATGGAATTGGCATTGCGTTGCTAATTCTGGAAAATTTGTTTCAATATTGAGCTGTGCACTCGTGATTGCCATATGTGATTCATCGACAAACTGAATACAGGCGCTTGGTTGATTGGCTAATATAGTTAAACCAATAACTCCATTACCACAGCCTAGATCGATAACTTGGCTATGTTTATTAACATCAGGTAAGTTTTCAATAAAATAACGAGCACCAATATCAAGTTTTTCTCTCGCATACACATTAGCATGATTACTAATAACAAAATCACGATTCAAGGTTTTATTCGTTAATGGCCAAACTGTTGGGAAAGGAGATTCATGTGCTTGCTTTTGGTCAAATTGGCAAAAAACTAAACGGGCTTTTTTGACTGCTAACGATGTTGTGGTAGTACCTAAATATTTTTCAAACAATGCTAAGGTAGAACGGTGAATTTCTTTGGCGCGATCTGCGGCAATAAATACCGTGTTTTTATCTACACTATACTGTTCAATACTGGTTTGTATTTGGATTAATTGTGCTATTAACAAAGATTTGCTTTTAGGTATTTTAAATAAAACAACATCAATATTAGTCGGTAATGAATCTAGGCTACTTAACTGATTGATATTGATATTATTAAGCTGATTTCGATCTATATTATAAGCGACACCTTGACTACTTACATAGGAGTCATTGATACAATAAACTTCAGTTTTATTACCTCGTAAATTAGCATGTAAATCACTTGGTAAGTTGTCTGGTAAATCAAAATCTAATGGCGTACAAAAACTTGTTGTCAGTGCGCCAAAGGCATCATTAAAAATAAGAATCCGAGCTGTAGGAGAAATTAATTTCTCATCTTTAATATGATTAAGCAAATATTCATCACTTGCATCCCAAGCTTGTAAACTACGGTTTACCTGCGCTAAAGGAAATCGGGAAAGTTTTAGTTGTTTATCATTTACAAAGAAGGGGCTTAGCATAGTAAAGGTATGAGTGATAATTAAAGAAGTTAAGCTATTGTGACATATTTATACCAATATCGCGTTAATTTTTGTTGCTTCTATGAACTAAAATTTATTAAAATAAAACCCTAATGGCACCATTAAGTTAGCTGTAAAGAGAGTTTTTTTCTGTTTTTATACTTATCATCTCGCTGTAAGTTAGCTAAAATTACTAGTGCCTCCCACTTTTTAGAGAACAATAATGTCTATAGCAACAACCATTGAAAAAAAGCTTTTGTCCGCGTTTTCACCACTATATCTTGATGTGATTAACGAGAGTAATAATCATAATGTCCCACCGGGTAGTGAGTCTCATTTTAAAGTAACTATTGTTTCAAATGATTTTGAAGATGAGCGGCTAATCAAACGTCATCGAGCTGTTAATACTGTGCTGGCAAAAGAGTTGGCTGAAAAAATTCACGCCTTAGCTCTACATACCTATACAGAAAAAGAATGGCATGATTATTATGCTGCAAACACACCTTTGTCTCCAAATTGTTTAGGTGGCGGTAAGTAAGTGTGGTTAGATAATTAATGCTATAGGGTAATTTATTGCAACATAACGTACTGCTTTCAATACTACACTCAAGCCACATGAATTATGTGGCTTGACGTTTTTGAGTATATACCTATTTCAACTTAAGCTGTAGAATAGGTGTATTAACTGCTCGTACCTCTTTAATATGAGAGCAAGGTACAATAGCAAAAAAATTATTCTTTCTAAAAACAATCTAAAAAGGTTTTCTTATGGTAATCAAGCCAAAAATTCGTGGTTTTATCTGTACTAACGCTCACCCAGTTGGCTGTGAAGCTCATGTGAAAGAACAAATTTCTTATATTAAAAGTCAAGCGGTTAGTGAAACAGGACCAAAAAATGTTTTAGTGATTGGTGCTTCTACTGGCTATGGTTTGGCTTCACGTATTACTGCTACTTTTGGTCATAATGCCAGTACCTTGGGTGTATTTTTTGAGAAACCACCGACAGAAAGAAAAACTGGTTCAGCAGGTTGGTACAACACAGCTGCTTTTCAAAAAGCAGCTGATGAAGCGGGTATTTATTCAAAAAATATTAACGGCGATGCTTTTTCTCATACGATTAAAGCCCAAGCAATTGAAACGATTAAAGCCGACATGGGTAAAATTGACTTAGTAATATATTCATTGGCTTCACCACGCAGAACAGATCCAGATACTGGTGAAGTATACTCTTCAGTGTTAAAGCCAATTGGTCAACGTGTGACAACTAAAAACCTGAATACTACAAAGCGTACTATTGATTCTATAACTGTTGAAGCGGCAGATGATGCTGAAATCCAGGGCACTATTGATGTGATGGGTGGTGCTGACTGGGAATTATGGTTAAACGCATTAAAAGATGCTGACGTTTTAGCACAAGGAGTTAAAACGGTTGCTTATACTTATATAGGTAAAGAGCTAACATGGCCAATTTACGGAAAAGCCACTATTGGTAAAGCCAAAGATGATTTAGATCGCGCTGCAACCGCTATTAATGTTGCTACAGCGGGCCTTGATGGAAAAGCTCGAGTGACCTCGTTAAATGCCGTAGTAACACAAGCAAGCTCTGCAATTCCAATTATGCCGCTTTATATATCAGCTATGTTTAAAGTAATGAAAGCTGATGGCACCTATGAAGGCTGTATTGAACAAATAAGTAATTTATTTAAAGAGAATATCTATAGCAATAGCCCGCGTCTTGATGAACAAAACCGCTTCCGTCAAAACTATAAAGAACTTGAAGACAGTGTTCAACAACGAATTACGGATGTTTGGAATAGTGTTGATACAGACACTATCGATGATATGACTGATTATATTGGTTATCACAATGAATTTTTAAAACTGTTTGGCTTTGGTGTTGATGGGGTTGACTATGATGAAGACCTGAGTCCAGAAGTTGAAATTAACAACTTGAGTTAATTGATTTTAATAGTAAATAACGTTTAAAAACCGATGCATGACATCGGTTTTTTTATGCCTTAACTGGCTGTTACTAATCGGATTCGTGTAGTGTAGATTATGTCGGCGATTACAATGGGTGGCGTTGCTTGTTAGTTAAGTTATGTCATTATTTTGTTAAATTAGCATCTTTTGACAAAATAACCTCATTAATGTAGTAGCACTATAGATATCTGACTTTCAACACTAACGAAGCTTTAGACTGATTTAAGGAAAAACATGAAAATATAGCCTAAAGTCTAAAGAAAATTCATCTCTGGCCGTAGACCAAAAAGGGCTTTTTGTGGTAGAATTTGCACCAGAAAATTTTAACTTAGAGCCAGTGGATCTAATAATTGTAACCTTGATTTTTTATTAGGGTTTAATTTTGGTCTTACTGAAATACACGGAAATTGGTGGATTTATTCTATCTAGCTGATATTTATATACTTTATAATATTCATGTTAATTCGGTAGGTTTAAAAACTAATTTTTATACTCCCATCAAAAGTAGTGCAAGTGTTTATGATTACAATAAAGAAAGGCTTAGATGTTCCTGTGAAAGGTGCACCACAGCAGGTAATCCATGATGGTCCGTCCATCAAAAGCGTTGCAACATTAGGTGAAGAGTTTGTGGGTATGCGTCCAACCATGTTTGTTAAAATGGGTGATCGCGTTAAAAAAGGTCAGGTGATTTTTGAAGATAAAAAGAATCCTGGCGTTAAATTCACAGCTCAAGCTGCCGGTGTTGTTACAGAAATTAACCGTGGTGAAAAACGTGTTCTACAATCAGTCGTTATTGAAGTTGATGGCGATGATCAAATTACGTTTACCAGTTATCCCGCTAATGAACTAGGTTCTATCTCTCGTGAAGATGTAGTGAATACCCTTGTTGATTCAGGTTCGTGGACTGCATTAAGAACTCGCCCATTTAGCAAAGTACCTGCAATAGACTCTACTGCAGCGGCAATTTTTGTTAGTGCTATGGATACTAATCCTCTTGCGGCTAATCCAGAAGTTGTTATTGGCGAGCAAGCGGAAGCGTTCAAAAATGGTTTGACCATTTTATCTCGTTTAACTGACGGTGACGTATTCGTTAGTAAAGCGCCAGGTGCGAATATTCCAGTTACTGATACTGTAAAAGTAAATGAATTTGCGGGTAAACATCCTGCAGGCCTAGTTGGTACACATATTCATTTCTTAAGATCAGTGAGTGCAGATAAATTTGTATGGCATCTTGGTTATCAAGATGTTATTGCTTTTGGTAAATTATTTACTTCAGGTGAGCTTGATAGCACTCGTGTTATTTCATTAGCGGGTCCTGTGGCAAAGAACCCTCGTTTAGTTCGTACAGTACTTGGTGCTAATACAGCTGAATTAACAGCTGGCGAAGTCACTGATGGTGAAGTACGTATCGTTTCTGGTTCATTGTTGATGGGCTCAACTGCGAATGCTGTACACGGCTATTTGGGTCGTTATCATGTACAACTTTCATTGGTGCTTGAAGGTCGTGAAAAAGAATTTATTGGTTATATGTATCCGGGACCAAATAAATTCTCAGTAACACGTGCTTATATGTCTCATTTCTTCCCGAAGAAATTATTCAGTATGACCACCACGACTAACGGTAGTGAACGTTCTATGGTACCAATTGGTAACTTTGAACGTGTTATGCCTTTAGATATTTTACCTACCATGTTATTGCGTGATTTAGTTGCCGGTGATACCGACACAGCACAAAAACTTGGTGTTTTAGAGTTAGACGAAGAAGATTTAGCGCTTTGTACATTTGTTTGCCCAGGCAAAACAGATTACGGTGTATACCTTCGTGATTGCCTAACCACCATCGAGAAGGAAGGTTAGTCATGAGCTTGAAAAAGTATATTGAAAAGTTAGAACCGCAGTTTGAAAAAGGCGGTAAACATGAGAAGTGGTTTGCACTTTATGAAGCTGTTGCTACCGGGTTATTTACTCCTGGCATGGTTAATAAAGGTAAAACACACGTTCGTGATAGCATCGATTTAAAACGTATTATGATCACTGTATGGCTTGCGGTTTTTCCTGCCATGTTTTTTGGTATGTATAACATTGGTTATCAAGCAGTTGATGCTTTAGCTGCAGGTTATGCTCTGCCACAATCTTGGCAGGTTGATTTATTTAGCTTGCTTGGTGGTTCGTTAACGGCTGGTTCTGGCACATTTGACATGATGTTCTACGGTGCCATGTTCTTTCTGCCCATATATGCTGTTACCTTTATTGTTGGTGGCTTTTGGGAGATTTTATTTGCTGCGGTGCGTGGTCATGAAGTGAATGAAGGTTTCTTCGTTTCCTCTATTTTGTTCGCATTAATTTTGCCAGCAAGTATTCCATTATGGCAAGTCGCTATTGGTATCACTTTTGGTATTGTTATCGCAAAAGAAATTTTTGGTGGTACAGGTAAAAACTTCTTAAACCCTGCATTAGCGGGTCGTGCGTTTTTAT
>CAJXQM010000018.1 GCA_913058145.1 uncultured Colwellia sp.
ATAAAACATGTTTACTCGTGATATGAATATTGCCGATTTTGATCCAGAACTTTATGAAGCAATGAGCAATGAAGTTGTACGTCAAGAAGAACACATTGAACTAATTGCTTCTGAAAACTACTGTAGCCCTCGTGTACTTGAAGCACAAGGTTCACAATTAACGAACAAATATGCGGAAGGCTATCCTGGTAAACGTTATTATGGTGGTTGTGAATATGTTGATATTGCAGAACAATTAGCAATTGACCGCGCTAAAGAATTATTTGGCGCAACATATGCCAATGTGCAGCCACATGCGGGTTCTCAAGCAAACTCAGCTGTTTTTCAAGCATTGGTTACACCCGGCGGAAAAGTGTTAGGTATGAGCTTAGCTCATGGTGGTCATTTAACTCATGGTTCTCACGTGAACTTTTCAGGTAAATCATATGAAGCTTTTCAATATGGTCTTCACCCTGAAACTGGCGATATTGATTATGTAGAATTAGAACGTTTAGCTGATGAACACAAACCTGAAATGATCATTGGTGGTTTTTCTGCCTTTTCTGGCGTAGTTGATTGGGCGCGTATGCGTAAAATCGCTGACAAAGTGGGTGCCTATTTCTTTGTAGATATGGCTCACGTTGCGGGTCTTGTTGCTGCAGGTCTTTATCCAAACCCTGTCCCACATGCTCATGTTGTAACTACAACAACACATAAAACATTAGCCGGACCTCGTGGTGGTTTAATTGTTTCTGCTTGTGATGACGAAGCTGTTTATAAAAAATTAAACAGTGCTGTTTTCCCTGGTGGTCAAGGTGGTCCATTAATGCACGTCATTGCAGCAAAAGCGGTTGCTTTTAAAGAAGCACTAGCTCCAGAGTTTAAAGTTTATCAGCAAGCTGTATTAGACAATGCTAAAGCGATGGTTGTCGTCCTTCAAGCACGTGGTTATAAAGTTGTTTCTAACGGCACAGAAAATCACTTATTACTACTTGACCTGATAGATAAAAATATCACCGGTAAAGAAGCTGATGCAGCGTTAGGTCTTGCTCATATCACGGTTAACAAAAATGCGGTTCCTAATGATCCTCGTTCTCCGTTTGTAACCAGTGGCTTACGCCTTGGTACACCAGCAATTACGCGTCGTGGTTTTGGTGTTGAAGAAACTAACGCACTAACAGGCTGGATTTGTGATATTTTAGATGACATCAACAATGCAGACGTTATTGCGCGCGTACAAGGGCAAGTTGCTGAACTTTGTAGTCGTTTTCCTGTGTATCAAAAATAGTGAATTGAATAACAAAAACTAATTCACTAATGTAAGTGAATTTATATTAAAATGGTCGCAATTAGCGGCCATTTTTGATCTGTACTGCGAATGATTTTTTTACTCACAGCATAAAACGCTATTTTTATCCGTTCGCCCTGAGCCTGTCCTTCGGCAGGCTCAGGATATTCGGAAAATAAATCCGTTCGCCCTGAGCCTGTCGAAGGGTCTAGGGTTATAACTTTAATAGGTAAATAATGTATTGTCCTTTTTGTAGCGCAACAGATACCAAAGTTATCGATTCACGTTTGGTTTCTGACGGTCACCAAATTCGCCGTCGTCGTGAATGTCTTGCTTGTCATGAGCGTTATACCACTTTTGAAACTGCTGAATTGGTGATGCCGCGTATTATCAAACGTGATGGTACGCGTGAACCATTCAATGAAGATAAGATGAGAAGTGGTTTTAGTCGTGCCTTAGAGAAACGTCCGGTTAACATTGAACAAGTTGAATTATCAATCAATAAATTAAAATCACAGTTACGTGCCACAGGTGAACGAGAAGTGACTAGTGAAATGTTAGGTAATTTGACTATGGCACAACTAAAAGAATTAGATAAAGTTGCCTATTTACGTTTCGCTTCGGTGTACCTATCGTTTGAAGACATTAGTGAGTTTGCGGATGAAATAGCGAGATTAGGCAAAGAAAGCCTTAACCGGGGAAAAAATACTGATAAAAAAGCTATAAAAAGCACAGGACAAGGAAAGTAACGTGTTTAGTCAAACAGATCATCACTATATGGCGTTAGCTATTAAGTTAGCAAAGCAAGGTCATTACACGACATCACCTAATCCAAGAGTAGGTTGTGTATTAGTAAATAACGCCACAGGTAAAGATAAAATTATTGGGTCAGGCTTTCACCAAAAAGCAGGGCAAGGGCACGCTGAGGTTAATGCGTTAGCCGATGCTAGGCTTAACAACGACTCTTTAATTAAAGGCGCAACAGCCTATGTTACGTTAGAGCCTTGTAGTCATTTCGGTCGAACGCCACCTTGCGCCCAAGCATTGATAAATGCGGGCATAACACGTGTTGTAGCTGCCATGGTTGATCCAAACCCAGAAGTGTCTGGCCGTGGTTTAACAATGCTAGCGCAGGCAGGTATTAAAGCTGAATCTGGATTACTTGAAAATGAAGCAAAAACACTGAATCGTGGTTTCATTAAGTTGATGACTCAAGCTTTACCCTATGTTCGAGTAAAACTTGCGGCGAGTCTCGATGGTAAAACGGCAATGAAAAATGGTGAAAGTAAATGGATCACTTCACCAGAAGCGAGAAAAGACGTACAAAGATTAAGGGCTGAAAGTTGTGCCATCATTTCAGGTGCTGACTCTATTTTATCTGATAATGCTAAAATGACCGTTCGTTGGTCTGAATTAGGCGAACTACAGCAATGTTATAAAGAAGAGGATATTCGCCAGCCTTTACGTGTTGTTATTGATAGTCAAAACCGTTTAACACCTGAGTTGACTTTTTTTAACATCAACTCGCCAATATTAATTATCAGCACTTTAAAAGAGCAACCCCTTGAAAACTTACCCAAGTGGCCTCATTTCGTAGAACAAGTACAACTTCCAACCATTAAAAATAATGTTGGTCAAAGTAAAATTAATTTAACCAAGCTATTAACTACGTTAGCAGAACGTGGTTTAAACGAAGTGTTGGTTGAATCAGGTGCAAATTTAGCGGGTGCGTTTATTGAACAAAATTTAGCTGATGAGCTTATATTATATCAAGCACCCAAGTTGATGGGTGGCGATGGTAAAAATTTGGTGGAAATGCCTACTATAATGGCCTTGTCACAAGCTAAATCGCTTAAAATCATGGATGTTCGGCCAGTCGGTTGTGATATTCGTATTACGGCTAGACTGACAAAAAACACCTAAATGGACAAAACCTAATAGAGAAATTATATGTTTACCGGAATAATTGAAGCAGTTGGTACCATTAAAGCAATTAATATAAATGCGCAAGGAGCACGTTTAGTGATTGCTACAAATAATCTTAATATGAGTGATGTCAAACTGGGCGATTCAATTGCCACCAATGGCATTTGTTTAACGGTAGTTGATTACGATCAGAATAGTTACAGCGTTGATGTTTCTAATGAAACCTTAAATCGAACAGGTTTTGCTAGTTACGACGTTGGCATGGCTGTTAATTTAGAAAAAGCGATGTTAGCTAGCACTCGTTTTGGTGGACATATGGTTTCAGGTCATGTTGATGGCGTATCTGAAATTCTGTCTATTACTAACAATGGTAACAGTATAGAATATTGGCTTTCAATGCCCGGTGACATTGCTCATTATATTGCTGAAAAAGGCTCTGTTACCATTGATGGTACTAGCTTAACCGTTAATGCGCTCAGTGACGGTAAATTCCGTTTAACGATTGTGCCACATACTGTAAAAGAAACTGTTTTTGCCCACTACCAAGTAGGCACTAAAGTGAACTTGGAAGTTGATTTGATCGCTCGTTATTTAGAGCGCTTACTGACAAAAGACACTACTGGATATGAAGTGGAACCCAAGTCAAATGTAACGGAATCTTTATTGAAAAAAGCAGGTTTTATGTAACTATTCCTTCGACAAGCTCAGGACGAACGGGTTTATCCTTCGACAAGCTCAGGACGAACGGGGCATATATCCGTTCATACAGAGCGCGAGGAACGAGCAGTCGAAGTGGATTAATTGAAAAATTGACTTAAATACAAATAAATAACCAAAGAGAATCTAATGAATTTACATACACCACAAGAAATAATTGACGATATTGCTTTAGGTAAAATGGTTATTTTGATGGATGATGAAGACCGAGAAAATGAAGGTGATTTCATCATGGCAGCTGAAATGGTTACGCCTCAAGCGATTAATTTTATGGCAACTCATGGTCGTGGTTTGATTTGTATGCCAATGACGCAAGAGCGTTGTGAAACGTTAAAATTACCTTTGATGGTTGATAAAAATGATGCTCAGTTTAGCACGAACTTTACTGTATCGATTGAAGCAGCAACTGGCGTAACTACCGGTATTTCTGCAGGCGATAGAGCGACAACGGTACTTGCTGCTGTTGCTAAAGATGCGACGCATTTGAATATTGTGCAACCAGGGCATATTTTTCCGTTAATTGCTAAAGATGGTGGCGTACTTAATCGCGCAGGTCATACTGAAGCGGGTGTTGATTTAGCTCGAATGGCGGGGCTTGAGCCTGCGGCCGTTATTGTTGAAATTTTAAATGAAGACGGCACTATGGCGCGTCGTCCAGATTTAGAAATCATTGCCAAAAAACATGATATTAAAATGGGCACTATTGCTGATTTAATTGAATTTAGAAATGCGACCGAAACAACCATTAAACGTATTTCACAATGTAAATTACCGACAGTATTTGGTGAGTTTGATTTGACTGTGTTTGAAGACACCATTGATGGTCAAGCCCACTTTGCGTTAACTAAAGGTGAAATAAAGTCAGAAGAACCTACGTTAGTTCGTGTACATTTAGAGAATACCTTTAGAGATTTATTATTTAGTGAACGAGAAAGTGTTGCTAAATGGCCAATGGCTAATGCACTAGAAAAAATAGCCAAAGAAGGCGGTGTGTTAGTTTTACTAGGTAAGCATGAATCACCAATGGAATTGATTAATCTCGTTGAAAAATACGCTAAAATTGATGCGGGTGAAACAGTCAAAGAAGTCAATCGACACGTTGGCTCACGTAACGTTGGTGTTGGTTCGCAAATTTTGTCTAACTTAGGTGTTAGTAAAATGAGACTATTAAGTTCACAAACGAAATACCATTCACTTTCTGGTTTTGGTTTAGAAGTTGTTGAGTATATTGCGGAATAAAAGTAACGTTATCGTCTGTTCATCCTGGGCGTCTCCGTCGGCGTTCCAGGTTGACAGAGACGCTCAGGTCGGACGGTTTATGGTTTGACCTGACAATCGACTCTCACCCAAGATGGGTGGGTGTAGATGTCATTTATCTCTTTAATTATATTCATTATTGTCTAAATAACTTGAATTTCAGGCAATAAAAAAGCGAAGATTAACGTATGTTAATACTTCGCTTTTTTCGCTTTCTTTATTATCTTTTCTTTATCTCAAGAGAAAAGAAAGTAATAAAGTAGAAAGTTAGCTTTAATTAAACAGCTACAACGTTCTCAGCTTCAGGGCCTTTTTGACCTTGTTTAACACTGAACGATACTGCTTGACCGTCAGTAAGAGTACGGAAACCGTCTCCTGTGATAGCGCTGAAGTGAACAAACACGTCAGGACCATTTTCTTGTTCTATAAAACCGAAACCTTTAGTTTCGTTGAAGAATTTTACTTTACCGCTAACTGAATCAGACATATGTACATTTTCCCGTATTTTCTAAAAATAATATTAATGTAACGTTTTCTTAAAAGGATAAATCCATAAGAATTAACGCCGTTTTTACCCGAGTAAATGCCCTCTACCAAGTAGTACAGGAAGAGGAAGGAAACAAACTATATTCGTAACAAAGCGTATTTGGAACAAACAACTAGTTTGCATTGCCTAAATCCGTTTGTTAAAAACATTCAAATATAGCTATCTGATAAATCTAAAACAAAAGTTAGTATCAACCTTCATCTGCAACACAAAAACTCAACGCGGCAATATAATAACACAGATATTTTCAATATGCTTTATCAAAAGTTCAAATAGTTCAATATTTTTTTTAAAATTTTCGAATATGAGTAAAAAAAAAGCCCACATAAGTTATGACTTATGCGGGCTTTTTATCAAATGATGTAATGAATAAGTTCAATTGAACTTATTTTTATAACGCTGCTATTTGCTGTTTTTGCTCTAACATTTTTATTAGGGCTGATTCAGCTTCGTGTAGTTTGGCTTTTTCTTTATCAATAACGGAAGCGGGGGCTTTACTAACAAAATTTTCGTTGCTTAACTTACCACGCGTTCTAGCAGCATCTTTTTCAAGTTTATCGATAGCTTTGTCTAAGCGAGCCAACTCGGCATCTTTATCGATAAGGCCAGCCATAGGAATTAATACCGATAAGTCACCGACAACAGCGGATGCACAAGCAGGCCCCTGCTCATTTTTACTGAGCACAGAAATACTTTCTAATTTAGCTAAAGAGCTTAAAAACTGCTCATTTTCATCTAAACGACGTTGATCAAGTACATTCACGTTTTTAAGTAATACCGGCAATAACTTACTTGGTGATATGTCCATTTCACCACGAATATTACGAATGGCAACAATAAATTGTTTAACCCACTCTAAATCATCAATCGCTTGTTGATCACATTTATTGGCATCAAACTGCGGGAATGCTTGCACCATAATTGAATCATCTGTTTTACTGAAGTCACTTAATGGCTGCACACGCTGCCAAATAGTTTCAGTGATAAAAGGCATGATGGGATGCATTAAGCGTAATAAACCTTCTAATACATTCACTAAGGTATGGCGTGTGCCACGTTGTTGAGCTTCACTTCCTTGCTCTGGATCTCTAGGAAATAATACCGGTTTTGTCAGCTCTAAGTACCAATCACAGAACTGGTTCCAAGTGAATTCATACAAAGCTTGTGAAGCAAGATCAAAACGGAACGTATCAAACGCTTCATGTACGGTTTTCACGGTTTGTTCAAACTGTCCAATGATCCAACGATCGGCTAATGATAATTCCATTTCGCCAGCCTTCTCATCAGATGAATTGCTGCCACAATCAAACTCTTCAGTGTTCATTAATACATAACGGCTAGCATTCCATAATTTATTGGTAAAGTTACGGTAACCTTCAAGACGTTTCATGTCCCAACTAATATCACGACCGGTAGTGGCAACTGACGTTAAGGTAAATCGTAGTGCGTCAGTACCATGAGCTTCAATGCCATTTGGAAATTCTTTTTTGGTTAACTTATCAATTTTCTTAGCAAGCTTTGGCTGCATCATGTTGCCAGTACGTTTTATTAATAAATTTTCTAAAGAAATACCATCAATCATATCTAAAGGATCAACAACATTACCTTTAGACTTACTCATTTTATCGCCATTTTCGTCACGAATAAGGCCCGTCATGTAGATTTTTTTGAAGGGTATCTGTGCTTTACCTTCTTCGTCTTTGTTAAAGTGCATGGTCATCATGATCATACGCGCAACCCAGAAGAAAATAATATCAAAGCCGGTAACTAATACATCAGTAGGATGAAAGGTTTTTAAGTCTTCAGTTTCTTTTGGCCAGCCTAACGTTGAAAAAGTCCATAAAGCTGAAGAGAACCAAGTATCTAGTACATCATCATCTTGACGTAGCTTCATGTTACTGGCAATAGCGTTATTAGCTCGCACTTCATCTTCGGTGCGGCCAACGTAGACTTTACCGCTTTCGTCATACCAAGCTGGAATACGATGTCCCCACCATAATTGACGTGAAATACACCAATCTTGAATATTGTTCATCCAAGCAAAGTACATGTTTTCGTATTGCTTGGGCACAAATTCAATTTGGCCGTCTTTAACCGCTTCGATGGCGGGACCTGCTAATTTCTCAACACGAACATACCATTGATCAGTTAACAATGGCTCGATAATTACGCCAGATCTATCACCATAGGGGGCAACTAAATCATGATCTTTAACTTCAACCAATAAACCTAATTCATCAAACTTAGCAACAATTGCTTTACGTGCAACAAATCTGTCCAACCCAACGAATTCGCTGGGTAATTCTGCACTGTAGGCATCACAAACTTCACCTTTAGTGTCGTAAACTTCAGCACTAGCTAAAATTGCCGCGTCTTTATCAAAAATATTGATTTGTGGTAATTGATGACGCTTACCTACTTCATTATCGTTAAAGTCATGGCCAGGGGTTATTTTCACACAACCTGTGCCTTTTTCCATATCGGCATGATCATCGCCAACAATAGGAATTAAACGATTAACCAGAGGTAATAATATTTGCTTGCCAATTAAATCTTTATAACGAGGATCTTCAGGATTAACCGCAACACCGGTATCACCTAACATGGTTTCAGGGCGAGTGGTGGCAACGACCAAATAATCAAGACCTTCAGCAGTTTTTGCACCATCAGCTAATGGATAACGTAAGTGCCACATGTGGCCTTTTTTATCTTTATTTTCAACTTCTAAATCAGAAATAGCGGTATGGAATTTAGGATCCCAATTAACTAAGCGTTTACCACGATAAATTAAGTCATCTTCAAACAAGCGCACAAAAACTTCTTGTACGGCTTCAGACATGCCTTCATCCATGGTGAAGCGTTCACGGCTCCAGTCAATAGAGTTACCTAAGCGGCGCATTTGTTTGCCGATAGTGCCACCAGATTCTTCTTTCCACTGCCAAATTTTCTCAATAAACCCTTCACGTCCATAATCGTGGCGGGTTTTATCTTCTTCAGCAGCAATCTTACGCTCAACGACCATCTGCGTAGCAATACCCGCATGATCGCAACCTGTTTGCCATAAGGTGTTTTTACCTTGCATGCGTTGGTAGCGGATCAAGGTATCCATGATGGTTTGTTGAAAAGCATGTCCCATGTGCAAAGAGCCGGTGACATTGGGTGGTGGAATGGCAATACTATAACTGTCGCCTTCACCTGTAGGGCTAAAGTAACCTTGCTCTTCCCAGCTAGTATATAAAGATTGTTCAATGTCGGTTGGGTTGAATGTTTTTTCCATCATGCTCTCGAAATAAAAGTGGTAAATTGTAGATTGTTTTTTGAATAAAAATACGCTGACAAAAACTTAATGTCGCACTATTCTTTATGTTGCACTAAATATGTACCCAGTAAAGAGTACGACCTACATTATTGTGTTGTAGATAATGCTTGGTTATTCACTTGAAAACCACGCTGACGACAAGCTTTAAATCGTTCTCGGGCTAGTTGTTTTAATGATTCGTCACTGGATACAAAATCGACCATAAATTGAAAGTTATTGGCAAAATCAGGCACTGTGCTAGTTAAATTTATCAACACTGGACGACGACCACGTGGCGCTTTGTGACTGATTTCTACCGCAGCCCCTTGTTTAGGGCCTTCACCGGATAAGTTATGGGGTACAAAACTATCACTGTCAAATGCCCATAACATTTCATCTATTTGTTCCGCACTCTTTTGATCTTGGGTATAAATAAATACCCGCTGATTTTGGCGGTAAAAATAGCTTGCTTGCAAACAGGCATGATAAAGAGTAGAGCTAGCGTTAATATCGCTAGCATCGGCTTTATCTTTATCAGGAAGTAAATAAAACATTACCTGTGTTTGCATTGCTATTTATCTCTTCTCATTTTCTTAAAGAATAAAGCTTAAAGCTTGAAATTCTAAACTTGAGCTATTCGCCTTGCTCTTGTCCTGCTTTATTAAGCAAAAACTGCGTTAACATACTAACGGGGCGACCTGTTGAGCCTTTATCTTTACCACCGCTACGCCATGCTGTACCGGCAATATCTAAATGCGCCCAATTATATTTTTTAGTGAAACGTGCCAAGAAACAAGCCGCAGTTATAGTGCCTGCACCTTTTCCACCTATGTTTGCCATATCAGCAAATGGGCTTTCAAGTTGTTCTTGATAATCATCCCACAACGGTAAACGCCATGCTCTATCACCACTTTGTTCTGAAGCATTTAATAACTCATGAGCCAGTGGGTTATGTGAGCTTAATAAACCGGTAGCATGTTTACCCAAAGCAACTATACAAGCGCCTGTTAACGTAGCAACGTCAATAACGGCTTCTGGATCAAAACGCTCAACATAGGTTAATGCGTCACAGAGTACTAAGCGACCCTCAGCATCAGTGTTTAACACTTCGACTGTTTGTCCTGACATGGTTGTTAAAATGTCACCAGGTCGATAAGCATTGCTGCTTGGCATATTTTCACAGCCCGCTAAAATACCAATAACTTTAATGGGTAAATTTAATTCAGCCAATGCATGCATAGCACCTAAAACGCCAGCAGCACCACCCATGTCGTATTTCATCTCATCCATGCCAGCGCCTGGTTTCAATGAAATACCACCACTGTCAAACGTAAGACCTTTACCCACTAAAACAAGTGGTTTAGAGTCATCGTCGATACCATTATAAGTAATAATACTCATTAATGATTCGTTAACAGAGCCACGACCAACCGCTAAATAAGAGCCCATGCCTAATGCTTCCATTTCTTGCTCACCCACAATAGTGGTTGTGACGTTTTCATAGTCATTGTCAAGAATTTTGGCTTGTTCCGCTAGGTAAGCAGGATTACAAATATTTGGTGGCATGTTGGCAACATTTTTACAGGTAGTAATACCTTTTGAAATGGCCAATGCATGATTAATTGCTCGTTCACCAATAGGAAGTTCACGTCGCGTTGGTACATTGAAAACAATTTTACGCAACGGTCTACGTGGTTCTTCTTTATGAGTTTTTAAGCTATTAAAACTATACAAACCATCTTGAGTTGCTTCTACTGCTTGACGCACTTTCCAATAAGTATCACGGCCTTTAACATGCAATTCAGATAAAAAGCACACAGCTTCCATTGAGCCAGTTTCATTGAGTGTAGTAATGGTTTTATTGATGATTTGACGATATTGGCGTTCATCTAATTCACGCTCTTTGCCGCAACCAACTAATAAAACACGCTCACTAAGAATGTTAGGTACATGATGTAATAACAACATCTGCCCTGATTTACCTTCTAAATCACCTTTACGCAAAAGGTTACTGATATAGCCTTCACTAATTTCATCAAGCTGTTCGGCTGTTGCACTAAGACGACGTGGTTCAAACACACCAACAACAATACAGGCACTACGCTGTTTTTCTGGGCTACCGCTTTTTATACTGAACTCCATGAGTTCTCCTTTTGCATAATAATTTAGTTTTTTCTTAGCTATTCATTTACTATAACTTGCTAAAATCAATAAAAAATAGCACTCTTTCCTATTCAATTGATATCGCTAAGGGCTATAATTATAGCTGCTTTAATCAAAATAGTTTATTTACTGACTATATAGCTTACATACTAAAACGGCAAGTCTACTGAATATTTGCTGTAATGTCAGAAAAAACACAGTTTTTATAGGATCTTTTTGTGATCATCTTTCGTTATTTATTAAAAGAAGTAGCTAAAACACAGCTTGCAGTATTTTTTGTGTTAATGACTATCTTTATCAGTCAGAAGTTTGTTCGAGTACTTGAGGATGCTTCTGAAGGAAGTATTCCTGGGCAAATGGTGATGATTTTTATTGCGCTAAAAATTCCAGATTTAGCGGGCATGATGTTGCCATTAAGCTTGTTTTTAGGGGTTCTGTTAGCTTACGGGCGAATATATGCCGACAATGAAATGACCGTATTACATGCCTGTGGAGTAAGTGAATGGTATGTTGTACGCGTAACGTTAGTATTGGCGTTGATTACCGCTATTTTCACCGGTGCTTTCACCTTATATTTAGCGCCAATGGCATCGGAATATCAATATCAAGTTAAAGATAAATTAGCCGCTGATTCAGGCCTAAGTTCATTGGTTGCTGGGCGCTTTCAAAAAACAGGCAATAAAAAAGCCGTCATCTTTATTCATGATAAAAACCGTGATGACAATAGCTTTAATAAGGTTTTTGTTGCTCAATTACCGGATGATAAACGTAGCGAAGAAAGTGTTATTAATTCTAGTTTAGTTTATGCCAAGCAAGGCCAAGTTATTGAAGAAGAGTCAGGCTCTCAACGATTAGTGTTATCTGATGGCACTCGTTATCACAGCAGTGCTATCAATGGTGAATTTCAATTACTTAGTTTTGATAAGTATTATATTCAAATTCAAGATCAAGAAGTAGAACAAAAGCATCGGAAACTCAGTGCGTTACCAACCCAAGACTTATTCTCTCCAACCGAAGATGAATTAGTGGCTGAATATGGTGCTACCATGCAGTGGCGCATTTCCTTTCCTTTGGCCTGTATTATCTTAATATTTATTGCTGTGCCGTTAAGCGTAGTAAACCCTAGACAAGGTAAATTTGCTAAAATGCTACCCGCACTAATGTTATTTTTAGGCTATTTTTTATTGTTAACAGCAATGCGTTCAGGCATAGAACGACAAGCTTTACCTGTGAGTATAGGGCTTTGGCCTATACATATCAGCGCCTTGTTTTTAGGGATACTGTTACTCATGAAAGAACGGCGTAGCGGTAAAAAGTTCAAAGCTATATTACCACGCTTTAAACGAAATGATGCCAGCAAACAAGGTAAACAAAACCAAAGTAGAGGGCAAGCATAATGCGAATTTTAGATGCTTATATTGGGCGTATTATCGCATCAACTACTTTTGTAACACTAGCTGTTTTTATAAGTGTTAGTGGCATTATTAAATTTGTTGAGCAAATGCGTGCTGTTGGACGAGGTAATTATGATTTATCTCATGCCGCACTTTATGTACTTTATTCTGTACCAAGAGATATTGAAGTTTTTTTCCCTATGTCGGCCCTTATTGGTGGGCTCATTGGAATTGGCATGCTGGCAAGTAATAGTGAGTTAGTCGTGATGCAATCGGCGGGTTTATCTCGATTAGATATTATTAAATCCGTGATGAAAACGGCTATTTTGTTAATATTTGTGAGTATGGCCGTAGGTGAATGGCTTGCGCCAAAAGGTGAAAAAACGGCCAGGGAAATTCGTGCTCAGGCTATATCAGGAGGGAGTTTAATATCGTCTAAAAATGGAGTTTGGGCCAAAGATGGTGATTACTTTGTTAATATTGGCGAAGTATTAGAAAAAGGCCAGCTGAAAAAGATTCAAATTTATCGTTTTAATGAGCAATTAAAATTAGAAAGTTGGCTTAGTGCGGAACGTGCTATATATCAAGATAATGCTTGGTTATTGTTTTCGATAGTTAATACTCAGTTGAGTGAACAAAAAATCACGACTACCTATGTAGAAAAACAGAGCTGGGAGTCTTCATTAACACCAAAAAAACTAGGCGTTGTTACGGTTACACCTGAATCACTATCGGTGAGTGGCTTAATTGACTATTTAGATTATCTTGAAGCGAATGATCAAGATCCTAGTCGCTATCAGCTCGCCTTCTGGCGTAAAATAATGCAACCTATTACGGTAGCTGTAATGTTGTTAGTAGCGCTGTCTTTTATTTTTGGCCCATTACGTTCAGTGTCAATGGGCGCGAGAATTATGATGGGCGTAGTGACAGGGATTTTATTCTTTGTGTGTAACGAAGTGCTTGGTTCTTTAAGTTTGGTGTATCAATTCCATCCTCTTATCGGTGCTATTACACCTAGTTTATTGTTTGTGAGTGTTGCGTGGTATTTTATCCGTAAAAAAGCGACATAGTTAACTAATCATAGGCAAGCAGACATTATGTTTTCTAAACTATCGACGCGTAACGTTTACAGTCTACCTTTATTTGCGTCTAGTGTTAGTACTACAACTTCGGTATTGGTGAACCTGTCTTGTAAGCTGAGTTTGTTTTTTCGATCAAAAATAACGGTTAAATTACCTAAGCCAAACAAGGTTGGAATTAAACGTTTTAACCCTGTTTTTTTACTGATACGCGAACCATCTTGGTTTTGTAGCCGTAATCGCCACGCCTTCATCCCTAACGTTTGACCACTTTTTGCCCAGAAGAAAACAAAGAAAAAACTGACCCAAGCAAGCTTCCAAAATTCATTTGGCCACTTTAACCAATAGGTATGTGAAATAGTATCTGAAAAATGTTCATAGCCTTGCATGCCATACAAGCCAATATAATAACCTAGGTATATTAATAAAAATGATACCGCTCCTGCCACCATATAAACGGCAAAAGCAATGAGAACATCATAAACCCATGAGCCAAAACGGCGACGAAAGCCTGCTCGTGGAAAATGCTCTAGTTGGTTATCGTTCATAAAGTTCTCTTATCTCTTAATATAGTAATAGTAAACATACAGTGAATTTTTTTCGCTAGTCTAACAAAAGTAAGCGCAGAACAAAGTAAATAATATTAGTTTTTTGAAAATATCAATCAAATAATAGGTTCATAAAAGTATGTGTGACAGTTTCTTTTATATTTAAATTCTTAGATCATATAATTTAGCGAAATCTATTATGTGAGTTAGAATAGTTAACGAATTTCTTTGTCTAAATAAACAACACATAATCAAGCATACGATAAAAACACTTGTCAACTAAGGTTTTTCTCGTATAATGCCTCCACTTCGTTTTAGCTATAACTCATTTCGAAAGATAGTGAGCATGTAAATTAGCGTAAACTTTGCATGAAGTTATAGAAAATAAATTTAAGTTAAAAGTTGATGTGATAATCACGTGAAACTTTTAATAGAAAAAGTTTAAGCCGCAGTGGTGGAATTGGTAGACACGCCGGATTCAAAATCCGGTTTCGAAAGAAGTGACGGTTCAAGTCCGTCTTGCGGTACCAAAATATGAAAGCCCTGATTCGAAAGAGTCGGGGCTTTTTTATGTCCGAGAGATAATGTTAAAAAGGTTTTTACATGGCAGCTACAGCGCACGCACTACACATATTGGTTAAGCATAAAGAAATTGCAGAAGATATAATTAAGCAGTTAGGTAAAGGAGCTAAGTTTCAAACGTTAGCTAAAAAACATTCGTCATGTCAGTCGGGTAAAAAGGGCGGTGATTTAGGCGAGTTTAAACGAGGCCAAATGGTACCTCAGTTTGATAAAATAGCATTTAAAGGTGAGATATTAGAGCCTCATCTCGTTAAAACTAAATTTGGTTGGCATGTTATTAAAGTGCTTTACAGGACTTAATTTACAACTAGTGTTTTTTTGACATGGCATTTGTGGTGTAGCCAACTACTTGATACCTTATGGCTTGGCATTAATTTTATTTGTCCAAGGAAGCTACTTGGCTAATCGCTAGAGCGTTGGTTAAGGCTCCTTATTTATTAATTTTAGATGAACCCACGCAGGGTTTAGATGAATTAAATCGACATAGAGTACTTAACTTATTAGAACACTTATCTGAGCAAAAACACAGTACGATGATGTTAGTGAGTCACCGCAAAGGTGAACACTGACCAATATTTAAGCAGCATATAAAATAATTTTTATCTCTAAATTATTTTATTATTACATTTGCGTATTGGCAGTTAACTAAGTGCTAATTATTTAATCGATGTTGTTGTGGTAACAAAAATTTGTTACCGGCTCAGCACTCATCGTTAACCTTGTATTTAGGTATTACTATGTTTATCGGTCATCGCCCGTAGTTTGTTGGTAATAGAAATTCAAAAGGTGATGCTTCACTGCCTTGCTCACAAGGTATCTCAATAACGACAGGACCTTCTTCAGCATCAATTAAGGCTTGTTCTAAATAGGTTTTGAGCTCCGCCGGAGAGTTTGCACGATAGGCTTTGGCGCCAAAGCTTTCTGCTAGTTTGACGAAATCTGGGTTTTTTAGCTCTGAGCCGAAGGTTCGTCCTTCAAAGAAGTTGATCTGATCGCGCCTGACGTTGCCATAGGCGTTATTGTTAAATATGAGGGTGATAAGACCTATTTTATATTGTACTGCTGTGGCTAGTTCCTGTACGCCAAACATGAATCCACCATCACCTGCTATTGAAACAACTGGAGTATCAGGGTTGGCTATTTTGACACCTATACCGGTTTGAAAGCCATGTCCCAGATTACCTTGATAGCCACAAGTGACTAATTTACGCGGTTCATAGACGGGGAAACCATAATACGAAGCGAAACCTACTTGGGATATTTCTTCAACGACAAAGGCATCACGTGGTAAAACGTCTCGCATTATTCCCAGATAAGTCATTTGCGGTTGAATTTTTTGGTTGATGTGTGCCCACACCTCGGCTTTGAGATCGGTGAATTCTTGTTCCTTTGAAATGGGCGTTTCATAGTTAGTTAAAAGCGCTTCGAGTAACGCGCTCACTGCAAGCTTGGAATCAGAAACAATGCCTACGTCACCACGCAAGCGTACAGACTGTATTGGGTCAATGTCGATTCGAATCATATTGTGGTTGGCGTTACCTTCTTGCCACCTGAAAGCGGGAAGCTCTAGTCGGGTGCCAATACCTATCATTAAGTCTACATTAGGGTAGTATTTGTAACCTTGTGCGCAGTTAAAGCCATAAGGAGTATCATCCCCAACAATGCCTCGCCCACCACGAAAAGCGGCAACTGGCGCCTGAATTAGTTTGGCTAGTTGCGCGATCTCATCCTTGGCTTCTACAGCTCCGCTGCCTACATAAATCATAGGATTTTTGGCTTTACGGATCATATCAGCTGCTTGGCTGATATGATCTGCACGGGGTTCGATAATAGCGCCTGGGATACGAGGAAAATTCATATCCACCATAGCTTTGTTACCGAGAACATCCATTGGCACTTCTAGAGCGACGGGTTGTATACGACCGCTAGTTAGGTTTTTAAAAGCCTCTTCTACTATAGCGGGGGCTTCAGCGGTATGATTTATACGGGCTGCCCACTTAGTCAGCGTACGCAGGGTGTTAAGTTGATCAGGAAGCTCGTGTAGCATGCCATGACCAACCCCTAAAAATTCACTGGGTACTTGTCCGGTAATGCAGAGTACGGGAGCATTATGGGCTGTACAAAGTGCTGCTGTTGTATTTAGTACGCCAGGACCAGGCACTACACAGTAAGCGGCGACTTTACCTGTGGATTTTGCATAGCCATAGGCGGCATAAGCAGAGCCTTGCTCATGGCGACTGACATAGGTTTTTATTTTATCCTGATGTTTGTGTAACGCGTCGAAAAAAGTATAGGTTTGTGCGCCGGGAATACCGAAAATAGTATCCACACCATTTTTAATCAGGATTTGGATAATGGCGTCTGAACAGGTGATATTTTGCATTTTTTATTATTCCTTCGTAAACACTAGATTTATTTTCTAATATTTAGGATCTGTTGTGAGTATATTTTATCTAAAAAGACTATCTTGTATGATTATTTCGCCAAAACAGAAAGTCGAGAACACCATGCACCGAACAATACTTACAGATGAGCATTGGTTAAAACTAAGCGTGATTATTGTTATTGAACGTAGCTTAAGTAGTACTGATTGGGCTAAATTTAGTCTCTTTTGTTATCTAGAGTCAAAATTACAATGAATATACTTAAAAAAATTTGGAATATATTCTTTACATAGTAAACAGACCTGAAATATAGGTGGTTATTGATATTATATATAAGAAACAAGTAACTAGAGTGGAGGTGATAGTTAGGGTTGTGTAAACAAATGTGGAAAGAATTAAGCAATACTCCCAGTGAACAAAAATTTCTTGTCGTATGTCACCGTTAGCCGTGCATTTCTAAAAATTTAGCGAGTAAGCTATCTTTATCTTCTATATGGTTGGGATCAGGTTTTACACAATCAATAGGACAAACGCTTACACAGGTGGGTTTGTCATAATGGCCAATACATTCAGTGCATTTATCGGCATTTATTTCGTAGATGTGCTCACCTAACGTGATTGCCTCGTTGGGGCATTCAGGATCGCACATATCGCAGTTGATGCAGCTGTCTTCAATAAACAAAGCCATAAGAACGTAACCCTATTTATCTACTTGGTTTTGCGTAAAGGGATGACGAGTGGTGCCGCCCTCGGTTAAATAACGCATAATAATACCAAACGCTAAATCTAAATTGGTATCCAGTTCAATGGCAACTTTATGACCTGATCCTTTGGCATCAGTGATGTTTTCGCCTGTTTTACAATGGATCATATTTTCTAAGGTAAAGCTAATATTGCCATTTGGCGTCATTAATTCTAATGTATCGCCTACAAGGAATTTGTTTTTGACATCAATTTCAACCAATCCTGACTCTTCATTTCGACCTAATACTTCACCAACAAATTGTTGAGAGTCGCTTTTAGAATAACCATAATCATAGTTTTGTGTATCAGAAGGGCGATGACGCTTTAAAAAACCCTCGGTATAACCGCGATGTGCTAAATGTTCTAAATCTGTGTTTAAAAGAGGGTTAAATGCTTTGTTTTCAATGGCATCATTCATGGCTTGTCGATAAACCTGTGCCGTTCTAGCACAATAGTAAAAAGATTTAGTTCTTCCTTCAATTTTTAGTGAATGCACACCCATTTTAATTAGGCGGTCAACGTGCTCAACGGCGCGTAAATCTTTTGAGTTCATAATGTAAGTACCATGTTCATCTTCAAACGCTGGCATATACTCACCAGGACGGCCTTGCTCTTGTAATAAAATCACATCATCAATAGGCTTTGGCTTTTCTTCAGGTAAATAAATCTCAGGTGATTTATTGGTGGGGGACACTGTAATAATATCACCGGTTTCTGTTTCTTTCGCTTCGTGGGTATCATATTTCCAACGGCATGAATTGGTACATGTGCCTTGGTTTGGATCGCGTTTATTAATATAACCTGATAATAAGCACCGTCCAGAATAGGCCATACATAAGGCGCCATGAACAAATACTTCAAGCTCCATTTCTGGACAATGAAAACGTATGTCTTCAATTTCATCAAGTGATAATTCTCTAGACAAAATGACACGTTCAACCCCTTGTTGTTGCCAAAATTTAACCGTAGCCCAGTTAACTGCATTTGCTTGTACAGATAAGTGAATAGCCATTTCAGGGAAATTTTCACGAACCATCATGATCAAACCAGGATCTGACATGATCAATGCATCAGGTTTCATCGCTATAATAGGAGTAATGTCTTTTAAAAAGGTCTTTAATTTACCGTTATGAGGAGCAATATTGTTAACTAAGTAGAATTTTTTCCCTAAAGCGTGAGCCTCATCTATGCCTATTTTTATATTCTCTAAAGAAAATTCGTTATTTCTAACTCGAAGTGAATAACGAGGTTGTCCGGCATAAACAGCATCTGCGCCATAAGCAAATGCGTAACGCATATTTTTAAGGCTACCAGCAGGAGAAAGTAATTCAGGTTTAAACATAAATTCAGCATCTTTAACGAAGGATCAATTTTAATGAACCAAGAAATATAGGGCGCATAGTATAAAAAAATGCTTCCTACTGAGCAATCTAAACTAATTTTAACAATCAAACTATTGATACCAATCAAACTAATAGTCCCCCCTATTTAGTTATATACCGCTCAGCGAAAATTAACAGCCTTAAAGGTAAACTATTCACTGTAAGCTAGTAGGTGAGGTAAAATAGTTAAGACATATTTTCGGTACGAAGTTGAAAGGTTTTAACAAACGTAGCGTTCATTAAAATTGTGCCATTTTTATTTACAATAAATGCAGATTATCAAGTCAAACTTAAGGGGGATTTTTATGGTGAGTGAAAGTGCCTTGTTTACGATTATAATGGAAAATTAAAGTAAGTTGCTTTTGTGTTTTATTGCGACATCTGCGCAGCGGTATCTAACATTCTGTTAGCAAACCCCCACTCGTTATCACACCATACTAGCATTTTTATTAACCGTTTATGGCTGACACGTGTTTGATTACCATCAACAATACAAGAGTGTGGATCATGATTAAAATCCACAGAAACGAGGGGCTCTTCAGTGTAAGCTAATATGTCCTGTAAACCCTTATCATCTAGCGATGTTGCTTGAGCACGCTTGATTACTTGGTTTATTTCATCAATGGTGACATTTTTTTCAACCGTAACACTTAAATCCATCGCAGTAACATTGAGGGTAGGAACACGTACCGCTATGGCTTCAAATCGACCTTTAAATTTGGGGAGGATTCTTTCTATGCCTAATGCTAATTTAGTATCCACTGGAATGATGGAATGACTTGCGGCACGTGCACGGCGTAAATCTGGGTGGTAAGCATCAATAACTTGCTGATCATGCATTGACGAATGAATGGTGGTTATAGTGCCACTTTCAATGCCAAAAGCATCATCTAATACCTTAATTACGGGCACAATACAATTAGTAGTACATGAGCCATTAGAAACCACACAGTCATCACTGTTGAGCTGTTGATGATTAATACCATAAATAATAGTGGCATCAATATCGTGTGTGCAAGGGTGTGAAAACAATACTTTTTTAGCACCCTGTTTTATATGTGCTAAACCATCGGCTTTGCTGCCAAAATTTCCAGTACAATCAAGGACTATATCAACGTTGTGTTCTTTCCACGGTAATTGTTCTAACTGGTCGAAATGATATAAAGCAATATCATTTTGATGCTGTGCAGAGTGATCCGTGAATATAGATAAGTGTTCACCTTTTTGTTCGACTTTAAAAGCAAAGCGACCATGGGTGGTATCATATTTTAATAGATGTACAATACCAGTTGCTGGCGCTAAATCGTTAATAGCAACTATATTGAATTTTTCTGTTTGGCCGCTTTCATAAAGGGCTCTAACAATGCTACGACCAATACGGCCAAAGCCGTTAATGGCAATGTTTATCATAGTTTTATTTCGTGTAGGTGATAAGCGGCAAGTCGTTTACCTTCTTGCCGCTTATCATTGTAAACTTACAACTGGTTAACCGTGTTAACGACATTGTCCACAGTAAAGCCAAAGTGCTCAAGTAATACGTTACCCGGCGCAGATTCACCAAAGGTAGTCATACCAACAACAGCACCATTTAAGCCAACGTACTTAGCCCAAAAATCAACGTGTGCAGCTTCAATAGCAACACGTTTGATGACATTTGCTGGTAATACAGAGGCTTTGTATTCACTGCTTTGAGTATCAAATACATTAGTAGATGGCATTGACACTACACGTATATTTTTACCCTGTTCAGTAAGTGCTTTAGCTGAATCAACCGCCAAACCAACTTCAGAGCCAGTTGCAATTAAAATAACATCTGGTGTGCCATCGCAATCTTGTAAAATGTAACCACCTTTAGCAATATCACTCACTTGTGTTTGGTTACGCTTCATTGCAGGAAGACCTTGACGAGAGAAAATCAATGCGGAAGGGGCTTTTTGACTTTGCACTGCAGCTTTCCAAGCAACGGCTGATTCTGTTGCGTCACAAGGGCGCCATGTTGTTAGATTTGGTGTTGTTCTTAAGTTTGTTAATTGCTCAATAGGTTGATGAGTAGGGCCATCTTCACCTTGACCAATAGAGTCATGAGTATAAACAAAAATATTTTGAATACCCATCAATGCTGACATACGCACGGCATTGCGGGCATATTCCATAAACATCATGAACGTTGCGCCGTAGTTAATGAAACCACCATGAAGCGAAATACCATTCATAATACCGCTCATGCCAAATTCACGCACACCGTAGAAAATGTAGTTACCAGCAGCGTCCGTTTCGATACCTTTTGAACCAGACCAAAGCGTTAAGTTTGAACCCGCTAAATCGGCAGAGCCACCTAGCATTTCAGGTAATACTTTACCGAAGGCTTCAATGGTATTTTGTGAGGCTTTACGCGAGGCGATGTTTGCGCTAGTTTCATGACATTCTTGGATAAAAGCATTGGCTTTATCTTCAAAGTCTTGTGGTAATTCACCGTTAACAACACGGCGTTCAAACTCAGCTGAAAGCTCAGGATAAGCGGCTTGATAAGCACTGAATTTTTCATTCCAGCTTACTTGGCCAGCAGCACCTTTTTCTTTTTGGTCCCATTGGGCATAAACATCTTCAGGTACTTCAAATGGTGCATGAGGCCAGTTTAAAAAGTCACGTGTAGCCGCAATTTCATCATCACCTAGTGGTGCACCATGACAATGATGTGTGCCAGATTTATTAGGAGAGCCAAAACCAATCACCGTTTTACAGCAAATCATGCTTGGCTTATCGGTTACTGATTTTGCTTCCACAATAGCAGCAGCAATAGCGGCAGAGTCATGACCATCAACACTAATTACATGCCACCCATATGCTTCAAAACGTTGTGGGGTGTTATCAGTAAACCAGCCTTCAACATGACCATCAATAGAGATGCCATTGTCATCCCAGAAAGTGATGAGTTTGCCTAAACCTAATGTACCAGCTAATGAACAGGATTCATGAGAGATACCTTCCATTAAACAACCATCACCTAAGAAACAATAGGTAAAGTGATCAACAATATCATGGTTTTCGCGGTTAAATTGTGCGGCTAAAGTTCTTTCAGCAATTGCCATACCTACCGCGTTTGAAATACCCGCGCCAAGTGGACCTGTTGTTGTCTCAACACCCGGTGTATATCCATATTCTGGATGACCTGGCGTTTTAGAATGTAATTGACGAAAGTTTTTTAAGTCGTCTATAGATAAGTCATAACCTGTTAAATGCAATAGAGAGTAAATTAGCATTGAACCATGGCCATTAGAGAGTATAAAACGGTCACGATCAGCCCAGTTTGGATCACTTGGATTATGCTTTAAAAAATCACGCCATAAAACTTCAGCGATATCCGCCATTCCCATGGGGGCACCAGGGTGTCCTGATTTTGCTTTTTGTACTGCATCCATGCTTAAAACACGAATTGCATTCGCTAGTTCTTGACGCGACGACATATTAGCTCCAGATCTGTTTTGTAGTGGTAATGGTTTATAATATTTAATTGCGCGTATTTTCTACTACCACAGGGTATAGCGCAAATTAATTCGCATTATTTTTTATATTTTTTGATATGTAGCGGTGAGGATAATGCGATAAGGTGAATGTTATGATGAAAATAAGAGATCGACGCTTCTATATTGTTGGCGGTAAGTTGTAAAAAATTAACACTACCGCATTATTTTTTTACTAATTATGATCATTAAATCGTTGATAAAAATAATATTTTAAACACGTTGTTAATTTGGGAATAGGTGTTTTAGCATTAATTAAATGAACAGCAACAGGCGTATCCATAGCATATTTTTGATGAAATGCACGATAAATAAACTATTTACTTGAATTAACAATCTAAATGGTTTATTTTTTATACAGGTTGCGTATCCATCGACTATAGCTTCATTGTTATGCTTAATGGGTAAAAAATTAATAAAAGGGATAATAAACCATAAAATGCAACGGAATAAAAATAAAAATAATTAGGTAAATACAATGCGTAAGTCATCCTCTAGAGGATTAAAGCTGACGACGGTTGTTGTTGCAGTAGTAATAATGACCTTTTCCGCGATATTGAGTAGCACATCAATAGCTGATGACATGGAAGTAAAAACAGTAGAATCAAACTAATAATTTCACTATTATTTATAACTGGAATTTCAAGTCGCCGACTCTAAATAGAGAAGGCGACTTTTTTCTTTGCAGGGTTGACCGTTATGATAATAAAGATAACTATTGAGTAATAGAAAGTAGATGTTCTCTTGTGATAGTTAATTTACTCTCAAATGTCTTTGGGCGACCTTTAGCCTAAAATGAGTTACCCTTTTAAAATTCTCCCATGGTTCAATCCTCGCTCTTTAAACATGAACTACAGTACTTGTCTATTGTTCATCATTATCTAATACATGGGTTTTTATCTGAATTTAATTTATTAAACAATTAGCTATGAAGGTCATATTTAACGATGGCGTATTCACCATTAGAGTCGATTAGCATGAGCTATAAGGATAATTATTATTTTATTTGTCTTGTTGTTAAATAGGGTTTGCTAACTTCACAAATCATTAAATGTATCGGTTTTTGGGTTGCAGATAGCCATTTCGTTATTTTAAGTTTATTTTTATGGGATCTTTGTTTGTTTTGGTGGGTAAATAAAAGGTGGCGCGGAATATTATCATTAAAAAACATAATTTAATTGAACCTATTTAATAAATCAGACTCTTACTTAATAGTTATGTTATTCCCTTTGTGTTTCATGTTTTTTACGCGCTTCTTGGCAACAAGTAAGCGCGTTTTTTTTGCCTAAATATAGTGCTCTGTCTTATTTCTCAAAATACTCTTTAAAAGATAGTATTTCATTCTCACAATATTTCATAGTGAGTGCAAACAGTTTTTTTGATGCATGACTTGAATCATTTTCCATTGTATTTTCAATGATACTAGGAAGCAGAAATAATGACTTTGCATCCCTATCTTCTGGATCTTCGATGCTGCTATTTGGGATTTTGTCATCGAGACAATTTAATAATTTAAGGTTTACGTCAATCTCTTCTTTGATTTCATCACATACACTAGAAAATGAAATCAAAGTCACAAGCAAAAAGGTAAATAATTTCATAGAATCCTCAATTCAGGCTAACGCCCGCAATAAGCGGGAAATTGTTGGCCTAAAATGGCGAGGCACGAGCAAATGGCCAACTGTTATTTGTCCTATTGAGTAACTTGTTAGCCGTTTATTAACCATTTAAAAGAAACTTTCTAAGATCTCGTTCTTGTCGCATTACATGTAAAATATAAACCTTATTTTTATCCACTTTATAGAAAATCCTACAAGGATTAACAATAACTTCTTTATAATTTAAATTTTGTAATTCGACTGGTTTTTTTCCCGACTCAGGATGAACCTCAAGTCGACTTACTTTATCAAAAACTTGTTGTACAATATTTTTAGCAGCCAATAAATGACTTAACGCGATGTATTCTGCAATCTCGTTTAAATCATTAAGAGCTGGAGCTGTCCATATTACTTCAGCCATTTATTCATTTTCTCTTTAGCTTCCACATTGGAATAAACATTGCCATTTCTAATGGCCTGTTCTCCTCGAGCTACAGCTTCAAGTATTGCCATTCTTTGTTGCATGAATTCATAATCATCAACATCAACCAGGTATGCTGAAGGTTGTCCATGCTCCGTAATTAAAACTGGTTCTTTGGACGAATGAAGATCTGCCAATATTTTCGTAGCTTGTCGCTTAAGTGTTGTAACCAATTCGACTTTCATAATGCTTCCTATTTATTGCAGGATAAAGTATCACTATAGTATCACACCCTATTGGAGTTACAACTTATACGGCTAACGCTTTGCTAAGCGGCTAAAAATAGTTTGGCTACAATAACGAACGAAGTGAGGGAAGCCAACTGTTTTTTGTCCGTTTAAGCAACTTGTTAGTTGCCTAGGATTAATTGCAGTGCTAACATTTGTGAGTACAACACTAATTTAAGGTAACTTATTATGGACACTCGCATTCAATTTAGAGTTGATGAAGAAACGAAACGTTTGGCGCAACAAATGGCCGAAAGCCAAGGCCGTACTCTTAGCGACGCATGCCGAGAACTTGCAGAAGGTTTAGCAGAAGAACAGAGAAAAACTATAAGCCATGATGCATGGTTATCGGAACAAATAAATGCAGCATTTGACAAGTTTGATAACGGAAAAGCTAATTTTATTGTGCATGATGAAGCAAAAACATTAATGGAAGCAAGAAAACAGAAAATCCGTAATAGAGACAAATCATGATCTTTTGGGAAGAAGAATCATTAAATGATCGTGAAAAAATATTTGAATTTCTTTTTGATTTTAATCCAAGTGCAGCAGAAAAAACTGATCAAACTATTGAAGCTAAAGTTGAAAACTTACTAGAACACCCACTCATGGGTGTAAAAAGAGACATTTTTCGTGGAAGAGTGTTAATCATTCGAGAAATATCAATGAGTGTTTCTTATTGGGTCGATGGTGATACGATTAGAATAATGCGAGTTTTACACCAAAAGCAGAATTTCCCACCAGAATAAAGGCAACTCACGCTTTGCCTCAGAGTATGAGGACGTTTTGAGAGAGCAAACAAGTCGCTTCTTTGTATAGTGATGGGCTAAATCTGATGGCACTAATCTACCAAAGTAATAAATATTGCCTTTTTTATATGTGTATCTTGGATAACTATGAACTCGCATAAAACACCTACTATTCTAACACCAGGCTAAATAGCCTGTGAAGGTTTGTATTTATTTATCAGTGAGTTACAAGGGCTGTGAAGGGGGAGATGGCACCCTTGAGAAGATTCGAACTTCCGACCTAGCGCTTAGGAGGCGCTTGCTCTATCCTGCTGAGCTACAAGGGCATAGAAACTAAACAAGTATGAATGCTTGATTAGGATATGAGTATTATATTGTTTTAAATCGATAAAGTTAAGTTTTATTCTTTGAACGTTATCGAATAAACCATTATCAATGGTGGTTGTAGTAGTACTTTTACTAAACGTTATACTCGCATAATAAAAGTGGTAAAAAGGGGAGGCTATTAATGAGATGGTGATTAAGTGTCAATTATCTATAAGCAGAGGTTGAAATATTCGTCTCTTTTTATTCAAAGATAACGCCCTTTTAGTTTTCCATTGACAACTTATCTGATTGAATTTATGTTAGGCTAAATTTTTTAAGAACTTTATTTTTTAAGAACGTCATAGCAAGGAATTAGGCTCTGTGAATTTATCTTTATTTCAATGTTTCCGAACACTTGTATTATTGTCTGTTATGTTAGTATCTTCTTGTTCTGCAATCCCTACGGATGAAGATATTAATGATTCTAAAGATCCACTAGAAATGATTAATAGGCCTTTCTGGACTTTTACTTGGGATTATGTCGATAAATATGTTGCTAAACCCGCATCTGAATTATATACCACTTACACACCACCATTTTTACGGACTGGCTTATACAATATGGCACTTAATTTAAATGAGCCGTCAAGTGCTATTAATAACTTTTTTCAGTTAAAGTTTACTGATGCAGGAAAAAGTACGGGTCGATTTTTTTTAAATTCAACGGTAGGTTTGTTGGGTTTTTATGATCCTGCGAGTGACTTTGGCTGGTCTGGTGACCAGGAGGAGTTTGGTGAAGTGTTGGGTAGTTATGGTGTTGGTGATGGACCCTATCTTGTTATACCGGCATTAGGACCTAGCTCAGTTAGAGAAGAAGTGGGCGATTATGTTGATGGTTTATATTGGCCCTTAGCTATTATTGATTTTTGGCCCAATGTGGTTCGTTTAAGTATACTTGGTTTAGAAAAACGAGCGTCGATTCGTGATCAAGAACAGTTAGTTCATGAATCTACAGATTCTTATGAGTTTATTAAAAATGCTTATTTTCAGAATATGAACCATCGTTTATATGATGGTAATCCACCTATCATTATTGATGAAGAGGAAGAGGCTGAAATAGATGCTTTCTTAGAAGAATTTGATGATATTGATTAATGTAGTTGACTATATTCAAGTAAAGTTGATAAAGATGTACCGAAGTTAAGCGCAATTTGCTAGAATTGCGTCAAATTTTTACTCATGTCAAATTTACTCTTTGACATCACTATTTTGGAAGTATTTAGATGAATATCATTGAAGGTTCATTTGAGGCAAAAGGCAAGAAATTTGCTATTGTTGTGTCACGTTTTAATCACTTTATTGTTGATAGTTTATTAGACGGTGCTGTTGATGCACTTAAGCGTCACGGTAGTGTTGCTGATGATGACATTACTATTGTGCGTGTTCCGGGCGCTTATGAGCTGCCATTAGCTGCAAAAAAAGTTGCAGCAAAAGGTCAGTATGACGCCATTATTGCTATTGGCGCTGTTATTAGAGGCGGCACTCCTCATTTTGATTTCGTTGCAGGTGAGTGTAATAAAGGTTTAGCACAGGTGTGTTTGGAATCAGAAATTCCGGTTTCTTTTGGTGTGATTACCACCGATTCGATAGAACAAGCTATTGAACGTGCGGGAACTAAAGCGGGTAATAAAGGCGCTGAAGCGGCTCTTGGTGCTTTAGAAATGGTTAACGTTTTAGCTCAACTGTAGGATATTTATTGTGAAACCTTCACCTAGAAGAAAAGCACGTGAACTCGCATTTCAAGCGGTATTTTCATGGCAAATGAGTCAAAATTCAGTTAACGATATTGAAGTTAACTTTATAGCAGATAATAGTAAACGTCGATTTGATATAGAATACTTTCAGCAATTACTTCGTGGTGTTACGAGTAATGTAAAAGAGTTAGACCTTGCTATTTCTCCGTATGTTGATCGTCCGCTTGATGATATTGATCATGTTGAAAAAGCTATTTTACGTGTGGCTGTTTTTGAATTGAGAGATTGCCAAGATGTGCCTTATCGAGTGGTCATCAACGAGGCAATCGAATTAGCCAAGTTATTTGCAGCTGATGATAGCCATAAGTTTGTTAATGGTGTGTTAGATAAAGCCGTTAAATTAATTCGTCCTCAAGATTAATATCAGCATATTGGCAGTATATGAAAGAATTTGAGCTGATAAAGCACTTTTTTACCCAGCAAGCAGTTAAAAGAAAAGATGTTTTACTCGGTATAGGTGATGATTGTGCTGTTGTTGCTAGTACAGAAAACCAAGATATTGTAGTGACAACAGACACGTTAGTGGCTGGAGTTCATTTTCCTTTAGAAACTTCACCTAGGGCTATTGGTCACAAAGCAGTAGCTGTTAACCTGTCAGATATAGCAGCCATGGGAGCTAAACCTAGCTGGTTGTCTCTTGCTATTACTTTACCCGAAGTAAATGAAAGTTGGCTTGCTGAATTCAGTTCAGGCGTGTTTGAATTATGTGAATATTATAATGTACAGCTTATTGGTGGTGACACCACACAAGGCCCATTAAGTATTACCATCACAGCGCAAGGGTTAACACCTAAAGGAAAATATTTATCTCGTTCAGGTGCGAAAGCGGGTGATTGGCTTTATGTTACGGGTGACTTAGGTGACGCTGCCTTGGCGTTGCAACATTATAATAAGCAAGTTAGTGTTAATCGTGATTGGGTTGAAAAAATACAAGCTAAGTTAGATTACCCTAAGCCTCGTGTTTTAGCCGGTCAAACATTACGCGAATATGCGACTTCCGCGATTGATCTTTCAGATGGCTTACTTGCTGATTTAGGACATATCTGCCAAGCATCTAATGTGGGTGCTAATGTTGTTCTTAATGCGATTCCATTATCCGACATTATGCATGAAACCTTATTATTTGATGATGCAGTTAATCTTGCCCTTAGTGGTGGAGATGATTACGAGTTATTATTTACGGTGTCTGATGATAACAAGGTGGGTATGGAAACAGCGTTATCTCATGTGGGTACGCCTGTGACATGTATAGGTCAAATAAATGCATCAAAAATCATTTCAACCACGTTAAATAATAAACCGGTGCCAATTAAGAGTGCCAGTTTTGAACATTTTTCTAAAAAATAACCTAAGTGTTTTTACCCTAACTTATGAAATATACCGAGACTAAACCTGCTTTTGATTTAACACAACCTGTGCAATTTTTAGCCTTAGGGTTTGGTAGCGGTCTAGCACCTAAAGCGCCGGGTACATTTGGTACGTTAGCGGCTATTCCTGTTTTCTTATTATTAACAATGTTAATGCCAACGCCATTGCCTTATGCCATTGCTGTGATCGTTATGGGTTTTGCGGGTATTTATATTTGCGGTAAAACTGCAGATGATGTGGGTGTTCACGATCATCCTGCTATTGTATGGGACGAATTTGTTGGCTTTTTTATTACGATGTTTATGGTGCCTGTTAGTTGGCAATCGATTCTAGTGGGTTTTATACTTTTTAGAATATTTGACATTTTAAAGCCTTGGCCTATTTCTTTTATTGATAAAAACATGACCGGGGGTTTAGGTATTATGTTTGATGATGTACTTGCGGGAATATTTGCTTTAGTTATCATGCAGCTGATTTTTTAGTTACTTTCTTCTTCTTTCAGTATTTATTGACGTATATCAATAGTTTTTTCCTTTGTTTTAAGCTATTTTAAAGTCTGATGTAAAAAAAAGCCCTAAAAGCTTGTTTTTTATTTTTCTACCCTCAGCTATTTATTAGGGCCGTGAGTATTTGATCGAAATACTCTCATTTTTAGCTCATCGTAATTGCTTAAAATAATTGTTAAAAGGAATACCTATGAAAATAAATCTTTCTGGTCACCACGTAGAAGTTTCGGACTCAATTAGAGAACATATTGAGGAAAAATTTTCTAAAATAGCTAATCACTTTCCAACGTTAATCGCCTTAGACGTTATTATTTCAAAAGAACATCACGAGCATCAAGTTGAACTGACTACCAATTATGAAGGTGGACGAATATCAGCTAAAGGTTCTGATAGTGTTATGTTTCCAGCTATTGCTAGCGCAGCTAAAAAACTTGATGCGGCACTGAAACACCGTAAGGGCCAATTAAAAGCAAATTTACATGATAAGCCAATAAGTACAGCCCCAGAAATTGCCCATGAAAAAGTACAAGAGATGAATTTAGGATAGACATTTAAACCCATCCATTTCATTTAAAAGCTGTGATTATTATTCACAGCTTTTTTTTGTCCTAAGTTAATGCTGTCTCTACTTAAGCCAAACCAAGAGGTATACTCGCGAAAATAAGATCTACGCTACTAAGGTGCTAATATTCTACCCAGTCAGCATACTGTTTATGCTTCCCTAAAGCCGCCTGGCTGCCTTTTAGTGAAAAATCATACCCACATAAAGAAAAGCTACCACGAAATGCTAGTGCTTGAATTAGGGCTTTACTATCAAGCGGTGAGAAGCTAGCAAAGTAATTATTGTAAATGCCACTACCCACAGTTGTGTTTTTTTCTATTTGTACCGTTAAAGTTCGAATAGGATTACCTTTATTAAAGCTAATCTGTTGGCAACTCTCTTCTCCTTGGGCTTTGTATTGCGACCATAATAAAGGAGTGCTTACTTCATCCGCTTGCCAGTTAATGATAATGCCTTGGTGTGGAGATAAAAAGAGTGAAAAATTATCAGGCATAGCCAATGGGTGTTTTCGCTCAATAATGTTTTGAGTGATCTCAATTAACTTACCCGACTCTGTTATTGTTTGTGATTGCTCATTGTTCGATAAATATTCCATAAACCAAGATATAAAAACACTGAATAATATTATTCCTATGGCAAGTTGTAACGTTCTATTATTTACTAGCTTTAAACGAATTATTTCCCCTAGACCTATTTTGTGCTCATTCTTATCATACGGGGATGTTGTTTTGTGTGTTCGCAACACCGCTTGTTCATTGCTATTAAGGTTTATTGACTTATCGCCCACTAAGGTTGGCTCAATACGGTATTTTGCTTGTTTTCCTTGGTGTGTGACTTGCTGATATTCGGTCATATCAACAGGACCAAAATAGCCAAGCACATAATGTAGAGGCTCTGTTTTGTTGTTGCTAACACTTGGGTAAGTTAATAATACCGCTAAGCAGAGGGCAGAAATAATAAGTAAGTAATAACTGCTGTTTCGCTCTGAAAATATAATTATTAAGGCGGTTAGGACAAAGAGTAGATTAGGTAAAAACAGCCATTTTTTATTGAGTTTCGCATCTTTTAGTCTGCGTAAGCTAGTAAAAGTAAGTATTGGAGTAAAGAGTGCTAATATTGTAATAGAAATAAACGCTTTACCAGTGAAAGCAGATGTTATCATGATAAAAAGCACATAAACGGCACTACAAATAGCAAAAAAACGGGTTCTATTATCAACCCCTTGCAAACAAAAAAGTGACTTTAATAACTGCACTGTGCCTCCCTAGGAAAATAGATTAAAAGTAAAAATTCAGATAATAAGCCGTTATTCACCACATATTATCTTCATGTTGTCTGATTCAAGTTCTTATATGTAACTATATAGTTAATGTACGCGATAGGGGGGAACATCAACACTACCTAATTTTAAACCATACAAACTTAAAATAGCATTGTTGCTAGACTCGCCGTCACCACTAAACTCAACATCGAATAAGCTCAGCCACACTAAACCGTGTTTTTTGTTTAAGGTTAATCGGCTTGACTGTCTAGCGATAGCGATAAATTGTAACTGACTTTGTTCACAGTATTTTTTAGCGTGTACGCGTGCGGCTTCAGATACTTTTCTCAAGTAAATAAAATACCAAAAAATCAAACAAACAAATAATAAATAATAAATATTTTCCATGGGTGATTTTGACCTTAATTAAATAATTGTCCTATTGCTTTTGATAATGAATCACTTCGCTCAGGGGCGCGCATACACTGAAAAACAATGGGGCGAATGGTTGGTATTGATACAAGGTCTTTAAAAATACTATTAAATAGCGGCTGATCATCTGCTGAAACTAAGTGCTCAAAAAATGCCATTAATTGTTCTCTATTGGCAAGTGCTAGCCAGCAACGACTTGAAAGGGTGATCAATAGTTCACTTGAGACATGTTGTTGCTGCAATAATTCAAACACTAACTTTTTTACATGCACATGTTGAGAATTACTCGCTAAACTACGCAGTAAATGTTGTTGTAACGGAACGTTAATATCGGTTTGCGGAGTAGCTCTAAGTTTTTCTTTGAATAAATCTAATAATGCATCTATTAAGTCGACAGACAAAATTTCATTCTCTAGTGCACCACACAGTGGTAATAGTACATCATTAGGAAGGTGTGGCAGTGCGTTAACTAAAAGTTGGCTATTTTTTTCTTTTGATGTTTCTTCCCTTATGCGTACTGCAAAGTCGGTAATGCCTTGTACACCAACTGCTTGCCAATTATCCCAACCATTATTTCCAGTAATATAACTGACAAAGGGTGATAAATATTCGCTTGGTGCTTGTTTTAATTCAAACTTTATTTTGCTATTTAGCGCGGCTAATTTGTATTGTGCAGGTGTATATAAATAAGGATTATTTTTTAATAATTCTTCTTGTTCTTTATCGACACTTTGGGTTAAGTCTTCACCTAGCGCTTCAACAATAATTGCAATAAAGTGATTTCTTGCTCCTTGATTGAGTAAACCCTGCTCATCAAGTGGTAATTTTAATAACCATAAAAAAGGTTGAGGAGATTTATTCTGCCAAAAAACAATGGCAATACAGGCATGACCTTGTGATGGTGTAGGGTAGGGTATTTGGTTTAATTCAATTTTTTCAAAGTGTTCTTTTGATATTTTCTCTATTTTTCGGCCTATATCATAAATACGAAACTGAGAATTTGACGTGTGTAAAAGTTGTGAGATAGTATCGATAGTATCCATAGGTGCGTTAAACTGTTGAAGCCTTGTAGGAAAATAAATAGGGGATTGTGTTGAGTTACCATTATAAGGATAATAGTGCCATCTAGCAAAATAAACCTAACTCAGATGACATGAGACTATCTAAAGCACAGCAAACATTAATATTACTAATTCAATTAAGCCAAGAATTAAAGACGGTAACTTTGTGGCAAAAGCGTCGACCTAATCCATGTGAAATGGCAAGTACATTGCCTTTTCATTATGACACTTTAACTTTTGAACAATGGTTGCAGTTTGTTTTTATTGAAAGTATGAATCTAATTATTGAAAAAAACCAGCCTTTGCCAAGTGAAATTTTACTATTACCTATGGCAGAAGAGTCTTTTAAAGTCCTCGGTAATAAAGCGAATAGACTTATTGATATTATTGGTCAACTTGATAGCTTACTTTCGGGCAGAAACGTGTAATGACTGATTTTATCAACACGATAGCAAGTGAAAAAGTGATAACCGAAAAACCCGTACTCACTATTCTTTATCAAGATGAATATTTAGTTGCCATCGATAAACCTGCAGGCTTGTTTGTTCACCGAAGCTTTATGGATAAAGATGAAATATATTTTGCTTTGCAACTGGTACGCGATCAAATTGGAAAATATATCTATCCAGTGCACCGATTAGACCGACCAACCTCTGGCGTATTATTGTTTGCTTTAACTAAGGAAGTCGCCCAAAAGCTCAATGAAGCTTTTGCTACTAAATCGGCTAGCGGTGGTGTGAGTGAAGTACATAGTGAAATAGAGCTAACCAAAACATATTATGCTTTAGTACGAGGACACTTGCCCATTACTGAGCAGGCTGAATTGATAGATTATTCTCTTAAAGAAAAGTTAGACAAACTCGGCGATAAAAATGTCAGTCGTGATAAAGCGCCGCAATCAGCACAAACCTATTATCAAGTCATTAAACAGGCAAGTTTACCTATCGCTTTGGGTAAATTTGATAGTGTGCGCTATTCTTTAGTTAAATTATTACCAATTACGGGGCGACGCCATCAAATTCGTCGGCATTTAGCGCACTTACGTTTTCCTATTCTCGGCGATATTAATTATGGCGATAATAAACAAAATCCATTTTTTATTGAGCATTTTGGTTTTAAACGTTTGATGCTTATTGCCAAATCTTTATGCTTTATTCATCCTGTAACCAAGCAAAAAATCACGATTACAGCTGAGTTTGATCAACAATGGCAAAATGTTTTCACTGAACTTAATTGGTAAAATGACGACTAGACCAAAACACTGTCAAATTGCGCTATTGTGTCAGCGATAAGTTTTGCTGTGTATTCGGGACGTTCAAGGGGAAACATATGACCACCTTGGGTTACTTTAAGATTAATGTTTTTATTTAACTTAACAAATTTTTTAAAATAAACATGAGGAAAAACATCCGTTTTATCTGCATATATTAAACTTGCAGGTACGTTAAGTTGATTTTTATAACTAGAAAGGTTTGCCGCTAAATTTCTAAAAATATCCGCTTCTACTTGTGCAGAAAAAACTAACTCTAATTGATTGTTTCGTTCAATAACACCATGACTAATATAATCATCTAAACATCGTTTATCAAAATTTTTAAATAATTGTCTATGGGCAAATAATTTAGCTATATCAGTGCCTAGCGGCCAATGTGTGCGCCTAACTTTGGCTTTACCTGCGGGGCTAAACTTATCGATTAACCGTGTTTTTTTAAGTAGCCTGACTGCGATTGCAGTGCTACCCGTTAGCACAGGCGGATCTAACATGATCAAACCTTTAAATAACTGTGGCTGTTGGCAAGCAGCAATAAAAGCTATAACGCCACCAAAAGAGTGACCAACATTAATAACTTGCTGTTGATTATTGATGAGTAGTTGTTGCTTAACAAAATTTATGAGCTCATCAACCAAAGGCTGCCAATTATTTTCTACGGGGTATTGTGTATTATGGCCATATTTTTCATGGGAAATTACTTGATATTCTTTTGGTAAATAATTAAATAAGGCTTGATAGCTTCCTGCCGGAAAGCCATTCGCATGGACAAAATTGATAAGGGTTTTGGGCATTTAGACACTACTGTATATATACTGATGGTTAGAAAGTTAAACGCTTGTTTGAATTTTGTCAAGACTGAATTTTGAGAGGGATACTTTATTTTTCATTAAACATCAAATCTCGGTACTTAAACATCTTCGAAGTTATATTCTAACGAGTCTCATATGTTTTTTGAAAAACACAAATCAACCGCCTCTTTCTAAATATCATCTATTTTAATAGTATTAAACGAGAGAAAAGAGTATTTGCGTTTATGCCGTAAAATTATTGTAGTTGAGTGCTAGTTGAGAAATATCCAAGCTAAAAATTAGCTTGGATATTTAATTTTACGCGCCTATGAATAGTAAGCATAAGATGTTGCTTCGACATAACACCTCGAAGATGACGCTTCTCATGAACTTCTGAAGAACATAAGAACTAAGTGAAATTAGCTGTTACAGCATTTCAGATAATTGCTTTTCAAGTTTAACTTGGTCAATAGCAAAGTTTCTAATCCCTTCGGCGAGTTTTTCTGTCGCCATGGCATCATCATTCATTTGCCAACGAAACATCGCTTCTGTCAACGGGGTTTCTTGGCTTGGTTGAACGTTACCAGCCTTAAGTTTTTGTTCAATAGTGTCAGTACTTTTTGCTAATTCATCCATTAATTGTGGGCTAATAGTTAGTCTATCACAGCCGGCTAATGCTAATATTTCACCAATATTTCTAAAGCTAGCTCCCATTACAACCGTGTTAAAACCGTTGCTCTTGTAATAGTTGTAAATGCTTTTTACTGAGACAACGCCTGGATCTTCATCACTAGGGTAATGATTACGACCCGTATCTTTTTTGAACCAGTCAAGAATACGACCAACAAAAGGAGAAATAAGGTAAGTACCCGCTTCAGCGCAGGCCCTTGCCTGAGCAAAACTAAACAATAACGTTAAGTTACAATTAATGCCTTCTTTTTCTAATACTTCAGCGGCTTTAATACCTTCCCACGTAGATGCTAGTTTGATCAAAATACGATCATTACTAATGCCAGCTTCATTGTACATAGCGATTAATTTGTGTGCTTTAGTTATTGATTCTTCCGTGTCAAATGAAAGACGTGCATCAACTTCAGTAGAAATACGGCCAGGAACCGTGTTTAAAATCTCTAGTCCAATTAACACAGATAGCTTATCTGCCGCATCAATAATTTGCTGATCAGTATCTGTTGATTGCGCTTTTGCCCATGTTACAGCATCAATTAATAGCGTTTGATACAACGGCAATGCAGCTGCTTTTAATAATAAAGAAGGGTTAGTTGTGGCATCCTGTGGTTGAAATTTAGCAATTGCTTCAATGTCGCCGGTATCGGCAACAACAGTGGTCATTTGCTTTAATTGTTCCAGTTGAGAAAGTAAGTTTTTCATGGCAGTACCTAGAATTTTGGAAAAATAAAAATAAAAATGAATAAATTCAGTTAATAAAATACTACTACATAAAAAGTTAAAAGTACGTATTTAAACGACATTTTAACTAAGATTTACTATTTTTTTTAAATAATCATTTTTTGCAGCGCAGTGCTGATAAGTTTAACAATATAATGCGCTATGATATCAGTTAGGCTAACTAAGTGATCTTTTAAAATGGTCTCACGATCCAATAACACCGTTGCTTTCAATTCCAATAGCCAGCTATTGTTCAAGCAACATAAGTACTACATCGATGTAGTACTTATGTTGCAATGAAGTTGAACCATTAATTAATTTCATTGGTATGATTGTATTTATCCTATGATATAGTGATGTGATAAAATGTAACCCATATAAAGAATAGATAAATATTATGCTACTTGTCGTTTCTCCTGCGAAAAAATTAGATTTTGAATCCCCTCTAGCAACCACAAAAAACACACAAGCAAGTTTACTTGCTCATAGTGAAATACTGATTGAGCGCTGCCTTGAACTTTCATCAGATCAAATTGCCTCATTAATGACGTTAAGCGATAAGTTAGCAGGGCTAAATGCAGCACGATTTGGTGAATGGTCATTACCTTTTACCCCTGAAAATGCCCGTCAAGCAGTGTTGGCTTTTAATGGTGATGTCTATTCAGGGTTAGATGCTAACTCTTTTAGTGAAGATGATTTTAATTTTTCTCAACAACATTTCCGTATTTTATCGGGTCTATATGGTTTACTAAAACCACTTGATTTAATGCAAGCTTATCGTCTTGAAATGGGCACAAAACTCGATAATGTTCGCGGTGCTAATTTATATCAATTTTGGGGAGACATTATTACTAATGAGTTGAACCAAGCATTAGCTGAGCAAGGAGATGATGTGCTGATTAACTTAGCCTCAAATGAATATTTTAAAGCGGTTAATAAAAAGTCTTTAAACGCGACGATTATTACCCCACAATTTAAAGATTGGAAAAATGGTCAATATAAGATAATCAGTTTTTTTGCTAAAAAAGCACGTGGTTTAATGGCTCGATATATTATTCAGAATCAGATAAGTAATGTTGAACAAGTCAAAGATTTTGATTTGGCGGGTTATCAATTTAGCTGTGATCTAAGCCAAGGTAATGAATTGGTTTTTACTCGTAAAATAAATAGTAATGAATGATAACGGGGGCGAGTGACAAGTCATTAATATCTAGTCATGAAAGATAGCCTTTATCGCTGCCTTTTCTTGAAGGGTATAGTGAGAACGGCGCCATAAACACGGAAAATTAATCATAGGGAATTGAAATGTTAACATTACTAGCCAAGCTTTTTTCAGCACTTAATTCAGAAAGCTCTATTAGACAAATTGCTTTAGCTATAGTGCTAGGCTTTATCGTTGGGTTATCACCATTACTGACATTACATAATGTCGTTATTTTATTTTTTGTGATGTTTATCCGAGTTCATTTGAGTAGCTTTATTTTATCGGTTGGCTTCTTTTCTGGCTTAAGTTATTTACTATCACCTATGATTGTTGGTGTAGGTGAGTATTTACTTACGTCGAGTAGCTTAAATGGTTTGTTTACAATATTTTATCAATTAACACTGTTTAAACTCGCTCACTGGCATAATACTTATACCTTGGGGGCGATCGTTGTGGGCTTCCTTTTCGCTATTCCTTTGTATTTTATTTCCAAAACCCTTATCAAAAATTATCGACAACATATCATGACATTTTTTGAAAAATTTAGGGTAGTCAAAGCCCTTAAAGCTTCTAAGTTTTATCGTTTGTATTTGGACTTTTCAGGGCAAGGTAGCTCATTAGGCGGTGTGTTATGAGTACTAATAATATTGGTTCAGCAAACAGCATGAAAAATTACGTTCGTTTTAGTGGGTTAATTAGTTTCTTTGCGGTAATGTTTTTAGTGGTTGTTTTACTCTATCTGTTTGCTGAAACTATTGTTAAATCAACGATAGAGCAAGTGGGTGGTACTATGATTGGCGCTGAAGTGAATGTTGCCTCTGTAGATCTACAATATTCACCATTGGTGTTAACCATTAATAATTTAGAAGCAACTGATGCTGAGCAGCCGAGTCATAATCTGTTTAGTGTTAAACAAAGTAAAGCCGGTATCGATTTTTGGCAATATTTTTTAGGCAAAACCATTATTGAACAATTGGATGTTGAACAACTTGAATTGATGACTAAACGTAGCCGTGTTGGTGAAGTGTATCGTCAAAAGCAAAGTGATGAATCAAAACATCTAATAGACGAATCCCTATTACCCGCAATGGATTTACAGTTGCCTGATATTAAATCCATCCTTGATGACAGTAATTTACTGACGGTAAAAGCTGCTGAGCAATTACAAACGAGTTACGATGCAGAAAAATTAAAACTTAACGCATTAAAAGAAAAACTGCCAAGTAAAGCAACGTTAGCGGCTTATAAAATCAAGATAAAAAATATCAGCAAAATGAAAGTTAAAAATCTAGCTGATTTTAATAAAGTAAAAACGGAATTTGAGAACGTTAAAAAAGAATTTAATGCTGATAAAGCCATAGTAAAAAAAGCGAAAAAACAATTTTCAGACTCTAAACAACGTCTTGTCAAAAAATTTAGCGCATTGAAAAATGCGCCTAAGCAAGACTGGCAGGCTATAGAAAGTAAATACCAATTAGATAATGTTAACACGGAAGATTTTGCCCATATTTTATTTGGTGAACAGGCTCGTGGTTATTATCAAAAAGCAAAAAAGCTTTATCTGCTTATAGCACCTTTTCTTAATAGTGATAATACAGACCATCACGAGGCACAAACACAATTAAGTGACCAAGGACGTTTTATTCATTTTGATGAGTATTCGCCTTTACCAGACTTTTTAATTAAACAGGCCAAATTGTCTATAGTGCTTGAACAAGGCAATTTTAATATAACCGCGAAAGAGCTAACTCATCAGCATTGGTATAGAAATAAAGCGAGTAAAGTGCATATTGGTTCAACTAACTTAACGGATGGTGGTGATGTAAGTATAGATAGCCAATTTGAAGTAACTAAAAGTGGTGATTTATCAGGAGAAGGGCAGTGGTTAATAAAACAATTAGCATTGAAAAACCTGCCGTTAACAGACGTTGAGTCTCTAGCGCTAACCCTTGTTGAAGGCAGGTTATCAGGCTCAGGTAACTTTACTGTTAATCAAGATAACAATAGAGGCAATAACAATATCGGTAGTAGCCGTATTGAAAGTACCAACCTCGAAAGTAAGAACCACTTTGAATTAACAAAGGCCAGCTATCAAGGTAAAGCAGACAGTAAATTTGCTGATATTTTGCTCGATACCTTTAAAGCGACAGACGAATTTACTGTAGATGTAAAGGTCGTTGGTGCAGTTGAAGAACCTAAATGGAGTATCTCATCGTCATTGGATAAAGTGATGAAAGGGGCTCTTAAGAAGCAAATAGCGAAAAAGCTAATTGAATTTAAAACACAGGTGAATAGTGGATTAAATAAAAAATTAGCAGAAAGTTTACAACTCAATAATCAGCAAAATGCTGAATTTGTTAATTTTGAAGCGTTACTGGCTGATACTGATAATGCTTTAGAGCAATTAAAAAATTCAGATGTAGTAAGGCAGCAAAAGAAAAAGTTACAAGATAAAGTGAAGGATAAGCTAAAAGATAAATTAAGCGATTTATTTGGCTAGTATATTATTCCATTGTTATAACACATCGATATAATGTTAATTATTTTACAGCCTATGTAGAGCAATCAGGAAAATTTTTCTTGAGAAGAATGTCATTTCAGCAGTATTTCAGCTTATTAGGCCCTTGACCTTTCGACCCTTCGACAAGCTCAGGGTAAAAAAGCTCAGGGTAAACGAGCTCAGGATGAACGGGGAATTCTCACTAGTACCGTTTAGGTGAGTTGAGTGTTCAAGTGAAACCATAAACCGTTCGCCCTGAGCGCGAAGCAGTCGAAGGGAGCAGACGAAGATCATGTTATTTAAACTCCTGAGTAAAGTGCATAGGTAAGCTGTTGTATGACGTAAAGAATCTGCAGGAGTACGTTAGGGGTATTGTTATTTAATTAAAAAGCCAACAATTTTAAAGTGTTGGCTTTTATACCCAAGTCATTCTGCAAATTACATCTTGCGGTGTTTTGGGTATATAAGTGTTATTTTAATCGACTATTATTTAGCTTTTGATTTTTTTACTTTTTTCTTTGACTGTTTTTTTACTTTCGCTTTTTTTTGTGCGGTGGATAATTTTACTTTGGCTTTTTTATTCGCTACGCGTGATTCTTTATGCTTTGGTCGTAATTCATCGATAACACGACGTTGTAATCGTTCGTCTTGATAACGTTCTATTTTACCAACAACCATCATGTCATGTGCTTCAGCTAATGAGATTGCAGTACCTTTTAAACCAGCACGGCCAGTACGACCAATACGGTGAATATAAATATCAACCTTACGTGGTAAATCAAAATTGATGACATGGGTTATGTCATCAATATCTAGACCGCGAGCGGCAACATCAGTAGCGACTAGTATTTTTATTCCACCACTTTTAAAACGTGAAATTGATTTATTACGTTTGTCTTGTGGCATTTTTCCTTCAAGCCAAACACACGGTAATTCTTCACTATATAATTTACCTGATAAATATTGAACCGTTTCACGTTTATTAGCAAAAACAACTGTGCGCTCTACACCTTCTTGTTTCAATATATTGACTAATAACTTAAATTTATGTTCTGAGTTATCAGCAAGATGTAACCACTGATGAATTTTGGCTTTTTCTTTTCTAGACGGAGATGATTCTAAAAACTCTGGCTCAGTTAATACCTCTTTAGCAAAACGAATAACTCCAGCGCCTTCTAATGTGGCAGAAAATAGCATGGTCTGTTTACGCCAACGGGCTTCACCTACAATACGATTAATAGCTTCACTAAAGCCCATATCTAACATGCGGTCGGCTTCATCAAGTACTAAAATTTCAATTTCACGTGCGTCAAATTGCTCATTTTCAATGTATTCTAATAAACGGCCTGGTGTGGCGACTAATATATCGGTAGTGCTATTTAAAATATCATCATGGCTACCGTAATTTACGCCGCCAGTAATAACACCTGTTTTAATTTTAGTTAGCTTAGCTATTTGCTCGCTGTCTTGGCCAATTTGAATCGCCAGCTCGCGCGTTGGTGTTAATATTAATACGCGGGGAAATCCCGGTTGAGTTCGAGGATAGTCAAGTAAGTGTTGAGCAATAGGCAACAAAAAGGCGGCTGTTTTACCTGTACCTGTTGGGGCAGAGGCAAGAATGTCTTTCCCTAACATGGCTTGGGGAATAACCAGTTCTTGAATAGATGTTGGTTTTTTATAGCCCAGTTCGTTAATACTGGCTAATAATTCTGAGTCGAGATCAAATTGCTCAAACATAAGGGAATTTCACTAAGTTGGGAGTTTTCTACAGATGAGGCGATTATAGTGGTTTTAAAGACCGCTGTAACTATTTTATCTTATAACTCTAAATGAATAATTCGAAACTATTAACACCCAACTGAATATTTTACCGTTCACTGTACTCAATTAAAATTTGTTCACACCACTGTTCAATACGATCTTCACTGAGATCATATTGATTATCTTCATCAAGTGATAAGCCAACAAAATTATCATTATCTTCGGTTAATGCTTTTGATGCAGTAAATTCATAGCCCTTATTTGGCCAATAACCAATCAGTTGTGCACCTTGTGCTATCACCTGTTCATGTAACATACCCAGTGCATCTTGAAACCAATCGGTGTAACCTATTTGATCACCCATACCATACAAGGCAACTGTTTTGTCGCTAAGGTCTAATGTATTAATATCTAGCCAAACAGATTCCCAGTCTTCTTGTATTTGGCCATAATCCCAAGTAGAGATACCAAAAATAATAAAGTCATAATCAAGGCAGCCAGCCAGCGCTACCTCTTTTATATTGTGCAGTTCAACTAGATTACCTCCTATGACTGCTTGAATTTTTTCAGCTGCGATTTCGGTATAACAAGTGGTAGAGCCGTAGAATAAACCAATTTTCATTAAAGTTTGCCTAAAAACAATGGAAGTACATAATTACTTAAGATTTTAACAAAATCATTTAGTATAATTCAATTTAATGTTGCAGAATTTAAGCAACGATTGTAATTTCATCGTTATTACAACGGTCAGTATCTTGATACATACACGCTCCTCTTGATTATGAGTCGCTCAGGCTTCCTGAAACGAGTATCTTCAAATGGCTTGGGTATATAGTCGCTAACGGAAAAAATTAGGAATAAAGTATGTTTAAAAAAGTGTTGATTGTTAGTAGTTTTATCATTACTGCAATGGGTGTTTTCTTCTCCATCAATGAGCCAGCTGTTGCTAAGAACTCAACAGTACCCAATACCATCGTTACATCAGCAGAATTAGATCTCACCCAATTAAACATTGATATCCTCAAAGCAAAAATTAAAGCTAAATTAGGCTTAACGGTTATTAAAGTTGAAAAAACGCCTGTTCCAGGAATCGCTTTATTGATAACAGATCAAGGCTTATTTTACTCAAGCTATGATGGAAATTACTTTATTCAAGGCAAGGCTTATAGTTTAGTCAACGCGGTAACTGATCTAGCAGAACAAAGTTTAACTAAAATGCGCCTTGAAGGTGTGGAAAAGTTTAAAGATGACATGATTGTGTATAAAGCGAAAGATGAGAAATATGTCGTGACGGTTTTTACGGATATTACGTGTGGTTATTGTCGTAAAATGCATAAACAAATGGATGATTATAACGTGCGTGGCATCACTTTTCGTTATCTAGCTTATCCTCGTTCAGGTATTAAAGATCGTCTTGGTAATTATACTGATGGCTTTAAAGACTTACGCTCGGTATGGTGTAACGAAGATCCCCAGATAGCCATGACCGATGCTAAAAACAGTAAAGGCATTGGTTATCGTGTCTGTGATAAACCCATTGAAGGTCAGTATGATTTTGGCCGTCAAGTGGGGGTTAACGGCACCCCTGCTATTATTTTATCAACGGGTACTATGGTGCCAGGTTATCAACCGCCTGCTCAATTAGAGCAATTATTAAAGACGCTGTAGTGTCCAATTAAGTCATTTAAAAATACTTATCTATGAATAAACAAATTATCCGCCGTAAAAAAATGGCTACAGAGCATTTACCTCATACTATTCCTGAGAGTATCAGGCAAATTTATGCTAGCAGAGGTGTTGAATCTGCGCAGCAACTTGAGCTTAAAGTCAGTAATTTACAGGGGCTAAATTTAAAAAAAAACAGTCATGATGACGCGTTAAAAGGCTTGGATGATGCTTGCCAGCTATTACATGCGGCCTTAATTAATAACACTAATATTATTATTGTTGGTGACTTTGATGCGGATGGCGCGACTAGTACCGCGCTGATGATGGTTGCCTTAACCTTAATGGGTAGTGTTAATCATTCTTTTTTGGTCCCAAATCGTTTTGAATATGGTTATGGTTTAACACCTGAAATTGTTGATGTTGCTGCGAAGCAAGGCGCGCAAATGTTAGTAACCGTTGATAATGGTATTAGCTGTGTTGCTGGCGTTAATCGCGCTAAAGCGCTTGGTTTACAAGTTATTGTTACGGATCACCATTTACCCGGTCATGAATTACCTAAGGCTGATGCCATTGTTAATCCAAACCAAGTCGGTTGTTCATTTCCTAGCAAGTCACTTGCAGGTGTAGGTGTTGCTTTTTATCTGATGTTAACATTAAGAACTTATCTGAGAGACAAAAACTACTTTGTTGATCACAACATTAACGAACCCAATATTGCGCAATTACTTGATTTAGTTGCCTTAGGCACAGTAGCCGATGTGGTGTCACTTGATGCGAATAATCGTATTTTAGTTGACCAAGGCCTAAAACGTATTCGCGCGGGTCAAACTCGTCCTGGCATTCAAGCACTAATAGAAGTAGCGAATAAAAATCAACAACGCTTAGTCGCATCAGATTTCGGCTTTGCTTTAGGGCCAAGAATAAATGCTGCAGGGCGTTTAGATGATATGTCGTATGGTATTAATTGCTTATTAGCGCCTGATATAGCAAGTGCTCGTGTGATGGCATCTGACCTTGATGATTTAAATAAAGCGCGCCGCGAAATAGAGCAGGGTATGCAGGTTGAGGCTGAAACCATATTTAAACAGCTTGATTTTTCAGTAGATAATTTACCCAATGCAATCGCCTTATATCAACAAGACTGGCATCAAGGTGTTATTGGTATTGTTGCCGGACGGTTAAAAGAGAAATTCCATCGTCCTTGTATTGTTTTTGCTAAAGGTAGCGATGATGACTCGGTTAATATTGAGCAGCAAGAAATTAAAGGCTCAGCGCGTTCAATTCCTGGTTTACACATTCGTGACTTGTTGGAACATATTGGCAGTCAAAATCCTGATCTTATTATCAAATTTGGTGGTCATGCCATGGCGGCTGGCTTGTCAATTAAACAGAAAAACTTTGAAAAATTTCAAACCTTGTTTAATGACTTGGCAGGTAAGTGGCTCAAAGCTGAAGACTTACAAAGTATCATATTATCAGATGGTGAATTGGCACTTAGCAATTTAACACTGGCGTTTGCAGAGCAATTACGAGAGGCTGGACCTTGGGGGCAAAACTTCCCTGAGCCTTTATTTGATGACACATTTACCTTAGTGCAGCAGCGTATTGTTGGTGAAAAACACCTTAAAATACTAGTAGAAAAACAGGGGGAAGTGTTTGATGGCATCGCCTTCAATGTTGATGTTAAAGCTTGGCCAAATTCACAAGCAAAGCACGTACATTTAGCTTATCGATTAGATGTTAATGAATTTCGTGGTAAACGAACAGTACAATTAATGGTAGAGAATATGACAGTCTCTGAGCATTATGGTGCTGTTTTCAAGCATCCATGATCCCCAATATAAATCTGAAAAACTAGCCCTATTTACCTACTAATAAATAAAAAACGTAGATGATCGCTCATCTACGTTAATAATATAAAAGTTATCGTGAGATACTTTTATATTTAGTACATGTGCTGACCACCATTAATAGATAAGGTAGAACCAGTACAAAAACCTGCTTCATCAGCTACTAAAAACAATACAGAACGAGCAATATCTTCTGGTTCGCCTAAACGTCCTACCGGTATTGTTTTAACAATTTTCGCTAAAACATCTGCAGGTACAGCGCGAACCATATCTGTTGCAACATAACCTGGTGCAATCGCATTTACGGTAATGCCTTTCGCTGCGCCTTCTTGTGCTAGTGCTTTGGTAAAACCATGGATACCAGATTTAGCCGCTGCATAATTCACTTGACCATATTGTCCAGCTTGACCATTAACAGAGCCTATATTAACAATACGCCCAAATGAGCGTTCTCTCATGCCTTCAATAACAGCGCGACAGGTATTGAAACAAGAGGATAAATTAGTTTGAATAACTTTATTCCATTTTTCAAAGTCCATTCTGTGCATAGTGCCGTCTCTTGTAATACCGGCATTATTTACAAGGATTTCGATAGGTCCAACTGTCGACTCTATATCATTAATACTTTTAGTTACGCTGTCGAAATCACTGACATCAAATTTTGATGTTTGGATACCTGTTCGCTCTGTAAACTCTTGAGCTGCTTGATCATTACCCGCATAGTTCGCTATTACAGTATAACCATTCTCTTTCAACATAACGCTAATAGACTCGCCTATTCCACGTGTTCCGCCTGTTACTAATGCAATACGTCCCATAATTCTATTCCTTGTTGTATTTGATGATTATATTGAACAGTAAAACCTTAGATTTATAAAGGTTTTACTGTTCAATATAATCATATATCAAGCTGAATCATTCAACTAATAAACTTTAGTAGGGGGAGGGCGAAATTTAATTTTGTTTTTTTAGGTCATATCGGTTTTTATTTGACTTAAATTGTTGAATTGGCATGTATTATAAATTCAGTTGTTTTTGTATTCGATGCTGCTCAATTAATGACCTTGTATTTCTAGTGTATCTTTTTGTTATATGTAATCCTTTTTTGTTATATATCGAGGGGTTTTTGTTGTGGTCTATTATATATGGCTTGCTTACGTTAAAAACGTGTAGTAAAAAAATAAAATTGACGTGTTTAGTTAACATTAGCAAGCTATCGTTATATTCTGTTAAAATATAAACAATCAATTAATTAATGGAATGAAAATATGACACAGAAAAAAACAGCTTTGGTAACAGGTTCTGTCAGTGGTATAGGTTTAGGAATAGCACAGGACTTAGCTAATCAAGGTTATAAAGTCCTTATTAGTGATATTAATTTAGCTGTGGCTCAAGATGTAGCTCAAGGTATTAACCAGTCAGGAGGGGATGCCTTAGCGTTCAAACTGGATGTCACTGTACAAGCTGATATTGATAATGTAATTGCTCATGCCGATGAATTTAATAACCGAATCGATGTATTAGTAAATAATGCAGGCATTCAATATGTGTCTAAATTAGAAGAATTTCCAGCAGATAAATGGCAATTGATTACCAATGTACTATTAGTAGGCCCTGCAATGATGACCAAAGCGGTTTTACCTTTAATGAGGGCTAATAATTTTGGTCGTATTATTAATATTGGTTCATTACATGGTTTAGTGGCGTCACCATACAAAAGTGCCTATGTTGCGGCAAAGCACGGCATTATAGGCTTCTCTAAAGTTATTGCACTAGAAACGGGTGACCAAGATATTACGATCAATACCATTTGTCCTGCCTATGTAAAAACACCGTTAGTTGAGAAACAAATTGCAGATACCGCTAAAGAGCATGGGATTTCTGAAGAGGAAGTGGTCAATAATATTATGTTAGCACCAATGCCGAAAAAAGCGTTTATTGATATAGAAGAAATTTGTGGTTCAGTCAGTTATTTAGCGAGTGATGTAGCTAAAAATATGACAGGACAAACCATGGTATTAGATGGAGGTTGGGTAGCAAGATAGTTGAGTTGGCTATATCAGGCACAAAAAAAGTAGGCTTGTTTTATCAAGTCTACTTTTTGATTAAATTATTTATATCACAAGATATTTAGTTATATTTTTGAATGAATTTTGTGATGCTAGGCGCTATTCTGCCACGGAAAGCAGAGCCACTAAAAGTACCAAAGTGACCCACACCATCAAAAACTTCATGCAACTTATCTTGCTTTGGAATATTAGAACATAAAGATTGTGCTGCTTCGGTTTGCCCTAATGCACAAATATCATCATTTTTTCCTTCAATGGTATGTAACGGAGTATTCTTTATTGCCGATAAATCCACTAGTTCGCCTTTGTAAGTCATCTTACCATTGGCTAAATCTTGATTAAGAAAAACACGGTCGATGGTTTCTATATAGAAGTCAGCATTAAGGTCTAATACGGCCAAGTATTCATCATAAAAGTTACGATGACTTGCTCTCTTTTCTTCTTTTCCATGATAAACATGGCCAATATAATCATTATGTTTCTTTATATGGCTTTCTATATTCATAGATATAAAAGAGGTCAATTGAATGAAGCCCGGATATACTTTTCTTCCTGCACCAGGATAGCGATCAGGCACTGTCATAATTACGTTGTTTTCAAACCAGCTTAAATCTTTATCACTGGCATATCTATTGAGGTCGTTGGGATTAATACTTGTATCAATAGGACCTGCCATTAACGTAAGCGATTTAGGTGTGCAAGGATCTTTAGCTTTAGCCATTACAGCGGTTGCTATTAGAGCTTGAACCGTAGGTTGACAAACAGCCAGTACGTGAGTGTTTTCTCCTATTTCTTGCATAAAATCTACAAGATAACTTACGTAATCATCAAAACCGAAGGTCCCTTCAGATAATGGAACATTTTTAGCATCTAGCCAATCAGTAATGTAAACATCATGGTCTGCAACTAAACGCTCTATTGTAGCTTTCAACAATGTAGCATGATGACCAGAAAGTGGTGCAATTAAAAATAATTTTGATTGTTTAACATCTGTATCTTGTCTGAAGTGAATTAAATTACAGAAAGGTTTTACTGCAATAACTTCTTCAATAACGGCAACAGTTTTTCCGTTAATTAAGGTACTTGTAATGTCAAAAGGTTGTTTGTCGTAAACTTTAGTGTGATGGAATGCTGTGTCAAGTCCGGCACTGATGCTTTTACCCAAGAGGGTCTTTGCATAAGGATTATAGGGATTGTTCATTAACGTTTGACTCAACGCGATAAAGCCATTCATCATTTCGGCGGAGCGACTATATAGATCGTAACTTTGATACATCATGTGTTTTATCCTTCAGATAAAGTTTCAACTTGTTTAATCCATTGTATTGAGCATAGAATATTTTAAAGAGGCAAATACACCAATATGACAGGCTGATTAGTTTACGTTAGCGTTAATTAAGGTTCCTATTTCATTTTTAGCGTTAATCAAGGTTCCTATTTCTTTTTACTGGCTGTATATTGCGGCGCAGCATTTAGATTTGACACGAGTATACCTACCAAAATCATATTGGTCAATAAGTCCTTGCTGCACCGCGTCAAATATAAATATATCCAGAGTATTTACTACATATAGGTACGTACTATATGTTAATGTTCAAGTCTGATGCAAGGCTGTTAAAATAGATAATAATCAAATAAGATTTTATGTTATTGTTATTGTTATTTCTTGTGGATTTTTTAATTAAGAATAATAAAGATTTTAATTTTGGGTTACGTTAAGAGTAAATTAATTATAACCATATAGTTTACAAGGAAATATTATGGAATCAAACCAGCAGAAAGAAGTCAGTGATTTTTTAGAGCAATATTCAGATGTATTTAACACCATGGTCAAACAGGTATTAAGTGGTTCTGATAACGATAGCTTAAATTCAATGATGGATTCAGAAAAGTTAACTGAACTTTTATCTAAAGGGGTTAAAGTTGATACTGCGGAGTTATTTAGTAAACAAATGGCTTTTATGACTCAACAAGCTGAGCTATGGCAAAGTGCGACTAAAGCATTGCTCGGTGAGAAAGTTGATCCAGATTCTACAGTTGACCCTGTGGTATCTGAAGAACGAAATGATAGAAGGTTTAAAGACAGTGAATGGTCAGAAAATCCTGTTTTTAACTATTTAAAACAATCTTACCTTTTAAATTCGAACATGATGCAAGAAACAGTGAATAGTTTGCATTTCGATGACCCAAAAGCTGAAGAGCAAGTTAAGTTCTATACTCGACAGTATATTAGTTCTGTTTCTCCAACCAATAATGCATTAACTAACCCAGAAGTTTGTCGAGATATATTAGAATCCAAGGGCGAGAACCTTATCAAAGGGTTACAAAACTTTATGCAAGACTTAAAACAAAGTCCTGCTGATGCCCTTAAAATTAGTCAAACTGACGTTGATGCGTTTACTTTAGGGGAAGATTTAGCTTATACCCCAGGTGATGTGATTTATCAAAATGACTTAATTCAGCTGATACAGTATAAAGCCACCACTAAAAAGGTCAATGAAGTCCCTCTACTGATTATTCCACCTTTTATTAATAAATATTATGTCTTGGACATGGATGAACAGAAATCGCTGATAAAATGGGCTGTAGGTCAGGGTCATACGGTATTTGTCATTTCATGGGTAAATCCTGATAAGACACTATCTCATAAAGGCTTTAATGACTATATGAAAGAAGGTCCAATCGCATCACTTGATGTTATTGAAGAATTAACTAAATCGAGTAAAGTAAATGTTGTTGGTTATTGTATTGGTGGAACGTTGTTAGCAACAACCCAATCATACTTATTGGCAAAAGGTGATACGAGAATAAACTCATTGACCTTTTTAACAACATTACTCGATTTTGAAGAGCCGGGTGAAATAGGCGTTTACCTTTCTGAAAAAATGATACCTTTCTTGAAAAAGGACATTAATGAAAAAGGCATATTAGATGGTCGAGTGCTTGGTTTAGCGTTTAGCATGCTACGTGAAAATAGTCTGTTTTGGTCTTATTTTGTCAATAATTACCTCAAAGGTAAAGACCCTGCGCCGTTTGATATTTTATACTGGAACAGTGATTCATCAAACTTACCAGCAGAAACCTTTGATTTTTATATGACAAATACCTATCAAGAGAACAATTTGATAAAAGATGGCGCTGTTGAAATTGAAGGTGTTTCTATTGAACTCAGTAAAATTGATACACCCAGTTATTTCTTAGCAACAATTGCAGATCATATTGTCTTGTGGCAGGCATCTTACAAAGGAGCTAAGGCGCTTTCTGGACCAACCCGTTTTGTTTTAGCTGGTTCAGGCCATTTAGCCGGTGTGATTAACTCCGTAGATCACGGTAAATATCCTCATTGGATTAATGATGAACTATCTGACTCAGCGGAACATTGGTTCGAAGGTTCCACTAAAAAAGAAGGATCTTGGTGGACAGATTGGGAAGAGTGGATTGTTCCTCAGTCAGGTAAGCAAGTAACAGCACGTAAACAGGGGTCTAAAAAATATGCAAGTATTGAAGCGGCCCCGGGCAGTTATGTTAGAAAACGTATTTAGTCTTTGTAGCCGTTAATTACCCTATTTTTTGGTGATTATCTTGTTAACCGGATAGTTAAAATAAAAGGCGACTAAAAAGGTCGCTTTTTTTATGGATAGTATGTCTGTTATACTGAACATTAAGGCTACTTCCTCTAAATTGTTAGTACCCAAGCGCAAGTAAATATTAATTACCACCAGAGGTTGCCGTTGATTACAATTAAAAGATATCCTAATCGCCGTCTTTATGACACAACAAAAAGTCATTATGTAAACTTGGATTATATTCGAGAATTAGTTATTGCTAATCAAGAATTTAAAATAGTTGATTCAAAAACAGATGAAGATAAAACGCGTAGTATTTTGATTCAAATTATAAGTGAAGAAGAAACCAGTGAGCGACAATCGTTATTAACGAATACCTTGTTGAAGCGATTAATCTGTTTTTATGGCAATGATAATCAAGATTATTTACAGCAATTTCTTGAGCAAAGCCTTTCCGCTTTTATTGAACATCAAGATGATATTTTAAAATTAAGTAGCGGTATTAATAAAAACTCTCCATTCGGTTTGTTTAGTAGCGTTGTTGAACAAAATATGAATATATGGAATAAATTCAAGCTCCCAGAGGATAAAAAATAAACTTTTGTTGCACCGCAACAAAATAATGGTTGACTCCACACTGAAAAATTGATTAAATTCTCGCCAAGCAATGCTGCTAAGCAGCAAAACCCTAGGAGAAGTGCATGTTTAATCAATTTACACAGTTATTTCAGACCTCATTAAAACCAATGGATAAATTGGTTGAGTTAAATATATCAACAGCAAGTACTATTGCTCATCAACAAGGACTACTCATTACAAGCTGTCTCTTATACACATCTCCGAGCCCACGAGACTAAGGCGAA
>CAJXQM010000019.1 GCA_913058145.1 uncultured Colwellia sp.
GATCTACACCTCTCTATTCGTCGGCAGCGTCAGATGTGTATAAGAGACAGGAATTTTTTCATTAAATAAATCGTTAAACCACAAAGCATTGCTATTGCCCTCATCATTTTTTTTACTGATTAATGTATAACTGCTAGCTAAATTTTGCTGTTCCATTGCTTGAAATAATAAAGGTTTAGTTTGCTGTGCTATGATATCTTTTTGGTAAATACTTGGTAGTGAATAAAAGAGATTAAACCAACTATTATCTAATAATGCCGTATCTACATGGTTGTTCAGCTGATAATTTGCCACGCTGATGCGACGTTCAACCTGCTGTAATTGCCCCCTATTTAACTGTTCGTCAGTAAGTATTAAAAATACTGATTGTGTTGTTACGGTTGTTTTTGAACATTGTGATTCACTTAGTTGAGGATAATTGGAGATAGCACGACTAAAAGAGAGTGGGCTCGTTGTCCGCTCAATATAATTATCAATATCAAACAAACCATACTTGGTTAGCAGTGTTTTTGCTGTTGCGGGATATGATAACGGCAATACAGTGTCTTGGCGTAATACGTCATAATCAAGATTTGCATCGGCCCAAATATGAGTTAAGTGACTAAAGAAAAAAGCTAATACTAAGACGACAATGACAAAACGGGAAAAAATTGTTTTTTGTAGTTGTTTCAAATGTTTCCAAGCATAATTACTTAGCGTAAATTCGAATCCTAAAATAAGAATAGCTAACATGCCACTAACAATATAAAAAAAACTATTAGTTTCTACTATTTCTTTTATCAACTCGATAATTTGTGAGCTAGAAGAAGCATTTAGGTGATAGCCTAAACGGCTATAAATAAAACCATCAAGAATTAGTAGTAGCAGACCAAACGTAAAAATAATGGATCCACTCGTACGAATCACCTTGGTATTTGGCCACACTAGTGTGAGTGGAAATAAAATTAAGACAAAACTCATAAAGGTTAAAAAAGCAATATGACTAACCCACGTTGTAATCAGGTATATTTGCCCTAATAAGGTATCTGGTGCTGTTTCGCTAAATAAATAATAAGAGGATAGGATGATAGCGGCAATAATATTAAAAAAAGTGAACCAATGGCTCCAGCTAATTAAATGTAACAGTTTTTTGCTATAGCTTTTTGTATCAAAAGAGACCATTGATTATTATTCTTCTCTGTTTTTGTCTTTAATTGTAAGTACTAATGAGTTTTTTGGATAGATTGTTTTAATGCGCGGCTAAAATTGTCTACAATAGTACTTTGCTGATCAGCAGGGATTTTGCTAATAACGTTGGTGATGGTATTGCCTAAACACATTAAGGCTAAATCTGTGGTTGCTGATTCGTTAACAAGAACATCCATTAATTCTTGAATAATTTTTTCTACACGTTCGTTGGAGTATTTCGATACAATAGGCATAATGACACTTAATTGCTGATGATAAATTTAATTGCGTTAGTTTATCAAATGCCTGAACAATATACTAATAAAGTCACTTGAGTATTAATATGAGTATTACATGAGTTTAATCATTTCAAATATTGCATTACATTTCCTTTCTAAAAAAGAGGAGTCAGGGGAGGTTTTATTACGATTAGGCCCTGAAAATTTAAAACCTGAACAGGGTGCGACGAGTACTAAAATATCGGCATTTGTTGATGGTTTACATGCTATCTATAATGGCAAGGCTAGTAAGGCTTATGGCAGTTTCACTACCATGCCAATGGCAGGTAATATTGCCTACAGTAGTGAAAATAGTAGTAACAACAGTGAAATGAAAACTGCTCGCTTTGTTGATTTGATGGAAAGCTATTTTAATGATAAGCAAAGCTTTTATAACTTTAGCACTCAAGCAGCAAACAGTTTAAAAAATGAAATTGAAAAATATGATTTAGACGAAACCGGTTATCTTATTGTTTGTCATTACGAATATATGGGCGGACGATTTTTACTTGTGGCTGTTATTCCTGTGTCTGAGCATTATAGTGTTGATGGTGAACTGAATATTTCTGCCGATCAGCACTTAGATATCAATAAATTACAATTAGCGGCACGCATTGATTTATTTGATTATCAACAAAATGCCAGTGGCAATCGTTATATTTCTTTTATTAAAGGCCGTGCAGGACGTAAAGTCTCTGATTTCTTTCTAGATTTCTTAGGCTGTGAAGAAGGTTTAAACTCAAAAGAGCAAACACTAACCTTAGTTCGTGCGGTTGAAGATTATGTTTCTGTAAACCAATTAGATGCCGGTGAAAAACAACAAACACGAAAAGAATTGCTCAATTACTGTAAAGAACAAAAATCGAGTTCACAGGATGTTTCAATACAAGAAATAGGCAAGGTTATAGGCCATACAACAACAGATTCTACTGGTCAGAGCCAAGACTTTTATCAATTTTGCCAAGAACAATCATACCCGATTGAAGAGTCTTTTCCCCATGATCAGACTGTTGTTAATAAAATAACTAAATATTCGGGTTACGGTAATGGAATAAGTATAAGCTTTGAGCGTAGCCATTTTGGGCAAGATGTGGTTTATAATCCGCATAATGATTCTATCATTATTTATAAAGTACCACCCAATTTGAAAGAACAATTACAAACGTTGCTTGCTAATGCCAGCGATATAAATGGCGAGTCAGAAACACTTGAATAACACGTTTAAGGATTGAATTGTGGTTACGTGTTACGTAATAAATTTAATTTTAAATAAAAATTTCAAAGGCTTACCTTGTTTAGTTAAATTAGTCTGAAAATAAAACAATATTGGAAATAACTAGAATGACATCTCAAATCAGTACTCTTACTATTACTCGCCCTGACGATTGGCACGTACATTTACGCGATGGTGAAGTATTAAAAAATACAGTGGCTGATACTAGTCGCTATTTTGGCCGCGCTATTGTTATGCCAAATTTAGTACCACCAGTAACGAATGCAGAGCTGGCAAAAAGCTACTATGATCGAATTATGGCGGCTTCACCAATTAAGCATTTTAAACCCTTAATGGTGCTTTATTTAACAGACAATACCAGTGCTCAAGATATTATTGAGGCGAAAGAGTCAGGCATTGTTTATGCGGCAAAATTATATCCTGCTGGCGCGACAACTAACTCGTCTTCTGGCGTTACTGATGTTGCTAAGTTAAAAGCTGTCTTTGCGGCAATGCAAAGCGTTGGTATGCCATTATTGATTCATGGTGAAGTAACCACTAATGACATTGATATTTTCGATCGTGAGCAAGTGTTCATTGATACTATATTAGCCCCCTTAGTTGCTAGCTATCCAGATCTTAACGTAGTGCTAGAGCATATCACCACCAAAAATGCGGTAGACTTTGTGCAAAGTGCGGGTAACAACGTAGCAGCAACCATTACCGCACATCACTTACTATTTAACCGTAACGATATGTTAGTTGGAGGCATTCGTCCCCACTATTTCTGTCTACCTATTTTAAAGCGCAATATTCATCAACAAGCACTTATTGAGGCAGCAACTAGTGGTAATGACAAATTTTTCTTAGGTACAGATTCAGCGCCTCATGCACAGCATGCTAAAGAATCAGCTTGTGGCTGTGCCGGCTGTTATACCGCGCATGCCGCAATAGAGCTATATACAGAGGTGTTTGAACAAGAAAATGCATTAGATAAGTTAGAGGCTTTTGCTAGTTTAAATGGCCCCACCTTTTATCAGTTACCCGTAAATGAAGATACAATCACGTTAGTTAAGAAAGCATGGCAAGTACCTGCAACATTAAGCTTTGGCAATGATGTTGTGGTACCTGTTCGTGGTGATGACAGCATTGCTTGGCAAGTTGAAGATTAAGAAAGTAAGTTTAAAGATTAAGTAAAGCGAGTTTAAAGGATAAAAATGCAATTATTTGTAAATGATTTAACCGTGATTGATTTCTCTTACCTTTGTAAAGAGCGCGGTATTGTAGGTGAAAGCTGGATCGTTGATGTGTTACTTGATGGCTCGTTAAATGAGCAATCGATGGTACTTGATTTTGCCATTGTTAAAAAGCAGATTAAAGCGATTATTGATGATGCGGTTGATCATAAATTATTGTTGCCAATGCAGGCCGATGAATTGATTTTAGCTGATTCACCTCATCACAAAAATCATAAAACCCTTGATTACCGTAGCGATCGTGCTAGTTATTATATGCAATCACCTTATTGTGCTTTTGCTCAAATTGATTGTTTAGTTATAAACGTTGCTACCGTCACTGAGCACTTGAATGCCATCATTATGGCCGAGCTACCTGCAAATGTTAAAGGGTTAACCTTGATTTTGCGTCCTGAAAATATTACCACTGACTATTATCATTACACCCATGGTTTAAAACTTCATGATGGTAATTGTCAGCGAATTGCCCACGGACATAGATCTAAAATTCAAATTTTAATCGATGATGAAAGAGAAGCTACGTTAGAAGCTGCTTGGTGTAAGCGCTGGAAAGATATCTATATTGCCAGTGAAACCGATAGAATTTCTGCCAACGACATTCAGTTATCTGCGCTAGCAAAAAACAATTTAACACCCGATCACCAATATTTCAGTTACACCGCACCACAAGGTCGATTCGATATTGCCGTTGAATGTAAAGTGCTTGATGTCGTTGATTGTGATTCAACGGTGGAATTACTCGCCGATTTTATTGCCAGGCAACTTAAAAAAGAACTAACCAACAAAACGGTTAAAGTTATAGCCTACGAAGGTGTTGCTAAAGGGGCGATTGTCAGTGTGTAAACTGAAAAAATGTTATGCTTTGGCCATGGTTAGTTTAAGTATTTTACCTGTTATTAGTGCTCAAGCAGAAATACAGCTGTCAGGTGAAATAAAGCAGGGTGGTTTAGTCATCGGAAAAACTGAGGCTAACAATAGGGTAACATTAAATAAGACTGTACTAACGGTATCTAAGCAAGGTGATTATGTGTTTGCTTTTTCCCGTGATGATAAAACGCAATACACCTTAACGATTACCTCGCCAACAGGAAAGATAGAAACACAAACGTTTACCCCTTCAACACGTGATTATAAAATATCTCGTGTTGAAGGTATTAGTAAAAAAATCATGAACCCAAATAAAAAAGCTAATGTCCGTGCAGGTGAAGATCGCGCTGCAATAGTTAAAGTGCGCAAAATATCTAGTAACTTAACGGATTTTAGCCAGGGATTTATTGCACCAAGAAGCTCTAGCATAACGGGCGTTTACGGTAGTCAGCGTTTTTATAATGGCGTGCCTAAAAACCCACATTTTGGTGTTGATTATGCGGGACAAATTGGTGCCCCCGTAAAAGCACCTGCCAGTGGCACTGTTTTATTATGGGTGCCAGATATGTTTTATTCTGGAGGTACCCTGGTGATTGATCACGGTCATGGCATCACCTCCAACTTTTTACACTTAAGCGCTTCAATGGTAAAAGTGGGTGATAAAGTAAAGCAAGGACAGGTCATTGCTAAAGTAGGTAATTCAGGGCGAGTCACTGGCCCTCATTTAGACTGGCGTATGAATTGGCATCAGGTTAGGTTTGATCCACAACTAGCAATGAAAGTAAGTGCTCTAAAATAGTGTAGCTCATTAAAAAGGCAGTGCTTTTGCTGCTTTTGTCTTGGCTTTTTCATCACGTCTATCATAATTTTTTGTTGTTTCAACTGACGAATGGCCCATTAAATCCTGCACTAAGAATACATCTTCACCATTTTCTAGTAACTTAGTCGCAAAGGTTCTACGTAAATCATGTGGCGTTAATCTCTGTAAACCGGCTTCTTTATAACGGCGAATAACAATATCATAAATTGTTTGCCCTGAAATTGGCTCGTTGATCAAACGATTACCTTTTCTCGCTCGTAAAAATAAAGGCCCAGGCATTAATCCGCGTTCATCTAGCCAGGTGTCAATGATTTCTAAATTTCGATCATGCAGGGCATTTATTCGTTCCTTATTACCTTTACCCATTACTTTTATCGAGCCATCTCTAATGTTCAAATCAGATAACATAAGACCTGCAGCTTCATGACGGCGTAAACCTGCACCGTATACCAAGGCAATGACAGCAGCATCACGCATAGCGATAACACCATCTTGAGCCATACAATAATCAATCAGAGCATTAAGTTCGTCAAGATCTAACGCGCGACCTTTAATACTACGAGTCCCTTTAAAGCGTTTTATTTCTTTAATATGTTGATAGTTTTCAACAGACAATAATTTTTTACGCCAAGCTTCTTTAGCTACGCCTTTAAGTGCGGAAAGGTACACATTGATAGTGGCCGGTGATTTCCCTTCATTAGATAAATCAGAAAGTAACATGAGAATTTTTTCATAATGTAATTGTGACCAGTCATAATCTTGATGCCGTTTATTTTTAGCAAACCTAAAAGCAATAATATTAAGAAGCGATTTTATCGTGACGCGACTTTGTTTAGACTGCAGGGAAAGCAAATAAATATCAGAGGCAGTATGTAGACTAAAAAGTTTATGAGTCATAAACATTCCTAAAATTAATGTTAACTAACAATGGTTGGCTAGAGAAAAATATAGAGCTACGCTAACTAAGAAGTAAATGTAATTACCTATATTACCGGCGCTTGAACAGCCGATGTAAATTAAACTTATATACTTAACACTTCATAAATTAAGTAAACCGCACTATACTGTATATAATTACAGTTCATTATAGTGCGGTTTTATATTAAAGTCATTCCAATAGTTGCAGAAGCCGGTATCTCTGGCTTTGAATCTCCAGCAGCAGAATATAAAGAGTTAGGTCTATCGCTGGATCAATTAATTATAAAAAATCCTAATGCAACTTTTATTGGGCAGGCCTCAGGACAGTCAATTTGGAAAGAAACTAGGCTTCCTGTTGGGGTTGGTTTTGGTGAAACAGCAACACTGTCAAAAGCCGCAAATCATGCAGCTAAAAAGCTATCTGGTTTTAATGGCGTAGCGGTTATTGATAGTAAAATAAGTAGACAAGAAATACTAAGGCGTATGGATGTAGAAGATGTATGGGGTGTTGGACGTAAAGTAGCAGCACGTTTGAAGCTTGAAGGCATTAATAATGCGGTTCAGTTATCAAAGCAAAACCCTAAGAATATACGAAAACAATTTAGCGTAGTGACTGAACGAACAGTAAATGAATTAAATGGCAAATGCGACGAGAATTGTTAAGCCCTCAATATACTAGTCAATGACGAGATATCCCTAAAATAGATTGTTAGTCATAGGCAAAAAAAGTGAATAGGGCGTAGAATACTCTATTAAATCGTTCGGGTTTTTGGCTGTGAAATGCAAAAAATTATGCTGTACTTTCAAGAGTTAATGGATACTGGGCAATAGGATTTACCTTATTATGTATACTAAAAAGCAAGATACGAAGCCACAAGTAATTTCTTATGAACGCGTCAAATCCTATATGCAGTGGATGATCGAAAGGTATGGTGATTACTCAGCTAAAACACTGTTACAAAAGGCGAATTTATTGTTTAAAGACGATAAACAATTCAATGAACCCGCACTAGATTATCTCATAGAGCGGGGAATTGTGGATGACCATCGTTATGCAGAACGTTTAACCGTTGCTCTAATAGAGAAAAACATTGGGCCTAACAAAATAAAAGAGAAGCTGTATGCAAAAGGCTTCTCATCCCAAACAATCAATGATTGCGTTAGTGTAATAGAAACAACCGACGAAGATTATTTCGAGAAAGCACTAACCTTAAAAATAAGAAAGTTTGGCGAAGGTCCTATTGAAGAGCTGAAGTTAAAACAGAAAGCGTTACGGCATTTGATATCAAAAGGATTTTCCTATTCAATGGCAAACAAAGCGGTTAGCTATACAGGTAATGAAGATTAGTTTTAATGTAGATTTTAGATGACAATATTTTTAAAATATAACTTATTAAAATACATATTTTAAAAGGTAATATATATTGAGTTTGATCCTATTACACAAGATTTTATTGCAACATCTAACGTCTTTGTGTATGCAAACAACTATCATTGCCTTTATATAAGTCATTGTAATATTTAACATTACATTATCACCTGACTGTTTTTTTGAAATAGCATTCAATGTAACCCTTGTGTAAAAAACAATTTAAAAGCGGAAAAATAATAACGAATTAGGGTTAACTCAATTGAATAAACTTAAGCGAGTATAATGATCAAGCGCTTAATTGTCGTATAGAAAATGTAGTGGCTAAATTAATAAAAGATCTACGCCTTATGTATTAATAAATCATTCAGCATAACAGTAACGTTTTATTAATACGTGCTGTGATAGTTATCGCTGGTTTATCTATCAACGATTAAAAAGTATAACACCACCAATTAAGTCATCTCGACAATTAATATCATCGTCAAGAAATTAGTGATTAAGTGCCCATTTACAATATAGGTGTGATGACCGACAACAGTGTTGTCGCCAAATGTTATTTCATTCAGAAGCTGACATTTTCATCAATCAACGACCAAACACTAAAAGGGGTGGCGATAGCATTCCTTGTGAAAACGATTGTCGGCTTTATTATTACACTGATGCATACCCACTAAGTCCGATACCTTTTAGTATCGGACTTAGTGGGTAAGGACTATATTGTCAGTTTTCAGCCGTGATTTGTTGTAGATATGAATAGTGTAAATTGATTGCTACGCCAATTCTAACAAGCTTTGCTTACAATGCCTGGTCAGAACTCACAGAGCGTTACTTGTTTAAATATAGAAAATGGTCTTATAGCTTATGGCTCAGTCGTCACTTTTACTATTTAACGTGCTGTTAATCAACTTTTCGTTTTCGACCACTTTCAGCTCTAATTTTATTTTCTGACTGAACATATATAGTGTCTGTTGTTGCCATGCTCGCATGACCTAAGTCTTCAGAAAGATCTTTTAAAGCGCGACCGCGCTCAATTTCCATACTTGCGCCAGTATGTCGAAGCCAATGTGTCGTCGCTTCTTTAAGTTTTATAGATTTATTTTCACCTTCAACTTGTTTCATTCGCATAAAGGCTTGATCGAATACACATTGCACTAAACGCCTGAGATGCCTTGAGGTCATTCCTCCTTGACCACGCACTTTTTCAACCAACACATTATTATCGCCGCTTGTTGGAAGCCCAGAAAGTCCACGCGATAAACGATAGCGTTTTAAAAAAGGCATAAAATCAGGCGGCACCGTTGTATCACGAAGCTTTCTGCCTTTTCCAAATATTTTTAACCACCAGTTTTGATCTTCATCTTGCCAGAAATGTCCCATAATAGGTGACCAATGATCACGTTCAGACAGCTCTGAAATTCGTAAAAATAACGTTTTTAATGAGGCAATTACAAAAAGGTTTCGTTCATATAAAGGGTCTTCATTGGCCATAGATACTGCTGTATCTAATAAGTATTGCCATTGAGAGCTGGATAACCTTTTCACTTCTTTTACTTGTGCATCGCTAATAAAGTGCTTGCAATCCTTTTTAGCGATTTGTGCAGGATTTCCATGGCACAGTTCTTCACCCATCAAGTAGTTATAAAACACAATGATGGCAGTAAATGTAGACGTTAATGTTTGTTGTGATGGACGATATTTTTTCTTATCAACCTCTTTAGATATCTGGCTTTTAGCCGCTTGCATTTTAAACGGTCGCCATAACTCATTTGAAATAAAGTAACTGTTGTTAAGTTTGAATCGTTCTTGGCTACTGGTGCCTATCCAATTTATAGGAGGTTTCCAACAAAAGTCGGCATATTCTAAAATATCAGTTTTGCGTAATTCATTTATAGGAGATTTTTTTTCGAGAAATGACCACAATAAAAACTTCTCAATTTCATTACGAAATCTATCATAAGTATGAACAGATTTATTTCGACCCGTATACTCAAGAAATGATTTTCCCCATTGCCAATGATTTAAGCTCCATGAGGGACTGATCGCTATAAAATCATTAAGTGCTGGGTAATCAGCACTATCTAATTCACATAGTTCGGCATAAGTTGGATATAAAGGTGCAGGAGTTATTTTTCGCATAAACACTACAGAACAAGAATTGAGATTAAAACTATTCTATTCTGCCCTACCCCTTAAGTCCAATACCAAAAATTATGGACTCAAGAGTAAGTGCCTAATCAATAGCCTTACTCATATTTCAAGTCAATAACACCTGCTGTTTTATTAATGGTATTTTCGCTATCGCTTTATGGTAGCCTATCGTATCCATGGTTATTAGCCCCCTTTTAATTAAGTGTGATAGATGAATAGACTATATAAACAAGTCTTTAATGTTGGTTAAGTCGCTTTTGCCGGTACTAATTTCATCTGGTGTTAAGCCAGATAATTCATGAGGAAAAACTAACCACTCTTTAGATTCATGCACAAAATAGTCAGGCGTGATATCAACTTGTTTATTTGTTGGCTTGTACCAAGGACAAGCAACACGAACATCTTTAGGCATGTTATTACGCATTAATAACTCAAGTTGGCTAATAAGCGCTTTGATGCTACGACCTGAATCAAAAACATCATCAACAATGAGTAAGCCATCATTAGCGTTGGCATTTTCAATGATATAATGTAAACCGTGTACTGTAATTTCTTTACATGACTCACTGATTACTATCTAACGCTCGCGCAATTTTCTTCAGTAGAAAGGTTTCTCTTTCAATAGATAGACCTTTTTTAGGGCTAACTTTAATTGTGTTTTCATTGTGCTGAATAGCTTCAAATATATTTACCCAAACAGGTTTCATACCGTTTTGAATTTCATGACTTTCAAATGCTGTTTCAGCCAAAGTTTTGCTAATTTTACAGATGTAACAATATGACAGCATATGAATAATATCAAAATGCTCTTTATACCAAGGACGGTACTCTTCATATAAACCGAATTCCGATAACACCTCAATATTTTGTGCTCCAGTCTCTTCTTTTAGCTCTCTTTTTAGACCATCCGTCAAGGACTCGCCTTCCTCAACGCCACCGCCTGGTAAACTATAATCGTGATAACGTTCTGTATAGAGTAATAATATATTTTCACCCTCAAGGACAATAGCTCGAGTTGCTTTTCGAGTTAAACAAGTCCCTTCAAGGTCAGGAAGGCTTGGGTGTTGGGTTGATCTTAATAATTGCATAATAAAAAGGGGTACATCGAAGAAAGAAGAGAGGCATATTACTTGTTCTTTCTATTAATAAAAATAAAGGCGCTATATTAGCACTGAACTCATTAGGTTTCATCGCCTCGACTAAACTATTTACCTGAGTTATAAACAGCTGGGAAAATACTAATCAATCATTATTTTAGTAGACGATAACGCTTTCTAGTCTGCTTCTACTAACTACCTTAGTTCATCATCACAAACACTAATAATATCACCTCAAACAGTTAGTATTTTCGTTAATGACTAAAAATCAGGAGTTAGTGATATATATCAGTGTTTTTTATCACTAATCAGAGTTAACTACTTATTGTAACTAGATTGTTAATTCATTAGTGGAAATAACTATGTGTAAATTTTTGGGGATATTTTGTTTTTTTTGGAGCGCTGTTATCTCAGCAGAACCCGCAACGTCATCAGAAACACAGCTATCTAAACAACTAGTAAATTTATCTCAACAAGAAAAAAATATTACTACAAGCCAATCATATGTGCCATTATTAACCATTAAAGGTGCCATAGGACCTGCAATTAGTGACTATTTAGTACGAGAAATAGACAGTGCTAACATGCTTAATAACATCCCTTTAATTATTATAACACTCGACACTCCTGGTGGTCTAAGCGCTAGTCTAAGAGATATTAATCAGAGTATCTTAAACTCAAACATTCCAATTGCCTGTTTAGTTTACCCACAAGGTGCACGTGCGGCTAGCGCAGGCACTTACCTATTATATGCTTGTCATATAGCCGCTATGGCTCCTGCTACAACGCTTGGTGCAGCAACGCCTGTTAATATTTCGGCTCCAATGACATCGTCTACAAAGAATAAAGAACAAGTAAGTACACCTTCTACAATGGAGAAAAAAGTATTAAATGATGCAATCTCTTATATTCGCTCACTAGCACAATTACGTTCACGTAATGAACTATGGGCTGAAAAAGCAGTTGCAGAGGCTGCAACATTAACAGCAAAAGAAGCACTAAAAGAAAATGTCATCACCTTAATAGCCCGATCTCCACAAGCACTATTAAATAAACTAGATGGCAGAAGGATATCAATAAAACAGCAAAACATAGAATTATCATTGAATAATGCTCGTATAGTTAGCAAAAATCCCGACTGGCGGAGCCAATTTATTGCCACCATTACCAATCCTAATATTGCCTACATATTAATGTTACTAGGTATTTACGGTTTGCTATTAGAGTTCTACAGTCCTGGCGTAGGTATAGCAGGTATCACCGGAGGTATATCCTTACTGGTCGCTTTATATGCCTTTCAGTTATTACCATTAAATTTTGTAGGTGTTGCCTTACTTTTGTTAGGAGTCGTGTTAATGCTCATGGAATCACTTATACCAAGTTTTGGTGTATTTGGTGTTGGAGGTATTGGCGCTTTTCTTATTGGTTCTATATTTTTATTCGACACAAAACTTGATCAATTTAAAGTATCGCTCCCGTTGATTGGAGGTTTGGCTTTTATATCTGCGATATTTATCATGTTCGCCCTAGGTGTTATCTACCGAGCACGAAAAAATAAAATTGTCAGTGGTCAAGAAGAAATAATTAATGCTTGGGTCACTGTAGAGGATGATTTTATTGATAATGGTTTCGTATTTTTTAATGGCGAGCGTTGGGCGGCTAGTAGTAAAGAGCGATTGAAAAAACATCAACAAGTACAAGTGAAAACTATTAATGGTTTAACTCTGGTTTTAGTACCACAAACAACAATAACAGCCAATACTAAGGAGTAAAGTAATGACACTATTATTTACTAATACTGAATTATTCACCGGCTCAATCATATTTTTACTTCTTGCGCTTTTGTTTAGTGCATTTAAAATTTTACGAGAATATGAACGAGGAGTTATATTTTTACTTGGACGATTTTATAAAGTCAAAGGGCCTGGTTTTATTATTGTTATTCCTTTTATTCAACAGATGGTTAAAGTTGATTTGCGTATTGTAGTCATGGACGTACCCAGCCAAGATGTTATCAGTCGCGATAATGTTTCAGTAAAAGTTAACGCGGTTATATACTTTAGAGTAATTGACCCGCAAAAAGCCATTATCAATGTCGAAAACTATTTACAGGCGACTTCTCAGCTAGCACAAACCACCCTGCGCTCTGTATTAGGACAACATGAGTTGGATGAAATGTTGGCTAATAGAGAGATGTTAAATGCTGATATTCAAACTATTTTAGATGTTAGAACCGACAGCTGGGGCATAAAAGTTTCTAATGTCGAGATTAAACACGTTGATTTAAATGAAAGTATGATACGCGCCATTGCCAGACAAGCTGAAGCAGAACGTACGCGTAGAGCGAAAGTTATTCACGCTAAAGGTGAAATGGAAGCATCTACTCAACTAACTCAAGCAGCCAATAAACTTGCCGAAGAGCCTGATGCAATCATGCTACGTTATTTACAAACATTAACTGAAATTGCGGGCGAAAAAAATTCTACTATCATTTTTCCTATACCCATGGAGCTGATCAGCGGTTTAGTGAATTCTGTCAAAGAAAAAACTAAGGGATTATAATGAAATATATCATGCTTATATTACTCATTAGTATGTCATTAGCCCTTTATAGCTGTAATAAAGGGCTTGATTCACCTCTAGGATTTAGTCTGCCTAAAGGGAATAGTAAAATAGGAGAAAGAGTCTTTTTAGAATACAAATGTTTAGCTTGTCACTCACTTAAAGGCATTGAGGACAGCAGTATCGCAAAAAACAAAAATATATCTGTTCTTATTGGCAGCGATAAAACTCACCTAGTTACTTACGCTGAATTAGTCACTTCGATAATCAATCCTTCTCATAAATTTTCCCGTCCTTATTCGGACATAGAAAAAACATCGGAAGGTGTATCAAAAATGAAAAATTTTAATGATGTCATTACTGTGACAGAACTTATTGATTTAGTTTCTTTTTTACATCCCTATTATGAATTCATTCCTTATGGACAAACCAAATATCAATATTATCCACAATAATAATTACAGGAGTTTATATGAATATTAAATTTTTAGGGGCTACACGAGAAGTAACCGGTTCTTGCTATTTGGTTCAAGTTAACAACAAAAACATTCTGCTGGAGTGTGGCATGTTACAAGGTTCTTATCAGCATGAACGACACAACCGTGATCCTTTCCCTTTTGATGTCGCTGATCTAGATGCCGTTATTGTCAGTCATGCACACCTTGATCACACGGGTCGATTACCTATGTTAATAAAAGAGGGTTTTCATGGTTGTATCTATACACATAATGCCACCGTAGATTTATGTAAAATTATGCTAGTAGACTCAGGTTATATTCATGAAAAAGAAGCTCGTTGGGAAAATAAAAAACGCGAACGTAAGGGCTTAGCATTAATTGAACCTCTTTATACCACAGCAGAAGCAGACACAACATTACAGTATTTTAAAGGGCTTAATTATGATGATGATATTGAAATATGCCAAGGTGTTAAACTAACATTTAGAGATGCGGGTCATATTATTGGATCGGCTATTGTTGAATTAACACTGACTGAAAATAGTGTAAGCAAAAAAATAGTATTTAGTGGCGATTTAGGACATAAAAACGCACCAATTTTACGTGACCCATTTAAAGTTAAATATGCTGATTTAGTCATAATGGAAAGTACTTACGGTGATAGGCTACATCGAAGTTGGGAGGATACTTGGCAAGAAATGGGTGAGATTATTGCTGATGCAAAAAGCAATAAAGGAAATATATTAATTCCTGCTTTTACCGTTGGTAGAACACAAGAGTTACTCTATGAATTTAAACAACACTTTGAGCAATGGCAGCTAGGTGATTGGCAAATTTTTCTCGATAGCCCTATGGGTATTAAAGCGACGAATGTTTATGCCAAACATAGCGAAGTTTACGATAATAAAGCGATAAATATTCAACAAGACCATGGTGGTATATTTGATTTACCTAATCTGCATATGTCAGAAACGACTAATTATTCAATGAAAATTAATCAAATAAACTCGGGGGCAATTATTATTGCGGGTAGTGGTATGTGTACGGGTGGTCGAATTAAACACCATTTTAAACATAATATTTGGCGTAAAAATGCACATGTGCTTATTGTTGGCTTTCAAGCGAGAGGTACATTAGGTAGAGCACTGGTTGATGGCTGTGAGAACATTAATTTATGGGGTGAAAAAATACAAGTTAATGCGACTATTCACACCATCGGTGGTTTTTCCGCCCATGCTGATCAACAAGGTTTGCTAGATTGGTACCGCGGTTTTGAAAATAATCCACCCGTAGTACTCGTTCACGGCGAAGAAGCAGCGATGGAAGTACTCGCACAAAAATTAAAACATCAATACCAAGTTAATGTTATACAAGCAAGCTATAGACAAAATATTATTATCTAACAAGCAGGACACATTTATGTATAAACATATTTTATTTGCAACAGAGTTGAATGAAACTAAAAGCTACATCGAGAACAAAGTCACGCAATTACAGCAGCTCACTCAAGCTAAACTGAGTGTTATCCATGTAGTAGAACCTATACCTAACGTTTATTACGGTGGTGTTTACGGTGTCATTCCCGGTTTAGATTCTTCAGATAGCATTGGCACTACAAGAATATTAGAAGAGCGTGCCAAAGATATACTGCAAGCTTTGGTTAAAAGACTCAAGCTTACAGAGCAAGACTTACATATACCTATAGGCCATACCAGTGAGGAAATATTAGCTTTTGCCCAAAAGGAAAACGTTGATTTAATTATAGCAGGCAGTCATGGTGTTCATGGTTTACAAGTATTATTAGGCTCTACCACTAATGCCATTGTACACGGGGCAACATGTGATGTATTAGCCGTACGCTTCAAAGAATAAAAACAGTTTTGGTAAAAATCTTATAGATAATTAGCACCATAACTTAATTTTATACTCTAACTGATAAATATAATAGTTAACATTATAGCCTTCAGGTAGAAGCAAGTGGTCGGTTCGCATCTCGCAACATTAGTCCTATTAAAATCTACAAAACTTGGTTTAAATAAGGGACGGCTAGTTGTTCTCCTATGCTGGTGATAACGTATTGTTAATACTTGCTTAATTGCACGATATCAATATTTATGAGGGCCTTATGATAAAGAAAATAAGCTTGGCTATATTACTTATTGCCGCTGGCCTACTTATTTGGCAGCTAAATAAGTTTGATATACTAACCGTTGAGACCGCCAATGTTGATATTGGTTTAACCGAAACAACGGTTGTTAATACTCGGGCAGGTTCTATAACTGCTTGCCAACGCTCAAAGTTAGCCCTTTCCGTCGGAGGGCAAATAGCAGCAATTAATGTCAAGGAAGGGCAGCAAGTTAAACGCGGCGACATTCTGCTTAACTTGTGGAATAAAGATCTTAAAGCGCAAGTACACTCAGCGGAAGCCAGTGTTGTCGCAGCTGATTTTACCCAGCGAAGTTTGTGTATCGTCAATCAATCAGATCAACGTGAAGCCTTTCGTCTGAGCAATTTAATCACTAAAAATTTAGCTTCTCAAGGACAGTTTGATCTTGCTCAGGCCAAAGCCCACGCAAGCAAGGCGGCTTGCTCCTCGGCTAAGGCTAGCTGGCAACAAACAAAAGCCATGTTAGCGCAAGCACAAGCCATTATTGAAAAAACCTATTTGGTTGCTCCATTTGATGGCACTGTGGGTGAAATATCAGGCGAAATAGGCGAATTTAGTACGCCGTCACCACCCGGTGTACCTACCCCACCAGCCATTGATTTACTCACGACTGATTGCCACTATGTTACCGCGCCCCTTGATGAAGTTGACGCAGGTAAAATAGCTTTAGGTATGCCCGTTAGAATTACCTTAGATGCATTTCGTGGACAGATGTTTATGGGTAAAGTAAAACGCATAGCGGCCTATGTTCAAGATTACGCGAAACAAGCCCGTACTGTGGACATAGAAATTGTTTTTGATACGACTCAAAACCTACCAGATTTATTAGCGGGTTATAGTGTTGATGTCGAAATAATTTTGGCTAGCGCCAGTAATAGTCTACGTGTACCAACTGATGCAATTATTGACAATAATACCATTTACATTCTCAATAACCTTGGGATGATAGAGAAAAAAAATATCAGCTTAGGACTAGCTAACTGGGAGTTTACTGAAGTCACTCAAGGTTTGAAAAAAGCAGATAAAGTGATCATTAATGCCGCCAATATAGTGAATATTCGTGCAGGATTATCCGCTGTATCTACACAAGAGCGCAGACAAGAAAAATCAACAGAGTATACAAATAATGACTGATAACGCTATTATCAATATCAGTGATATTAACAAAACCTATCAAGTGGGTGAACAGCCCCTGCACGCCTTACAAAATATTAAACTTAACATTAAACAAGGTGAATATTTATCATTGATGGGCCCTTCAGGCTCTGGCAAATCAACGTTACTCAATATGATCGGTTTACTCGATAGACCCGATACAGGTCAGTATCAACTACAGGGCGAAAACACCGAATTATTAACCGAAGAGCAACGAGCACTACTGAGACGAAAATATATCGGTTTTGTTTTTCAATCGTTTCATTTGATCCCAAGGTTAACCGCATTAGAAAATGTTGAATTACCACTCATGTTAGCGGGTGTAAAACCCAAATTGCGTAGGGAAAAATCCAGTAAGTTATTATCTGAGCTTGGTTTAGGTAATCATCTTGGGCAATTACCTAAACATTTATCTGGGGGACAATTACAGCGAGTCGGTATTGCCCGAGCCTTAATTACCGAACCCACTATATTGCTTGCCGATGAACCTACCGGCAATTTAGATCAAAGTTCAGGCCAAGAAGTTACCGATATTTTAGAGCGTTATAACCGAAATGGCATCACCTTGTTAGTGGTAACTCATGATCTAGCTTTGGGTAATCGCGCCCGGCGACAACTTAATATGATAGATGGCGTCATTGTTACTGATACGCGATTATCAACGATAAAAATTAAGCAATATGAGCAACAGGGGTCAAGTCAATGAACCTAGCGGATCATTGGCTGTTTAGTTACCAAGCCTTGGCCCGTCATCGTTTACGTAGTGCAATGGTATTACTTGCCATTGGCATGGGAGTATCATCGGTGCTATTACTAACGAGCATTGGTGAAGGTGCGCGCTTATTCATCGAACAAGAGTTTTCCGCCTTAGGGTCAAAAATGTTGATTGTCTTACCCGGGAAAAAAGAAACTACCGGCTCTTCCCCACCCCTTTATGGCACCAGTCCACGTGATTTAACCATCGAAGATGCTCAAGCACTAAAAAATATCCGAACGATAAGCCATGTTGCCCCTATTATTGCGGGTACTGCCACCGTGTCGAACCAATCATTGTCACGTGACATCATCATTATTGGCACCAATAGAGAAATGTTTACGGTACGTAATTTAAGCGTTAAACAAGGCAGAATGTTACCTAAAAATAGTGAAACTCGCGCGACTCCAGTTTGTATTCTAGGTGCAAAATTAGCAGAAGAACTCTTCAAAAAAAGCTCGCCACTGGGGCAATGGCTGCGTATTGGTGAATATAAATACCGCGTTATTGGTTTGTTGGAGCAACGTGGTGAATCATTAGGGTTAGACCTGCGAGATATGGCAATAATTCCCGTGCGATCAGCGCAAATGTTATTTAACTCTCCTGCCTTGTTTCGTATTTTACTACAATTAAAACAAACCAAATTTGAAACGAGTACCATAGTAAAAATAAATAAAACCATCGCCCAGCGTCACGAAGGCGAAGCCGATATTACGATTATCAGTCAAGACGCGATGTTAAGTTCATTCAATAAAATTATTGTTGCCGTTACCGCCAGTATTGGTGCTATTGCGGCTATCAGTTTAATTGTTGCAGGCATATTAATTATGAATGTCAGTTATATTAGTGTTTCACAACGACGAGAAGAAATAGGGCTGTTGAAATCACTTGGCGCCAGTGGCCGTGAGGTACGTCTGATTTTTATTATATCCTCCTTAGTCATCACCAGTTTTGGTACGCTTGCAGGCTTGATACTTTCTTATAGTATCGTCTTTATTATCCAGACTAATTTTCCAAGTATACCGCTAGCTATACCTTGGTGGTCTACACTCGCAGCGATATTCATGTCTTTTATCATGGCATTATTATTTAGTTGGTTACCCGCCAATAAAGCCGCCGCCGTTGATCCTATATTGGCTTTGAGGGGATAATATAAAATGAGATTAACAGATTATTTAACTTGGATTTATTGCGCTGTCAATGCTCAAAAGAGACGGACATTGTTAACAATATTTGGTTTTAGTGTTGGTATTTCTGCCGTGATCTTACTCAATACTATTGGCGAGAGTTTACGACAATATATTTTAAACGAATTTACCCAGTTTGGTAGTCATATTGTTGCTGTAACACCAGGTAAAACAGAAACCTTTGGTGTGGGAGCATTACTTAATACCGTACGACCACTTACGCTTGAGGATGCAATCAGTCTAGAACGTTTGCCGGCCGCTAAATATGTCGTTCCTGTAGTCATGGGAACAGCCCAAATTAAATGGTATCAACGAGGACGCTATACTGACGTTGCAGGTATCACGGCTCCTGCTTTAAACGCTTGGCAATTAACACTCGCTCAAGGCAAGTTTTTACCCGCTGATGATATATTAACACCACGTGCTTTTGCCGTGTTGGGCGCAACATTAAAACAAGAGTTATTTTCCAATAATAATGCCATTGGTGAAAAAATTCATGTAGGTAGCCACAGCTATAGAGTCATAGGTGTGCTTAAAGAGAAAGGTGAATTTATTGGCATAAATTTAGATGATATTGTGTACATTCCAACGGCAAAGGCATTACGTTTATTTAATCGTAATAGTGTTATGGAAATAGATATTTTCTATCATGAAAATATTGCCACAGCTAAATTTAGCCAGCAAGTAAGTAAGTTGTTAATTTCCCGTCATCATAGTGAAGACTTCACCCTAGTCACCCAAGACGATATGCTAAAAAGTTTAGATGAAATTTTACGCTTCGTTAAGTATGCTGCCGCAGGGTTAGGCATAATTTCTTTGCTTGTCGGTGCGGTAGGTATTATTACTATTTTAACCATTACTGTTACCGAGCGTAGTCAAGAGATAGGCTTACTTCGGGCGTTGGGCTCTTCATCCGCTCACATACGTTATTTTTTTCTGGGTGAAGCGGTTATTATCGCATTAATTAGTGGTATTTTAGGTTATATTATATCAATGACTTTATTGTTTATTGCAAAATTATTTTTACCCGCGATGCCGATTTTTTTTGAACCATTAGCCTTAATATTTGCCCTGATTATCTCTACCGTTATTGGTGCCTTAGCAGGTTGGCAGCCAGCGAGTAAAGCGGCTAAACTTGAGCCTGTACTTGCGTTACGTGCTGAGTAAAGTTTCTTTGTAACTTTTATCTCTGTAATAAGGAGTTATCACCTCATGTTAAAACTCAAATCCGTTGCCATCGATACCTTTAAAGAAAATGTTGCCTATTTACATCGCGATTGTCCTCTTTACCGCACCGAAGGTTTTCAGGCATTAATGAAAATAGAAATATATATAAAAGGCAATGGTGGTCCTGTACTTGCTGTGCTAAATATTGTTGATGACTGCGCTATTGTTGATATTAATGAACTGGGTTTAAGTACCCAAGCTTTTAGGCAATTAGATAAAAAGCAAGGAGTTAACGTAAGAATTGCGCCCGCTAAACCGCCAATTTCTCTTAAAGCGGTACACCGAAAAATTGCAGGTCAAACCCTGAACAAAAATGAATTTCATATTATTTGCCAAGATATATTAGAAAACCGTTATTCAAAAATGGAAATTGCTGCTTTTTTAGTCGCCTGTAGCCATAATGGCTTAGAACGTGAAGAAGTCTTTTTTTTAACGAAAGCCATGGTTGACACCGGTAAAACCTTGAACTGGGGCGAAGCTATTGTGGTAGATAAACATTGTATTGGTGGCATTCCAGGCAATCGTACCACCATGATAGTGATGCCGATAATAGCCGCTCACGGTATGCTAATACCTAAAACCTCTAGTCGTGCTATTACCTCTCCTGCGGGTACCGCTGATACCATGGAGGTATTGGCTAATGTCGAACTTTCCATAGAACAAATGCAAAAAGTTGTACAGCAGCATCGCGGTATGTTGACTTGGGGAGGGACGGCAAGATTAGCTCCCGTGGATGATATTTTAATTTCAGTTGAACGACCATTGTCTATGGACTCAACTGGACAACTAGTGGCGTCTATCTTATCTAAAAAAATAGCGGCAGGCTCAACCCACCTGCTTATTGATATTCCCGTAGGTGCTTCCGCTAAAATTCATCATAATCAAGAGGCGTTAGCCTTAAGGAAATTATTTGAATATATTGGCGATCTCTTTGGTTTACATATCGATGTGGTTATTAGTGATGGCTCTCAACCTATAGGTAATGGTATTGGTCCTGCGTTAGAAGCAAGAGATGTACAGCAAGTTTTAAGCAACAAAAAAAATGCCCCTAGTGATTTAAGGGAAAAATCATTACGCTTAGCGGGAAGAATTTTAGAGTTTGATCCCGATGTTAGAGGTGGCCAAGGTTATATTATTGCGAGAGATATTTTAGAATCTGGTCGTGCATTTGAAAAAATGAAAGCCATAATTTCAGCACAAGGGGGACAGAACAAAAAACAAAGTACGGCCGCGTTAGAGTATTCAGTAATAGCCCAAAAAAGTGGCTATATTTACGCAATAGATAACTTAAAAATAGCGCGTATAGCAAGCCTGGCTGGCGCACCTATAGATAAAAATGCGGGTATTGATCTTATTAAAAAAGTAGGCGATAAAATAAAAAAGGGTGACACTCTTTTTACTATATACGCCTGTTTTAAAAGTGACTTTGAATTTTCTATACAATTTTCTGATGAAAACAATGCTTATGATATAGGGGAAAATCCGCCCTTGACAGATGATAACTACTTTATTTGATTTTATATATTAGGAGTTACTATGACCATAATACTGGGGTTTGACGATTATTTATACCCTGCTCAGCAGCTAGCCCAAAGTTTATTGATCCCGTTTAAAAAGGTTGAACTGCATCAATTTCCCGATGGTGAAACAAAAGTGACTTTGCCGGTAAAGTTACCGAGACAAATTATTCTATGTCGAACATTAAATCAGCCTAATGCAAAACTCATTGAACTGATCATAACTTCTTCAGCAGCAAGAGCCCAGGGAGTTGAACATATTACTTTAGTAGCGCCTTATTTATGCTACATGCGCCAAGATATTGCTTTTAATACAGGAGAAGCGGTTAGCCAAAAAATAATAGGCCATTTACTCGGTACCTATTTTGATCGTGTTATTACCATTGACCCACATCTGCATCGCATCAATAGCTTAAGTGAAGCAATTTCAAGCAATCAAGCTATTGCTTTGCACGCTAGCAGCGCTATATCTACATTTTTACAACAACATTTTACCCAACCGGTGTTGATTGGCCCTGATCAAGAATCCGAACAATGGGTTAAAGCAATAGCCAAGCCTTATCAGTGGCATTATACAATCGCTACTAAAGAACGTTTAGGTGATAAAAATGTTGTTATAACTTTAGAAACTAATGGTCAAGAGAATCACAACGAAGTAACCCTAACAAATCGAGACGTTATTATTGTTGACGATATTGCCAGTACAGGACAAACGCTTGAACAAGCAGTAAAACAAATACAACGACAAGTACCAGCGAGTATTTCAATCATAGTGACACATGCATTTTTTGTGGATAACGCCATAACAAGACTAACTCATATGGGCGTTGATAATATTTGGAGTTCGGATAGTGTACTGCATAACAGTAATGCCTTTAGTATTATAGACATCATAGCAGAGCAACTTAAACTATCTTAATCTTATAAACATCAGTTAGTAACAAAATAAATCACCATTGGAGATAAATCTGTTGGTGTTTTATCTCTTTTAAATCATTACACGGTTAATACCCATAAAATTGATAGTTAGTACTACGATAGGGTATTAATTCATAATGAGGTTGTAAAAATGTTACTAAATTAACCAATTCAGTTATTGTCATTACATCATTAATGTTTTTCATTTTAGATTCACCCTCCACAGCAATAATAGCCAGAGGATAACCTTGAGTAAGTTTATGCGAAGGGTTAATAACACTAGTCACCAGATCAGCATATGTTTTTACTTTGGTTGACTTGCCCCCTAAACGAACATTTAAATCAGGGTTGTTTATACCTGTAGCTTGTTCGATACCATTAATATGATGGCATGCTAAACATTGATATTTAGTCAACACCACGGCTCCTTTTTTAACATTACCCTCAGGCAAGCTAAATCCTAGGGGTGAATCGGGTCCTCCTTCACAACCGATGAGGATCAAGCTAATTAAAGCAATACATAATAATAAATATTTCATAAAAACTCCTAAATAAATATAAATAGACTGATAACTTCTTACGGGTTCATGTCATCTAAAGTCGATGTAATTGTTTTAGCGGCTTGATTTGCCCAAACTTGATAGGCTATTTTGGATGGATGAAATCCATCCTTGGCGATATACTTAGGTTCAATTGACGCATCAATATCAAAATTAGTACATTGGCTAAAGTTACCTACAATAACGGTTAATAAGCTATTTAACCGCTTAGAACGCTCTCCCCACCACCAACGTAAAGGCTGAGGGAATGTCGTAAATTCTTGCATGGGAGGAAGGTTTGAGAGGAGTATTTTTTTAACCGAAAATTTCGATACCAAAACATTGATCATTACATTCATATTTTTCCCCCATCGTCCAGAATGAGTAAAATGAGTGACGTCATTAACGCCAATCGACACCAGTACTATATCAAACGGTTCTTCTTGCAAGTTTTGTAGCATGTCCAATACATCCACAGCTGTAGCACCTGTCTTTGCAAGCAATTTCCAGTTAACGCTATAATGATTTCCAAGTAATGATGATAACTGTCCTGCTAATGCATCTTCTTGCCCATCAACACCAACACCTAGCGCGGCGGAATCACCAATGATGAGCAACTTCAATTCATTGCCACTACCACAAACGCCTAAACGATCACCTGTAGGCTCAGGTAACGATAAAGTCATTTTATTGATGAAAAGAGCTTGTGGTATCAATACTGGCATTAATAATATTGTTGTTATTTGATGGAACAAATTAATCACTCTCCTTTAATTTTATCCGCTAAAACGGATATTTCTAGGGGTTAATTTCATCCAATTCTCTTTCATTGAGTTGGTCAATAAGCTTAAACTCTAGCGCTTCAAGTTCCCTTAACTCTTCTCGTGTTGCGCTTTTATTAGCTTCTTTCTTTGTCAGTACCGATAAACGGTTATGCTCACGAATTTGCATAATTAACTCTAGTAATCAATAAAGAATACAGTGTCGTTCAAACACCCACATATTAAAATGATAAATATCAGCAGAGTTAGCATATTATTCTACGTTAAATTTTGACTGTTTCTTTTTGAGGTGTTCGACATGAACGATTAATGTGTCGACTGTGTCTTTTAATAAATCTAGCTCATCAACCGTCAGGTCATTTAACTGTTCGAGGTTGTACTCTATGGTATCAATTATCTTTTTATAAGGGCGCTGCATTGGTCTCATAAAATAGGTAGTAACTGTTGCTACAATGGTTCCAAAAAATAACATCGAACCAATCACTATCCACAGACCACCAACTAATTGAGCAGCACCAGATACCGGTGCATCAGCAATTCCAGCAGTAGAAAATGCAGCTACTCCCCAATATAACGCTTTCCCATATGAATTGATTGACGTTCCTTCAATACCGCTTTCGGCCAGGTAAACTCCCGCAGCAAAAATTAGCCACAAGATGACTAATAACAACACCATTTTTGTAAATGGGGTATGAATAGATATATCATTAATTAATTTCTTAAATCGCATATGTCTTATAACTATTTACATTATGAAGCTTTTTACTATTGCCTTGTAAAATCATTCTGCATCATTGACCTTTTTGACGTGGTCAACTAAATGCAGTCAACCTAGTGAAGCAACCATTTCTAACTTTCTATCCACTGATTCAAAACCGTTAGGACTTTGATAATCCAGATACGAATGATGTATCAACCCTTTTTTGAGTTGTCGTTGCCAAACAGCCATTGTCAACGCATCACAAACAAGCTGTGCTTTTATTCTTGACCCTATGCTCCAACCCACTACTTTTCGTGAATATAAGTCAATCACGACACATAAATATAACCAACCTTCTGATGTCCAAATGTAGGTAATATCACCTACCCACACTTTATTTGGCGCTTCAACAGCAAAGCTTTGCTTTAGCTCATTTTGATAAATGGGTTTGTTATGGTCGCTGTTCGTTGTGGCTTTGTATTTCTTTTTATAACGAACCCAAACATTTGCTTCTTTCATTAGTTGAGCCGTCTTACGTCGGCTAACCGGAAAGATTAATGTTTTGAGTACTTTTTTAATCCGCCTAGCGCCATAAGTCTTGTCACTGAATTTGGCAATATCTTTGATCAACTCAATCATTTTTTGATGTGTTGTATCATCAACGGTACTTACTTTACGCTTTTGAAAACTATAGAAGTTATTACTTTTAACATACAGAACTTGGCACCTCACTACCACTGGCCTGATCTTCTTATGTTGGGCAATAAACGAATATTTCACTTCGTTTCTTTGGCAAAGAAGACCGTCGCTTTTTTTAGGATCTCACGCTCCATTTCTAAACTTTTTACTTGTGCTTTTAAGTTGCTGATTTCTTCTTTCTCTGGTATTAACTTCCCGTCACCACGAAAAGCGTGACCAGCCTCTTTGAACCAGCGACCTAACATATTAGGATTAACACCTAAGTTTCTTGAGGCTTCTGCCTGGGTATAGTTTTGCTCAACGACTAAAGTGATTGCATCAAGGTTGAATTCTTTTGAATATATTTTACGTTTTGTCATTTTCGATCTCCAATTAAGATTATTATCTCTTAACTAGGTAGTCTAATCCATTAGACCAAGTCAGTTGACCTATTTGGCAGTCATACATTATTTATCAAGGGTAGATGCTTCAGCTATAGAATTTTTAACTAAAGTAGCGACTTCTTCAGAAGTGTTAGTCACAACATCATAAGCTTCTTTAGCTGAAGCAGAAATTTTTGCTTGAAGCTCTTCAGTGAAAACTTTTTGTTTTTCAATCGCGGTAGTTAAATCTTTTTCCTCTAATAACGCTTTAGTTTGGGCTACACTATCGTTCATGATTGAAATAATTAATACGGATTGTTGGTTGAGTAGTTGTATAACTGTTTTAGTACTAATTTCTGCAAGACTGTTTAATGGCTGCATAACTGTAGAGAAATGGTCTGTAGAGAACTGGTCTGCATTATTTATTGATTTCATTGCAGTAGCAAATTCTTCAGCTAATTGTATAAACATAATTAAAATTCCTATTTTGGTTTGTTGTGTACTGCGTCGGCGCAGGATGATTTAAAACTTGTGTAATTAGTTAAAAGGTTGTCGGCAACAGCCTGTTACTCGCACGGCAGAAATGATTCAAAAAATTAACTATCTGATAAATAAATAATAAAAGCCAAAAACTTTTGGTTAGCATTTAACAAGCCTATGCAGTTGCTCAGGTAATGTAATACCTTGCATAATAATATAGCCTTATTATTTTGGGTTTTCTCTGACATAAATCAGTTCTTTATAGGTTTTTAAAATTAAAGGTAATAACCAGAAACTACGAAGTCAACAGTAGGAACCTTAGTGGCTCTTGAATATGTAATAACGCTATGTACTCTTAACTAGCGCCAGTGATTGCGAAAAACAATGGACAGTGGACTCACTTTACTAATACGTTTAAAAAGAATCTTAAGCCACGTTAGTTCTTTTTTTTAACTATTGCTAAGCCATTTTTTATGTATTTCGTCCACTACTATAAGTAACAACGCTATACATAAAAGTACCAACCATTGCCACAAAGACACAGGAGATAAATTTAGTAATTCTTTTAAACCTGGCGTGTACATGGCACCAATGTGAACACTTTGGGCAGCAAGCATACCAAACAGCAAAAATTTATTACCGAAAAAATACTGTTTAAAAATAGACTGGCTTTCTGAGCGGCTATTTAATACATGGACATTCTCAAACAGTACCATCAACAATAGTGTAATATTTCTTGCTACGTCTTCATCAATACCTTGATCAATTTGCCACTTAAATACGCCAAATGCTAATGTTCCCATCACTATAGCGTTAACAACCACCCGCTCAATCATCAAACGATTAAAAATGGGTTCACTAGGAAGTCTTGATGGTTTGGTAAGCTCGTTACCTTCAGCGGGTTCAAAAGCCAATGCTACATCTTGTATACCATTGGTCACCAGGTTAAGCCAAAGTAGCTGCAATGGAAATAATGGTAGTGGCGTGCCAAATAAAAGTGAATAGATCACCAATAATATTTCAGCTGCACCTGTTGATATTAGTAAAAATATCACTTTACGAATATTGCTGTAAACAATACGACCTTGTTCAATCCCCTTAACAATGGATGAAAAATCGTCATCCGTGATAATAATGTCTGCACTTTCTCTTGCCACATCAGTCCCACGTAAACCCATAGCAATCCCGACATGTGCATGACTTAATGCGGGGGCATCATTAACACCATCCCCAGTTACAGCTACAAAGTCTCCATCGTGCATCAACTGTTCTATTATCTGTTTCTTTTGATGGGGTGATACCCGAGCAAAAACATTGGTGCTGTGTACACATTCACTAAAATAATGACTGCCCTGTTTATGGCTTTTTTCTAATTCTTTCCCCGTTACTGCTTGCATGTTAATTATGTTAGCATTGTTATTTGTAATGCCGGCTTGCTCGGCTAGAGCTAATGCTGTTTTAGGATGGTCACCGGTTATCATTGCCACATTTATACCTGCTCTTTTACAATCAGCAACTGCAGCAATTACTCCGGGTCTTAATGGATCTATCATACCAACCATGCCAATAAATGTTAATCCATGCAAGGTTTCCTCAAGTGACTTTGGGGGGCTGTCCAAAATTGTATATGCCAGCCCCAAAACGCGATAGCCTTTGCCAGCAAGCTGATTCGCTTTAACCTCTATCTCAATAGAAGAACCATCGTCGAGCATCGTCAGTAACGTTTCAACACTGCCTTTAACAAAAAGGTGATATTCACCTTCCACCAGATTTAAGGTTGCACAATACGCCTGTTCTGATTCATATGGTATTTGGAGTATTTGAGGGTAACGACTGCGTGCCTCTTTATAGTCAATCCCATTTTTTTTCGCTAACACTAAAAAAGCAACGTCAACCATATCACCCTGCCCGTGCCAATCTTCTCCTATTTTCTCTAAGTAGGATTCGTTAGCCAATATCCCAGCATGAATCATTAGCTTAAGCAGTAAAATATTAGCTTTCCCTGGTTCTACTACCTCCACTACACCGTTTAAGTCTAAACCTTCACCAGTCACATTATATTGACTGCCATCTGCCAGTAAAAGTCGCTGAATGGTCATCTCATTAACCGTTAAAGTGCCGGTTTTATCTGATGCAACGTAAGTACAAGAGCCTAATGCCTCAACAGCAACTAAGTTTCTAATGATGACTTGCACCTTAGACATTCTTCGCATGCCGATCGCCAATGCAACAGTTATTGCAGCAGGCAGGCCTTCTGGAATAGCAGAAACCGCCAATGCTACCCCTAGAAAAAATACACTAGCAAGATCATTCCCACGTGCTAAGGTGATAACAAAAATCAAGGTAATTAAAATCAAAATACCGTAGGTAATACGTAAGGTAAATATTTCAATTCGTAATAATAATGGTGGCTTGGTTTGTTGCTCTTTTACATCCGCGGCAATTTTTCCTATTTCAGTATTAGCACCTATAGCCATAACGTAACCACTTGCTCTGCCCTTCATCACAACCGTACCAGCATAACAATATTGGTGATTATCACTAAGGCTACTTCCTCTATTTTGGAGTGATTTATCAGCGGCAATTGACTCACCTGTCAGCATGGATTCATCAACTTGTAAATCTTGACTGGACGATAATTGAATATCTGCGGGCACTTTATCGCCAGACACTAATAACACCAAATCACCTAACACTACATCGCTAGTATTAATAATGATTTTTTTGTCATCACGAATCACAGTAGTAGTTGAAGGCACCATTTTTTTAAGCGCCTTTGCTGCTTTTTCAGCAGAAAATTCTTGAATAGAGCCTATTGCGGCATTAAGAATAAGTACAACAAGAATAAAAAACGCATTAATAGTTTGACCGAGAAGGTAAGATAAAATGGCTGCTGCCAACAATACATAAATAAATGGGCTTTTAAACTGGCGGAAAAAAATTTTAAAAATTCCAGGTGTAACGGCTTCGGGCAAAATATTAGCACCATACTCAGCTAACTGTTGCTTGGCTTGAATACTCGTTAGATTTTTTAAATATGGCGGCGTCATTTCTACCTCGTTATTTATATTTTTTATTCTGAATAATTATTAGCTTTTGCAACTCGTCTATAAATCACATGATAGACCAAACCAACCAACACACTACCACCGACCAAATTACCTAAAATTACTGGTACTAAATTACTAGCAAACCCAAGCCAAGAGACTGATTCGGCAACAAAAGACGAATGGCCAAATTTTTTTATAAGCATCGCTAATGGAATGAAATACATGTTGGCAATGCAATGCTCAAAACCAGCAGCCACAAAGGCTGAAATTGGAAAAACAATGGCAATGGTTTTATCAATAATCGTGCGACCCGAAAATGCCATCCAAACTGCTAGACAAACCAGCACATTACACAATACACCTCTGAAAAAAGCGGTCCCCATTGGCATACTCGTTTTGGCAATAGCGATGTTTATGTATTGCTCTGCTATCGCACCATTATTCATTTCGGTATGACCTGAAAGAAAGACTAATAGGGCTAATCCAGCAGCGCCTATAAAATTAGCAAAGCATACAATTAACCAGTTTTTTAACAGTTCTTCACTAGAAATTTTCCCTGCAGCCCAAGCCATCACCAGTAAATTATTACCGGTGAATAACTCTGCACCCGCAACAATTACCAAAATCAGGCCCAGAGAGAATGTCAAACCGCCTAACAATTGGCTGCTAGCAAAACTTAATGTGGCGTCCGATTTAACAATCACAAAATACAGCGCACCTAAACCTATAAATGCTCCCGCAAGAACACCTAACATCACCATAGAAAGCAAGGGTAATTTAACTTTTGCTACGCCAATATTATTTACTCGCTCGGCAATTTGTTTGGGAGAAAAAGCATCAGAACCAAATATTTCAGACATAGTAGCAACCGACATTCATGGTAGGGTTTGATTGAATAATAAACATAATAACAACCAGCCATCTGCTTAAGTATTGATCAGTTAACCATTGACTGATTTTTGTCAGGCAAATAAATATTATGTACATAATGTGATTTATTCATGTCTATAATAAAACTCAAAATATAAAAATATATGTTGAAATGACGAGGCTAGCATTGATCATGGTTGATGACTTAATAAGCACTATTTGCCCCTATTGTGGTGTTGGATGTGGCATTAATTTAAAAGTGAACGAACTCGGGCAACTTAAAAGTGTAGAGCCTCAGTCTAATCACCCTATAAGCCAAGGAAAGCTTTGCGACAAGGGGTGGAGTACCGCTTATGCTGTTACCAATAAAAACCGTCTTACTCAGCCATTAAAGCGAATAAAAAATGAGTTTTTTCCGATTAGTTGGGACGAAGCACTGTCCACCATTGCAGTAGAGTTAAATCAAATTTTAGACGATAGTGGTCCTAAAAGTATTGGTATAATCAGTAGTGCCAGAGCGACAAATGAAGATAACTACGCAGCACAAAAATTTACCCGTACCGTTTTAAAATCCAATAATATTGATCATTGTGCACGTATTTGCCATAGCCCTACCGTTGCTGGTTTAAAACAATCACTAGGCTCGGGAGCAATGACCAACAGTGCAAGTGAAATTTTCGACACCGATCTTATTATGGTGTTTGGCGCTGATCCAACAGAAAATCATAGCATATTGGGCGGTCATATCATGCAGGCCCACCTTAAAGGATGTGAGTTAGTGGTTGTAGATCCTAGAAAAACACGTCTTGCTAAACTTGCTAATATTCATTTACAACTTAATTTAGGCAGTAATATTGCACTTGTTAATGCCATGTTACACGTTATTATCAAAGAAAAGTGGTACGACGAAAACTTCATTAATGAACGCTGTAATGGCTTTAAGTATCTTGCTCAACATGTAGCGCAATTAACACCAGTATCGGTTGAGGCAATAACAGGTCTAAAAGCTGTCGATATTTATCAAGCGGCAAAACACTATAGCCAAGCAAAACGAGCAATGATTTTTTATGGTATGGGTATCACTCAATACATGAGTGGAACCAATAATGTCATTTCACTCGCTAATCTTGCTCTGATTTGTGGCCATATAGGAAAAAACGGGACAGGTGTTAATCCGCTTCGAGGTCAAAATAATGTTCAAGGTGCATGTGATATGGGGTGCCTACCCAATGTTTACCCTGGATATCAATCCGTCATTGACACTAATATACAAACAAAATTTTCAAACGCGTGGCAATGTGATCTTGACCCACTAGAAGGGCTTACCTCAATGGGTATGACAAAGGCAGCGTTGGCCGGAGATTTACATGCACTGATACTTTTTGGTGAAGATCCTGTTGTAACAGACCCCGATCAGAATCATGTTAAAGCGTCGTTAAAAAAATTAGATTTATTCGTGGTTGCCGAACTTAGTATGACGGAAACAGCTAAACTTGCTGACATTATATTACCCGCCGCATCATTTGCCGAAAAAGATGGAACATTTACCAATTGTGAACGTCGTGTGCAATTAGTTAATCAAGCACTAGAACCCTTAGGCGTGGCTATGGGAGACTGGCAGTGGTTACAAGCCTTAGCTAAAAAAATGGGTAGTGATCAACTAAATTGGAAAACTAGTGAAGATGTATTTAATGAAATGACCTCATTAAATCCTTCATATGAGGCGATGACTTATCAAAAACTGGCCAAAAATCATGGATTACAATGGCCATGTAATAACGAAAACCCAACAGGTACTAGACTACTACACGCGAATACTTTTCCGATAGGAAAAGCCAGGTTAATCAGCGTAAATCATACTGATATTGATGAACCTACCGATGATGAATATCCATTGTCGTTAACAACTAATCGTCTCCATTTTCATTATGGCTGTGGTTCAATGACTCGTAACTCGCCATTGCTAGAACGAGAAACACCACCAGGAATTTTATTTATTAATCCTGAAAATGCAAATACGTTAAACATAGCTCATCTTGATGCAATAGGCGTAAAGTCTAGACGCGGATATATAGAAACACGAGCGATAATTACTGGTGATGTGCCAATAGGCTTAGTTAGCATGCCATATCATTTTAAAGAGGCTCCTTCTAATCAGCTCACAAATACAGCACAAGATCCAGTCACAAAGATGCCAGAATTAAAAGCTTGTGCCGTGTCTGTGATACCGTTACCAAAAGGAGTCGAGCCTAAGTCCATTCAACAGTTATTGGAGGGTGATTGATGAACATTTATTTACTCGATGATATTAAAAAATTACAGTTACATTTAACTTATCAATATCAACTACATCAAATAGTTAAAAATAACCAAGGACAAAGTCATTGGCAGCAGATATCAACTGATCAATTTCCTACTTTGCTACATGAAAAAGCACAAACTTCCATTAAAGATTTCTTTTTTGCTCAACAAGAAAATATACTAGTTTTTAACGGGGAATATTTTCAGGAGACATTGCCCTCACCTAACCCTTTTGTTTTATTTGGCGTACAAAGTTGTGACTTGGTTGCTGTAAATTATCAGGATAAATTTTTTAAAAATGATCCCTATTACCAAGCAAGACGAAAACACTGTTTGCTTGTTGGTCTAGATTGTATTTCACCCTGTGAACATGGCTTTTGTCCAACGGTTAATGCAGGCCCCGGCGTAAGAAGTCACACCGCTGATTTGATTTTACACCCATTAGTTAATCAGCCTTTAGAAAAACCACAATGGCTACTCATTGAAGGCTCAGAAAAAGGCGCAATGGCAATAAAGCATATGACCATTAAAGGTCAGCCACTTGAGACAGCACATTGGCATTATCTGACTCAACGTGATTTAACACTTAAAGCCTGCAAGCAAAAATTCTCAGACGATAGTCATATTAATATCGCCATTGAAAAAATAAATAACAATAATGTTTCAGCCGTTTTTTGGCAAAAAGTAGCCATTCAATGTATAGGCTGTTCTGGTTGTACTAGCTTATGCCCTACTTGTTCATGTTATGGAACACGAAGCATAAAATTACCAAATGACAATATTTCACAAGAAAGGTTTTGGGATTCTTGTTTGTATGAAGGTTTTCAAAAAGAAGCAAGTTTTCATAATCCAACAGCAGAAGCAGGAAAACGTGTTGAACGTTTTTGGCGTCATAAATTTAGTGATGGCATTGCAACAGAATTTGATCGCTATGGTTGTGTTGGTTGTGGTCGATGTGAACAAACGTGTCCCGGTGTGATTGGTGTACATTCAATAATGAAAAGGATAGCCAATGATGCTTAATCATATCCCTGACTCTATTGAAATTATTGATTATAAAGATGATGGTAAAGATACCCGTCATTACCGTTTTCGACTCTTGAGTAAAACTCATCATTCGCACTGGCATGAGACACAAGCAGGCCAATTTTTTATGCTTAATGTACCTGAAGTTGGTGAAGCACCATTTACATTCACTGAGCCACCTAATGAGCAAAATGAATTTAGTGCACTCATTCGTAAGATGGCTAGTGTTACTTCCGCTTTATTTGATCTGTCTAAAGGACAAATTGTCGGTGCGCGTGGCCCTTTTGGGCAAGGTTGGCCACACACAATATTGAAAGATGAATATATATTAATTGTAGCTGGAGGTTGCGGCCTAGCACCTCTTGTTCATTTAATTAACACCCTAATAGCGACTACCGAAAATAAAAAAATCGTTTTGATTTACGGGGCGCGCGATGAACAAAGTCAGATGTTAATTGCACAGCAAAAGCGGTGGCTAAAAACAATAACTATTTATCATACCCTTGATCAAGTATCTGAGGATTCAAATTTCAATGATGGCTTTAATTTACTAAAAGGGACTCCTTTAGACGTATTACCTCAGGCTCTTTCCTCTTTTAATTCCCTACCGAGCAAAGTATTACTTTGTGGACCAGAAGTGATGATGAACAGTATTGCCCAAACGAGTATTGGAAGAGGAATTCCTGAGACATCAATTTATTTGTCGTTAGAACGAAGAATGCACTGTGCGGTTGGTCTTTGTGGCCATTGTTATCTTGGCGATCAATACGTATGTAAACAAGGTCCGACCTTTAGTTGGCAACAACTGCAATCTTTTAGGTCAACCGCCTAACATTAAAAATGAACTTTTTGTTTTTAACTCGCCTTATAATGTTGCTATGAACAAGATAATAAAATGCTTAGAGCAAATCTGTTATGAGTGACATTTGTCAGAAACTAGATCATGGTTAGGTGCTAACATTTCTTTGTAAATAGCAGCTAAGATGAATTTTTTAAAATAACTTATTGACTACTATTTTGCAGCAGTACTTAACAAAGCGATATTTGTTTTTTTTATTGCTTAACCACGCCAACGACTGCTTACTCCTTGGCGTCATAATTTATATTTGGAGATATACTCATGTCATTATTTAAACACCAGCCTTTAACAACAAGACCCCAATTGCCAGTATTTTCGCAGTTATCACACGAAATTGACCGACTTTTCGGTAACGGTTACCAGATGAATAACCGACATTCAGATTTACTAGCCGATGTTTGGCAGCCTTCCACAGATATAGAACAACGAGATAATCAATATATTGTCAGAGCTGATATTCCTGGTGTTGATCCAAAAAACATTAATGTTTCTATGGATAATGGTAATTTAGTAATTGAAGGGAAAAGAGAAAGTAAAGCAGAAGAGAAACAAGATAACTTCTATCGACTAGAACGCTCTTACGGTAGTTTTTATCGAAGCTTTAATTTACCTAATGCGCAAGATGCTAAAAAAATTGAAGCACATTGCAACAATGGTGTGTTAGAAGTTATTGTTCCTAAAGTTGTCGCGGAAAAACATAAGAAAATCGAAGTAAAAGTAGATTAACTACACTAATTATCTGGGCTAAAGACGAGCCCAGATAAAATAATATTAACATGATTAGTTAACAGGTTTTATATTTTGTTAGTTAGTGCTTCAGTCAATACGGTATTCACATCGTCAGCTAAGACAAAGCGCATCTTGTCCTGAATAGACTCTGGCAGGTCACTTAAATCTTTCTCATTTTTCTCTGGCAAAATAACAGTAGTTAAACCGGCGCGGTGTGCAGCCAAAATTTTATCTTTTATACCTCCCACGGGTAATACCAAACCTCGTAAGGTGATTTCACCCGTCATACCAATATGATTACAAACAGGCCTTTTTGTTAATAACGAGACTAACGCGGTAATAAGAGCAACCCCCGCAGATGGCCCATCTTTAGGGATTGCTCCTGCTGGTACATGAACATGGATATCGGTATGCTCAAAAAAGTCTTCAGCAATACCTAAATGCTTCGCTTGGGATCTTACGTAACTTAACGCGGCTTCAACTGATTCGCGCATTACATCACCTAATTGTCCGGTAATGGTTAACCCTTTTTTACCTAGCATAGCGCTAGCTTCAATAAATAATATATCGCCACCAACGGCGGTGACGGCTAAACCGATCGCGACCCCTGGACGTTCAGTACGTTCGGCAACATCATAAGAAAATGGGGGTTTACCAATTAATTCTTCCAACACGCCATTATTTACAATGAGCGATTCGCCACTATTTTTCGCTATTTTTATCACTAATTTACGACAAATAGCGCCTAGGCGGCGATCCAAACTCCGTACACCCGCTTCACGTGTATATTGTCGAATAATGCGAATCATCGCTGTATCACTGATGGTTAATTCATCAGCTTGTAAGCTATTTTCCCGTAATTGCCGCGGTAATAAATAGCGTTTTGCAATATGAAGTTTTTCATCATCGGTATAGCCCGATAAGGTAATGACTTCTAATCTATCTCGTAACGCGGCAGGAATAGAATCTAGTTGATTAGCAGTGGCAATAAACATTAACTGACTAAAATCAAAAGCAACTTCGAGATAATGATCACGAAATTCTCTATTTTGTTCGGGATCTAGGACTTCAAGCAGTGCTGCCGCAGGATCACCTCGCTGATCACCACCAACTTTATCAACTTCATCCAATAAAATCACTGGATTATTAGATCCTACATCTCGTAATGCTTTAATAAACCTACCGGGCATCGCGCCAATATAGGTTCGACGATGACCTCGAATTTCAGCCTCGTCATGTATACCACCTAAGCTGATACGAATTAATTTACGACCTAAAGCATGTGCTATCGAATGACCTAAAGAGGTCTTCCCAATACCTGGAGGACCAACAAAACAAAGGATCACACCTTCCCTCACCTGACGGATATGGTTGGACGGCTCACTATTTTCTATTGGTTTAGCTAATTGTCTCTGCTGTCGCAGTTGTCTTACCGCTAGATATTCTAAAATACGTTGTTTTATTTTTTCTAATCCATAATGATCTTCATCAAGTATTTTTTCAGCCAGCTTAATATCTAAAATGCCTTCGGCTGTTTTTTTCCAAGGCAGCGCGATTAACCAATCAAGGTAGGTCAATATCAGGCCCGACTCTGAAGATGATTGCGGGATATGTTCTAAACGCGTAATCTCTTGAGTTGCTTGTTCTTGTGCTTCACTTGACATACCACTGGCTTCAATTTTTTTTCGGTATTCATCTATTTTAACTTGTTGACCATTCTCTTCACCCAATTCACGTTGAATAGCCTTGATTTGATGCCGTAATACATTGTCACGTTGTGCCTTGTCCATTTCATCATGAGCATCACTTTGTATTTTTTTACCAAGCTCTAATACTTCCATTTCGTGTTGGATCAGATTGGTCAGTTTAAGCATTTTTGCCACAACATCTTTCAAACTAAGTATCTCTTGTGCATCTTTGATGTTAATTCGCATACTAGAGCTGATTAAATAGACAAGTTGACGACAATCTTCTGTTTGGGTTAATGAATTCATTAAGGATTGCGGTAAATAAGAAAGTATATTAATTAATTTGCCAAACGACTTTATCAAATTATTGCGTATCGCTTCAGCTTCAACGTCCCCCTCTTCGGGTTCTATATCATCAACCACTTCAATTTTAGCTCGTAAATAGGGTTTTTCACTAAGCCAAGCGTCGACTGAAAATTTATCAAGCCCTTGTAACAAAACAGTAGTCTGATTGTTTTCAGCCAGAGAGATCCTCAGTATTTGTGCAATACAACCTACCTGATAAAGATCATTAGGATTTGGTTGTTCCACGTGTTGATCTTTACAGGCAATAGTAGCCAATAAATTATTACCGTCAGCCACGTTCTTTAGCAATTTTAATGATCGCTCTTGGTCAACAGAAATGGAATTAACATTGTAAGGGAATAAAACCAAATTTCGTAATGGTAATACAGGTAAATTATCAGGGATTGCGACTGACTCTTTGTTTTGTTGATGAACATTGACTGTACCCTGGCCATTACCATCTTTTATTTCAATATCTTTCACTTTAATATCTGACATCACTGTCCTCCTTAATTCTAATAAAACTAATGAATTCACAACTAACTTTTGTCATTTTATGATCACGGATACAATGCATAATATGATTGAGCAAACTTTTACGTTTCATCAATTAGACATCACTAGTCATTCTGATATCAGCAAGTGTAAACATTTATCACCTTTAAACGATCAACCACTTTAAATTCAAAGAGTTCATTAAGAATAATAGTAATCCCCTTTATTGAATTACACGCTGATATTTATCAGTTTAATTTCGTAATATTATGGTTAAGGTTATTCTGGTTAAAGTAATAACGTAGACTCATTCATACAATAGACTTATGATTTATATAGATATTCCTATGAAGTAGCCCGTTATTGGTATTAAAGATTATAGTAAAATAAATGGAGAAATAATTGCATTATACTTGGTTGTAGCATATTTTTATAATCACTTTAGTCCGATATGCTAAACCGCATACAACGAATAATCTGTATCAATAATAAATACGAGTCAGTGTTCAACAGTTTTTACTAAAACTTAATGAACAGGGAAATGGCAGGAAGTACACTATGTGTCTGAAGGGAGTCAGGTGATGGAGTTAAAAGTACACAAAATTTTTATTGTTGATGATCATGAACTTATCCGCCAAGGATTATGTCAATTGGTTAATGGCGAAATAGACATGCACATTTGTGGTGAGGCTGCCGATGTTCACGGCGCACTTAAAATGAGGAACACTCTAACGCCAGATTTGGCCATTGTTGATCTATCACTGCCCGATGGTAGTGGCCTTGATCTGATCAAGCAACTTCATAACTGGCTCCCCGGCATGCACATTATTGCCTTGTCGATGCACGATGACGAATTGTATGCGGAAAGAGCCTTAAATTGCGGAGCACGAGGTTATATCAATAAGCAAGATTCAGCGCATAAATTACTGGTCGGCATAAGGCAAGTGATGAACAACAAAATCTTTGTTAAACCTGAGATTACTGAAAAAATACGTAAAAAATCATCAATCAAAACCACAGGTAAAAATGTTCTTAGCACGAATATACTCACCAACAGAGAACTGCAAGTATTTGAAAGTATTGGACAAGGCATCAGTACAAAAAAAACAGCACAATTACTTAACGTGAGTATAAAAACGATTGAAAGCCACCGACGTCATATCAAAGATAAGTTCAACTTATACTCTGGAATAGAGTTAACACGCTCGGCTATATTGTGGTACTTAGAAAAAAACCAAGCAAAATAAACCACTATTGGCCAAAATAAAATTTTATTATAAATATTCACTTAACTCAATATTCTGATGTATCGAATAGGTTGTTTATTACTCAATAATTAGGCTAGAGTCGCTTAGAGCATTTTTCCCTCAGATGCCTGAGACAGTGGTAAGCAATTTGTTTTTGACCAGTATGGCATGATGAGTAACCATAATACTGAACAGAAAAAATATTTATCTACAATTAGTTAAACTGGTTTTACCCAATAAAACGGTGTTTTTAGATACATTAATAACCTCAGGGACTTTATATGCCAGCAGGACTCCTTGCCATTATATTTTTATTTTTTTTACTGATACTTTGGCCATTCATATTTATAGATTTGATGTTACTTGCGCTTTATAAACTAGGCATTTCACCCTTGATGGGACTCGTTATAGTTTTAGCCATTATTATTGGTAGTTTTATCAATATTCCTATCAAGCGTTACCCAATAATACACCCCAAATCACCTAATACCCGGATGGTATTTGGTTTAACACCTTGGTTATCTCCAAGGGTTATTAAACGAGATGAATTGATTATAGCGGTAAATGTTGGCGGCTGTGTTGTACCATTATTATTGACGCTGTATCTATTAGTCCCTTTATTAATAGCTTCTACTGTAGTCATATCGATTATTGCTATCATAATCAATGTCGCTCTTTGCTATCGTATTTCTGAACTAAAACCTGGTATTGGAATTTTAATGCCCGCTTTTTATCCAGGGGTCATCGCGGCGCTCTCTGGATGGTTACTTTATCCTGAAAATCCGTCAGCTATTGCATTTTGCTCTGGGGTGTTAGGCCCGCTAATCGGTGCCGATGTATTACGCTTAAACCAAGTTGTGAAATTGGGTGGTGGTAGCGTCAGTATAGGTGGCGCAGGAACATTCGATGGTATTGTTATCTCTGCTTTTATCGCCTTATTATTATCTTAATATTGGGTAAAGTAAGCTAGATAACGTAAACCTGAAGAGATTGAACACTGTGATGCTAAAAAATAAACGATATAAACCTAGGCCGTTAACAAAATTGTTCAGAATATAAAATTAGGACCAAAAGTCCCTATTATGTATATTGCAATTTTGTTGTATGATTATCTAAACACTTTTTTTCGTAATGAATTTAGCATTGCATTATTTGAGTTGGGTTTTATGCAAATATTTGAAAAATTGGTTGAATGGATTACAATCCATTGGGTAACCATCATAGTTATTTTCCATATTAGCTTATCCCTTCTGACATCGGTGCATGTACTTCTGTTCAAAGAAAACGAACGTACGTCATTGGCCTGGATTGGCCTTGTTATACTATCCCCTGTTGTTGGAATCCTATTTTATTGGTTGTTTGGGATAAATCGTATTAAGCGTTCCGCGCTAAAAAAACATCCACAAAGCCTTAAAAAAGACTTTCGCCACCAAGAAACCCGCATTAAATATCACCATCTACCCAAAAACTGGCATTCAGCAATTATAGCGGGACATAGAATTAACCCCGTTAATTACGTTGCAGATAACAGTGTTGAACCACTCATCAATGGGGATATGGCCTACCCGGCTATGATTAAATCCATTCATGGTGCCAAGCGTTATATCGTTTTATCAAGTTATATATTTGATTATGATCCTCTTGGACGCCAATTTATTAACGCGTTAACCCAAGCACATCAGCGGGGTGTGATTGTAAACGTATTACTTGACAGAATAGGCATTGGATATAGTTGGCACAAATCAGACAGAGCTTTAAAAAAACTAGGGGTAAGAACCGCTCGTTTTTTACCCACCATTTCGCTTACTAGTATTCGCTTTATTAACCTAAGAAACCACAGGAAAATACTCTGTGTGGATGGTGAAGTAGCTTACATCGGTGGAATGAACGTAAGCCAGAATAATGTTGTTAAATCCGCAGCACATCCCATTGATGATATTCAATTTAAAGTAACAGGCCCAGTGATTGACCAGATTAGTCAGGTTTTTATAGAGGATTGGTTTTTTGCTACACGTGAGTTAATTAAATTTCCCCGCTATAGTATAAAGACAAGTTCTAACTCAGTGGAGCAAACAAACGATAAATCCGTCATTGCCCGAGTTATTCAAGATGGTCCTGATGAACACCATAATAGAATACGGTGGACCCTAATTAACGCATTAGTCTGTGCGCAAACAAGCGTAAAAATTATGACACCTTATTTTATACCCGACCAAACATTAATGACTTCTCTTCACGCAGCGGCATTGCGTGGCGTGTCAATCGAAATTATTGTACCTGAACACAGTGATATTCCCATTGTGGACTGGGTGATGGAAGCAAATTTCTTAAGAATAATAGAGCACGGTATCCAGGTATACAAAAGTAAAAGGCCTTTTGACCACAGTAAAATTGTTATTATTGATGACATCTGGTCATTTATAGGCTCTACCAACTGGGATGCTAGAAGTCTGGAATTCAATTTCGAAATCAACCTAGAGTGTTTTGATACCAATCTCAATGCAAAACTAACAAAATTCTTTACCATAAAAAAACAAAATGCTACACCCGTTATTAAAGATGAAATTAATGGATTGCCCACCTACAAAAAAATTCGGAACAACTTATTTCGTTTATTTTCACCATATATGTAATGGTATCCATAAATGAATACTCCTTGGTATCATAAGTTTTATTACAGGCGGATATTTTAATGATTAAAAGTCGGTATAGCACAGTTGAATCCCTAAAAATTATGGGGCGCGCTTCCAAACAGATGATGGGGCCAAACATCGAGATATTACTGTGGAATGTTTTTAAATGCAGGAAAAAGGGATGGCAAGAAGATTTTATAACTCTTATTTGTGACAAAGATTTAATTCTTTTGCAGGAAGCCATTATAAATTCACCCTTCGACATCCATTTTAACAAATCGTTACAACATCAATGGATTATGGCGCGCAGCTTCAGAAATATACAAACCAACATTGAAACTGGTGTTAAAACTGGATCTACTGTTGCGGCAAAAAAACATTTTTTTTCAGCGTCAATCCACAGCGAACCCATCACAAAAACAAAAAAAATGTTGCTGGCAACCCTGTATCCATTACATAACCTTGAGCAATCATTGCTCGTTGTAAATTCTCATATTATCAATTTTGTTTCTTTCGAAAAATTCAGAGCGCACCTAGATCAAGTTTTTAAAACGTTAGAACATCATGATGGGCCCATATTATTAGCAGGTGATTTCAACACATGGAATGGGAAACGATTTAAATATTTTCATAAGCGTGCCCTATCATTTTCGTTAGACGAAGTACAAATGATGCGTCAACCAAGGCTAAATCATTTATTACAGCATCTTGACCATATATATTGTCGCGGATTAGAGGTAGTCAATGCCCACGTACATACACATATTCACTCTTCTGATCACTACCCAATTAGCTTGTCTTTACGTACATTAAATCCAACTAGAATAAAATAACGTCATTGCTTTTACCCTAATCCATTTATTAAATTCTCAATCATAGACATCCTACAACTACTTGTCTTCAACGAATGTTGGCCAGACCTTAAACAGGTTATTAATAATACTATGACACAATAGAAATAGAGCCTGGTTTGATTAGAATATTGAGGTCTATTAAGCACTAATATCTAATGCTCTCGCCGCTAAAGCGCCCTTCTGTAAGCCAATAAAAGACTATTGCAAATTAATAATAAAACCAAATCACATGACTAATGAGAATAAAAACCTGATAAAAATCAGAGAAATACAAGTCAATAAACATAAAAAAAATTGTTATTCATCCTTCTGATATTAGTCAGTTACTCAGCTGCTATTCACCTTATACCATGTCCTCAGGTTTGAAAGGTTAATTAACGGGAGAGAGTATCGACTAAAAAAGTTGCAATTAATTATGAATATATTTGGGTATATAACTTGAAGGATAAGGAAATCAACTATGACAACAATACGAATACATTCACGCTCACTGTTAATCAGTGCCGCATTAGCGGCAAGTACCTCTCTGCTTTCATTGGGGGCTCATGCAGGAATAGTGTACAACGGTTACGCAGACATTGAATACTGTCTAAATAGTGTGACCTCAGTGACTGGGTCAAATAACGGTAACAATCCAGGGGCTTGCCAGAGTAATGGCTGCGGCAGCGGGAATGGCAGCGGCAGCGGCAGCCAAGGTTGGTCAGTTTCATCAAGTAGTGATATCTATGATTTGAATGCTTCATCCAGTGGTTCTGGGGTAGCGAGCACTGATAGTATGATCGGTGCTGCTACCAACTGGAGTTTAGGAGATTCATTTATTCAAACGTCGGAATCCTATGGTGGTGCAAGCGGCAATGGTTCTGCCGACTCATTTATAGAGTCAGAATTTTTCATTTCTTTTACCAATAATCTTAATACTCCACTCAGTTTCGAATTTTTATTTAGCTCGTTCGTTAGTGCCGATATAGATGTAAATGGCAGTTTAGGTACAAATGATGACAGCAGTAGCTATGCAGAAATATCCTTATTCGATAAGGATATGGATGAATTGTTTTTCTCATCAGCAGAAGCATTTATCGGTGGTGATCTTATTAGTTCAGAGACTAACGACAATCAAAGCCTTAGAGTCAATTTACAAGGTAAAGAAAGCAATGAGATTTACGGAATAGTGTATAGCGACGGTTACGCAGAATCCGTGCGAGAGTCTGTATCCGTACCTGAGCCATCAATAATTTGGTTGATGACCTTAGGTCTGTTCGGTTTACTGACCCAAAAAACTCGTCAACGCTCAAATAATCACATTAAAAATATGATGTAAAAATTTAGATAACACTATCAAAAGGAAAATACGATGTTAAAAAAAATCATTCGAAAATCGCCTATCGCTATAGCCATATTAGCAGCAACATTACATGGTAATGCAATGGCAGAAATTGAGTTTAGCCAACAGAAAACATTGTCCGAGAACAATCTCGCAAATAAAACCAAACTTGGTCGTATGGGCAATGGTTGGTTGATTTCTGTCTATGGTGACGCCAACGGACCCGAGGTGTATGACACTAAAGCTGACGACACTAGGCTCGCTCGGGACATTTATGTCAAAACCTGTCATCCAGCGAAGAATGAGAGTCAATGTGCGCTGGCAGAAGACTGGAGCGCACCTATTAACCTATCTAATACTGCGGAATTGTCCAGTATTTCTACGGGTTGGAATGAAGATTTAGGGGTAGCACATCCAGTTCCCTTTCACGGAGATGCTGAAAAACCGAATATTTTTGTTGCTGGTAACTTTGCTGTTGTAACCTGGATGAGTAAATATTGTCCCGGCGGAAATCAGAGATACATAAGCTATGACGAGCGTGAAGGCCTTAGCGTGCCTTTCTCCTGTCTTTATGCATCCTACACCAATAATGTTGCGGGTATTTTGGGGATTGATGATAATCCTGACGAGCCCGCTGTATGGAGTACACTGCAGTTGACCGATGGCAAAAGAGATGCAAAATCAGACTTTAATAAAGGCTTAAGTGTTGATGGTAAGGGTTTATGGACTATATCCTGGCAGGAAGATCCGCACGGTCTTCAACTTGGCGGCGCCGAGGGACCGGGAGAAGGTGCTTCAGGGGCAAATGTCACTCATGGTACCGATGTCTGGTATTCCTACACCGAAGATCTTATGGGGACGCCTTTATCAATACCGGTAAGAATCACCGATAACTACACTAACGATGGATCAGGCGGTAATACCAGCCCAATTTTTCATCCTAGTGATCCAAATACTGAAATAGAGACGATAGAGCGTGGGAATACCGGAGCAGCCAGACCTAATCTTATGCTGGTCGGTGGCAGCCCTGTTCCTATCGCTGTTATCGCTTACGAAGAGAGCAAAGGCGCTGAGAGGCTCGATTCGGGTAAACTCATCCGCTATCATGAGTTCCCATTTAACCAACCACCCGCGTCAGCTGGCTTGTATAAAAGTGGAGAGCCTGGCTGTGTCATTAGCGATCCACTCGAAAATAGCCGTCGTGTACGTTTTGTCGCTCAATCCAATGCATCATTGAATGGCTTGAGAATGGGTGTATTCTGGAGACAGGGATTTCCGACTGAAGGTGGACCAGCAGATATTATGGTTCGCACCGGCAATAAGACAGAAGCTGAAGGCTCAACAGGTCTTAGACCTGAAGATATGCAGCCCGCAGTAGATCCTACTTGTAGAGAATCAGACTATTTGGTTGTGCGAGAACTTACTAATACGTCGGCAAGTAATATCAGTAGTAATACGGTTCCATGGTCTGCTATAAATTCTGCCGCCACGGATCCAACTATTATAAACAATCTTTCGGATACGTCATTAACGAACCCATACGAAGATGCTAAAGCACATCGTGCTGCGATTGTTGGTGATGATCTCTACATCGGCTATTCATATGCGAAAGACTGGGCGGTTGCTACGGTTATAGATCTGGACAACTATAACTTCTGGTTGAGACGCTATAACGCAGCGGGTCTTACAAACGAAACATTCAACCAGGGTTGGACCAAGGCTAAAAATGTCTCGAATATTGATAATGTAAAAATTCACGTTAAAGAGCCTCGTTTAGTGAAAACTCCAGGTAGTGGCATGGGCTGTGATCTCGTTGTTCCTGCTGACTCTATCTATCCAGAGAATTGTCAAAGCAAGAGCACTCTGATCCTTGGCTGGGGAACAGAGACAAACGTCTACGGCCATATAGGAGAGTCTGAAGAGAATGATATCTACTATACTCGCACCACAGATAAAGGCGTGACTTTTGAAGAGCCATCTGTTGTCCCGAATATTGGAAATAACAACCGATTCGAATCTCAGTTACGACCTTCACCTGCGGGCAATATTATCTGGACAGTATGGAACGAAAAGGTCGATGGCACTGGTGGTACTTTGGCTAATCTGAGTGTAACTGACGAGAGTGATCAGACGGTAGATGTGCCACAGCCCCCCATAGGAAGCGTAACACCGAACAATCCTCCGGGAACCGATGTTGATGTGGTCTTGTCGAGCTTGGTCGTACCATCAAGAGCTAGCATTAACACACCAGACATAGCGGTTGTCGTGCGAATAAGCAACAATGACTTAACCAGTGATGCATCGGGAACAGTTACGGTTAAAGGCATATCCTCTAGAGGTGAGGTTGTAGAGTTCACCGGCTCATTTAGTGCATTAGCGGCGAATGATAATGTGGACTTTACATTCAATTGGACCACACCTTCTAGACCGACGACTTTTAATTGGACCGCAACAGTTGCTGCTGACGATGATTCGGATACCAGCAACGACACAGCTACGGCGTTAACCAGAGTTCGTCGTTGATGGACAGTAAACTGTAATTGGTGTATTCGAACGCTGCCGATGACCGTAGAGTCTTTGGCAGCAATCATAATTACTCGACTTGAAATGGTGTAAGTGAAGTACTTACACCATTTATATTAATCTAACAATCTGCTTAGGCTCGAATAACCGCGTAACAAAATAAATGGTATCAAAGACATACTATTGAGCATTATGTTAACATCATTATATTAAATTATCTCATGCCTTTTCTTGAGCAATTCAACCTAAGCTCTATATCAATTCATTACTACCTTTGAACATAATACCTAGCTAAGTGCTCCCATCAGAGATACGTTTTATTAACGTCCTAGAATGTCGTCTACCTGTTCTTGTGTAAGTACCTGTGCTGTGTAATTTCCTTCGCCTATTTGTTTCTCAATATTTCGAACATAGGCTCGTAGATGGTTTTTTGAACCAGCGAGTAAATTTCCATAAAGACGCTGTATATCGGGGTTATCTGTATATATTTTACCGCACTCAGATACGTCATTGATTTCGTTATCAGTGTCCACTATTACTTCAGGGCACTGATTAATATCAAGCATATCTAGTTCTTCAATGAATGCGCCAACATACATAGCTTCAAGCTTACTGACCAATCCTCTTCCAACTAAAACACTGAATTCATGAGTAAAGTACTTACCATAATCTTTGCCCGTAAAAGCGCCTACGTTATCATTTGTATTCGGATTAGGAATACCATATTTTTGAAGCATATCGGCAACCGCGCATTTGTGTCTTTCTTCCGAATCATCAATTTTACCGAAAATTTTTGCCTGTGGATATTTGGAACCAAGTGTAATATAGACATCACGCGCAAGTTTCTCTTCTTCACACATAAATTCCAAATGTGTTTGTTCATTGAAATCTAATGTGCGCTTGCTATTGTTCTTGTACTTGTTGGCATTAACAGGATTCATACTTAATGCTATTCCCAAGACCGAAAACCCTATAATAATAGTTTTAGTTCTAATTTTCATTCAAAACCCCTTGCTAATCGTTAATGGTGAAAAGTTTGTGTATTACTTCGAATCATCAGTAATACATGGTTTGACATTGCCTCTATCAACCTAAATTTGAAATAGCTTTAGTTAATATTTAATTAACTAAAGCACTCCGAGATCCTAAAACAATGACGCTTGCAAAAACAAATGGTAGTTAACTTGAAAGAAAACGCACAAAAAAATACTCAATAGATGACAAATATCATGATTGTCAAACTTTATTGTGCGTCTTTATTTTCAAATTTAGGGGTTTTTCATAAAGATGATCAACAGTGTAGTTGAAGTATACTTCCATCAGTACTTAACTTAGCTATGGTGCTGCCAATGTTGATTATTATAAGTATCATCATATTTTTACTTACAGTATTCATAAAATATACTTAATTTTTCATGACTCTTGCCCTGATAAATATCATATTGTTGAAACCGTATATTATGTATTGTTGATGATGATTTTTTCAACAATCAAGCACTTATTATGAAATTAAACTCCATTATTTTTATGTTAATATCTTTACTTATATTAACATATCGAAATAAGGCTCGAGTAATAGTGGATGCTGACACTTTCTTTTCATTGGTGACTACGACTAGTGTAGTAAAAGCTGAAGGGACCTATGACAACACTTCTATTTTGGTTGATAAGTTGCAAATTATTGATTGTGGAAACAGTTGTCTTTAATTATTATTCGGTTATTTAGAGGAGTTAGAGTGGGTAAAATACCCACCGACAACACTTCTTGACGAACAATGGGTTTTGGACCTGTACGGTAATGATATAGGTCGCTTTGACTACCAAAGCGACTTTAAATGGTTACACGGTTCTTCTTGCGGTTACCGCATCAGATAACTGAGCCAATAAAGTTTCCGTATCTTGCCAACCAATACAAGCATCAGTAATACTTTGACCATAAACTTCAGCCTTACCATTAACAAGTTTTTGATTTCCTTCAACCAAGTTACTTTCAACCATCACACCAAAAATATTTTGATTACCTTGGCTAATTTGCTTGCTAACATCAGTAGAAACTAACATTTGATTTTCAAATTTCTTACTTGAATTAGCATGACTAAAATCAATCATTATTTTAGTATTTAACTCATTTTCTGCTAGCTGTTGCGTCACGGTTTTAACGCTATTTTGGTCAAAGTTTGTAGTTTTACCTCCGCGTAAAATTATATGACAATCACTATTACCTGTTGTTTCAATAATCGCGGCATGACCGAACTTTGTAACCGATAAAAAATGATGTGAAGCAGCAGCTGATCCAATCGCATCGATAGCAATTTTTACCATTCCGTCCGTACCATTTTTAAAACCTACAGGGCAAGATAACCCTGATGCCAACTCTCGGTGAACCTGTGATTCAGTAGTGCGTGCACCAATTGCGCCCCAACACATAAAATCAGCCATATATTGCGGAGTCATCATATCTAAGAACTCTCCCGCAGTAGGTAAACCTAGATTATTTAATTCAAGTAATAATTCACGACCAATGCGCAAACCATCATTAAGCTTAAAGCTATTGTCCATATAAGGGTCATTAATAAGCCCTTTCCAACCAACGGTTGTTCGTGGCTTTTCAAAATAAACACGCATAACAATTTCTAAGGTATCTTTATACTTGTTACGCAGCTCAACTAAACGTTGACCATATTCAAGTGCCGCTTTAGGATCATGAATTGAACAAGGTCCAATAATCACCAGTACACGATCATCTTTATGATTTAAAATGTTGTGAATTGCAGATCGACCAGAAACAACTGATTTAGTTGCTTTCTCTGACGCTGGAAATCTTTCCAGTAATGCGATAGGAGGTAATAAATCTTTTATTTTATTGATGCGCACATCGTCAGTTTGATACATAATTTTTCTCTTTTTACCTCATTGAGAGGTTTGCTATAGGTTATAAATATTTGATATATCTATATCAGCGCCACTTCAAAATACGAATTTCAAGACAATTAAGTAAATCATGATCAAGGTGTATCATATTATTAAAGGTTGTTCCGTTAGAAATATATATAACGTTGAGTATATTTTGCTCAGAAGTCCCTTAGGGGCTAGTTTAGAAACGTTTTATGAGCGTTATTGAGGTAGCTTGCCTACAAAATCATTCTCTGCGGCAATTTAGCAGTCTTAGAGTATTAATACTAGAGTATTCAAATGAATAACGAACAAAAAAGCGATATAATGACCCAATAGATAAAATACCTTAAGGAAAATAAATGATTGATAATACATTGCCTCTACTCGATTTACATCGGCATTGAAATTCAATAGTGGTGAGTTTTCTATCAAATAAGAATAAAATAGCTTTGCTATCTTACAATAAAATATTTTAATCAATGAAACAGTAAATAAAAAGAGTAACGGAGCAATGACAATGGCAGAGGTTTTATTAGCGTTGGCAACAGGTGTGTTTGTTGGTATTTTATTTTCAGTATTAAAACTACCCTTACCTGCACCTCCCGTCGTATCAGGTATAGCGGGTATAGTTGGAATTTACCTTGGTGGTATTGGTTATCAATGGATCATAGAGCAATTTTTTAACTAATATTTTTTAATGATAAGCAGTAATCAGTTTGATTTATAATTGATAAATTTAATTAGCAAACACTAAAATTAGTAATATACCCTTGCTAGCAGTATCAAAATTTAGATCAGGTTAGAAACTTACTGAATTATTTCAATAAAACTCAACTTTACAATAAGCTATTTCGAATCACTCAAGTAATGAGTGATCTTCTGGTAGCTGTTTAACAATCCATAAAGCAAGTTTACGTTTCATGTGAGGTTGATCTTCACTCTCAACAGCTAGTGGCTGAATTAACTTATCATTGACTAATAAACGATAAAGGCTTTCTATTTTATCCTTGGCCGAGTTTGTTGATGAAAAATTTTTGTAACCACGATTCACTGCGTATTTTTCACCAATAACTAAGGATTTCTTTAATAATTCAGCTTCATTTTTTAATTTTTTCATTTTGATAACTTCTTAATTTTCAAACTAAAGTTAAGATGCGTTAAAAGATGTTGTAAGTCAATTATCTATTAAGTTTATTAATAAATTTAAATAATATTGATTTACACTATCTTTCGTAGTTATACCTGTCTCTTATACACATCTCCGAGCCCACGAGACTAAGGCGAATCTCG
>CAJXQM010000020.1 GCA_913058145.1 uncultured Colwellia sp.
ACACACGGCACTCATAGATCTCATTTCAGCATACACGTCGCCATTTTTACGCCTGCTCCATATCTCGCCAGACCAAGCGCCTTCTTTGAGTAACGTTTGATCTAGATCATAGTAGAACTCAGGTGGATGCCGTCCAGATTCTAGCATCCGTAGACTGTTGCCAATCGCCTCTTCATGACTATAACCCGTTAAACCAGTGAATGCCTCGTTAACATCGATAATGGTACTGGTAACATCAGTGATAATGATGCTTTCAGAAGCATGAGTAAATACCCCCGCAGCTAGATTTTGTGTAATTTCAGATTTTTTTCTCTCGGTGATATCCATCACCGCGGCAAAACAATTTACCCCTGTGATGTTGATATTCGCCTCGATATTTAGCCAAAATGGATTATTATTAACTTGCACTAAAATCTCGCAGGAATGTATGCCACCGCCGCCAGAGGCTTTTACCAGAAAGCGTTTAAATATATCTCTATATTGAGCTGTTACAAAGTGTGAAAACTGTTTTCCTACCAAATCAGCTCGCTTCATACCCAATAGGGTCGCCCCTCGGAAATTGGTCTGATTGATTATGCCATTCAGATCGAAAGAAAAGTAGGCAATCGGTGCAAATTCAAATAACTCGGTGTAGCGCTGAGAAGCCCTTCTTTGTGCTATTCGTGCTTGTTGGAGTTCCTCGTTCTGTGTCTCCAGTTCAATCTGATGAACCTCCAGTTCGTGTAACATCCTTTTCGTATTCTCATCACTAAGAATGACTTTGTAGTCTCCTGCCTCTGATTTTAGTTGCGCTTCGGCCTTCTTGCGAAGCTCTGTTGATTTTAGTTGCGCTTCGGCCTTCTTGCGAAGCTCTGTTGATATTGGTTTAGGCATTTTTCCCTCCATGGCTATATGGCCGGCCTTACTAAACGTAATTCGGCCTCTAGATTTTTGGCTTTGCTAATGTCAATAAAGGTAATGACCACACCATCAATTACATTTTCCTGCGTCCGGTATGGCATGATGCGGACTTTAAACCAGCGTTCTTCGCTCGCCGTTATATCTTTTTCTATGAATACCAGACTCTTTAACACCTTCTTCACATCATCCTCTAGTTCAATATAGTCTAGATTCGTCGCAATGTCAGACAGTGGTCGACCGACATCACTTGAGATTAATTTGAATATATGGGATATATGGACGGTAAAACGTCGCACATTCAGCTGGTTATCCAAAAATATCGTGGCGATTTCGGTACTATCGAGTAGATGTTTCATGTCGTTATTGACCCACGACAAATCATCGACTTTAGATTGTAGTTCCGCGTTGACGGTTTGCAACTCTTCATTCATCGACTGCATTTCTTCTTTAGACGTGGTCAGTTCTTCGTTGGTCGATTGTAACTCTTCGTTGCTCGATTGCATTTCTTCATTAATGGACTTCAGCTCTTCGTGCGAGGATTGCATTTTCTCGCGAAGCAATTGGACTTCTTCTTGGGCCTGTTGCAGTTCAATCAGCGCTTGTTGCTCAGCAGCCCCGCGCTTTTTTCGTGGAGCCTTGGCGGGTGTTACAACGTCAGTAAACACCACCATGAGTAACCCATATAAAACTTTGGGTTCCATAATCGCTTGTACTGTCAGATTAATGGTGACTTGATCTAGCGTCAGATTGGTCATAATAACGGGCGCGACTTGCGCCTGTGCTTTATTCATCGCGACGAAAAGCGGATGTTGCAGTTCTTTATGCGCCATCACGTGAATATTCCAGTTGGCTTTGCCCGCCGCTGGCTCTAAATATTTTCCAGTGCGACCATTGATGTAGAGTATGTCACCATCAGCATTAATCAATACCGCTGCTGGCGCGTAGCTCTGTAGCAAAATTTGATCGGCCTGTGTTTGCAGGTTGGTAATATTTTTATTCATCTCTGATAAGTGCCTTGGTTGATTGTCTAGCAATGACCCGATGGGAAAGTCTACATCTATTAAAGATAAAGGTTTGTCCATACGAGTGTATATTGGGGTATTGTCATTGACCTGTCTGAAAAATGAGGTGAAATTCCCAACCGTTTCCGCACTACCTAGCAGCATAATACCGTTAGCAGTGAGTGCATAATGAAACAATGGCAGTAGCTTATTCTGTAGTGCCGGTTCGAAGTAAATAAGCAAGTTGCGACAAGTGATAATATCTAACTTGGTGAACGGTGGGTGCATAGTGATGTTATGTGGTGCAAAGATGATCATGTCACGTATCTGCTGCTTAATGCGATAACCACTGCCCTCTTTAATGAAGTAACGCGTCAATTGCTGTGCAGAGATATCATCCTCAATATGCGCTGAATAATAGCCTTTACGTGCAATATTAACAGCATCCTCATCAAGATCGGTAGCAAATATTTGTAGTGTGAAACGCCCTTTTGGCTTAATGTCATCCAATACATCCAGTACTGTCATGGCCAGTGAGTAGGCCTCTTCTCCAGTAGAACAAGCGGTCACCCATGCTCGCAGTGTTTTACCTTGTGGGTAATTGGCCAATAGTGTGGGTAGTGAAATTGATTTGAGCTGTGCCCACACGTCTTTATCACGAAAGAAATGGGTTACCCCGATTAACAACTCTTTGAACAGTATGTCTTGTTCTTGTGGGTTCTCACGAAGATAATTCACATAAAATGCGATGTCTTTCAGTTTATGCAGCCCCATACGCCGTTCAATACGACGATATATAGTATTTTTCTTGTAGAGTGAGAAGTCGTTTCCAGTCCGTTCACGCAGCATGATGATAATCTGTGCCAGTGCGCTTTTTGACTTGAGTTCTACTCTCAGTTCATTAGGCTTACTGACAACTTGTGGACTATGTTTGAGAAACGCCATAATCTGTTCTGGTAGTTCTTGTGCCGGGGCTACGATATCCGCAAGTCCCGCATTAATAGCGCTACAAGGCATTGAGTCAAATTTGGCAGACTCAGGTGACTGCACCAAAGAACGTCCCGCCTTTTCTTTAATAGCGCGTAAACCTAATGTGCCATCACTGCCCATTCCAGACAGAATAACACCCACAGCACGTTCATGCTGATCATTGGCCAGCGATCGAAAGAAGAAATTAATCGGTAACCGTAAGCCGCGACTAGATACCGGTTCAAGCAGAAATAATACCCCCTTAAGGATGGATAAATCTTTGTTAGGTGGGATCACATACACACAGTTCGGCTTTACTTTAATGTGGTTTTGAGCTTGTGTCACCTTCATCGATGTAGTGCGTTGCAGCAATTCATGTATGATATCTTTGTGAGTGGGGTCAAGGTGTTGGATAACAACAAAGGCAATGTTGGAGGCTGTAGGCACATGAGAAAAGAAATCTTCCAATGCTTCCAAGCCACCCGCAGAAGCACCGATGCCGACAATGCATAGAGGATTATTCACAATCGTCACTTTTTTCACTTTTTTCACTTTTTTCACTTTTTTCTCATTAGGATGAATTGATTTTTACGAGTACAGCACCCTTTATCATATAATCCTTGCGTATCACTTATTGTAGATCTAATGGTGTATTTATCCACTAATACTAGACTCCATTAATTCTAGATAATATCTTATATCCTGTCTAGAATTTCCCTTTATCTATGAATAAAAAAATGTTTTAACTGTACATAATCAACCTAACTAGAGCTAACGGCGTATCAGACATTATGATTTTCTATTGACATACGCAGAGCTTGACGATAGAGATCACCGCGCTGAATTTGATAAATCAGTATTAGAGTTGTATTTAAACGTTTTGATGGGTATTCTCTCTTTCACGCTTGAGTAGCGACAATACAAAATTAAGGAACACAGCATGGAAGCATTTGATCTTAGGACATTGGTGTTGATTCTGTTAACGCTAAACATGTTGGGGTTTTTGATCTACCTCTATGCACGTTTTTCCACCTTACGCATGGTGGGTATGGAGCTTTGGGCTGGAGGACATCTTGCCTTGGTTGTATGCTTTTTTGGCTTATTACTTAATATTGAGTCGCCTAACCCCCCTCTGTTGTTCCTGATAGTTATCTCTCTTCTCACGACTCATACACTGTGGTGGAGTGCATCAAGATCTTTCTTCCACAAAGAACGATTAGACCCGTTGTTAATTTTTTTACCCGCCTTTATGGTTGTCGCTTTTGCTGTGTGTGCCGTAACACCCCTCGTCTTAAAATGGATTGAAGAAGGTACGCTATTGCGCACAGGTTATATTCTGTTGTTTATAACCTGTGCGTTTTATCAGCTGGCCATTGCCAAAGAATTTATCAGTTACCGCTCTCCACGGCTATTTACGTCGGTTTTTGTTGGTTGCACCTTTGCTGTAGTAGCAATATTTTCCATCGTTTCTGCCATTATCGTGCCTGAAAGCCTCCCATCACTCATGGTCAGTTCAACAACGTACCCTATCGCAACCTTAGCTCTAGTGGCTTTCATTCAAATTATTTTCATGCTTGGATTGATGCTTATTTCCGCTGAGCGTTTACAATGTAGATTAAATGGCTTGGCTCAGAATGACCCCCTTACTGGGCTACTTAACCGCTCAGGATTTATGTCGCAGTCAGAGATAGCAATAAAGTCTAGAAGAAAAAATGACAAAATCTGCGCAATTATGGCATTCGATTTAAATCATTTTAAGTTGATCAATGAAACTTATGGGCATTCTACAGGCGACGATTTGTTAATCGCGTTTACTAATTGCCTGAGAGAAAACACTCGCGCCAACGATATAGTAGCCCGATTTGGTGGCGAAGAGTTTATCGTGTTATGTGTCGATGTTGACCACACAAATGCAAAAAATACGGCCAAGCGTATTAGCAACTTTATGGCCGCACTCACCGTACAATCAAGTACCGGAGAAAACCTGTCTATTACGATCAGTGTTGGTCTGGCAATGATAGATGACAATCGTCCAGATTTGAATCTCTATCTAGAGACCGCCAACAAAGCCTTATACGATGCTAAAGCGAGTGGACGAAACCAAGTCGTGATGACTGAGCATTCGTCACAATTTAGTGTATTAATATAGCCAAATATAGCCAAATATAGCCAAATATAGCCACTAGTCCACCACTACCCTATAAAGCTTCTCAATAACAGCGTAGGATCAACCTACTTCAGATAAAAATAGGTTTGCACTCAGGTGCATTAAGATAAAACCATTATGCAATTAACAGCAAAAAAATCACTTAATCACGCGTTACTTATTTCTATTTCTACGCCCCAGTTTAAAGGTGATGAGGCAACAGAATCACTTGCCGAACTGGCGCGTTTAGTGACTACCTTAGGATTTAAAGTGGTCGGCACGCAGTCGCAAAAGCACAGTTCAACTAAAAAAGTTAATGTACTAGGTTTAGGTAAACTGGCAGAAATAGCACAACTCACCGGTAACAAAGGAGTAATTGAAGACTTAGGAGAAGATGAATTCTTGCTTGATGAAACACCATTGTCTGACATCCCTTCAGATAATCTTCCCTTTGCCTGTGCTGATGTGGTGGTATTTGATTGCGATTTAACGCCTTCTCAACTGCGTAATGTTGAAAATCAATTAGGCGTAGAGGTGTTTGATCGTACGGGTATTATTATTGAAATATTTAGTCGCCATGCGCGTACCCGAACAGCGAAATTACAAGTTGAAATTGCTCGCCTTAATTATGTAGCGCCTCGACTTCGTGAGTCATCATGCGGTGATAAAGAACGTCAAATGGGTAAAGGTGCTGGCGAAACTACGCTAGAATTAAACCGCCGTGCCGTACGCGACCAATTAGCAGAGCTAAAGCGTGAATTAGTGAATGTTCAAGATGTCATGATGGACAGACGCACACAACGTTCAGAGTTGTTTTCTGTCGCGTTAATTGGCTATACCAATGCAGGTAAGTCGTCAATGATGCGAGCTATTACAGGAAGTGATGTCGAAGGTGAAAACAAACTGTTCGCGACCCTTGATACCACCGTACGTGCGTTGTACCCCATTACGCAACCACGAATTCTAGTGTCAGATACTGTCGGCTTTATTAAAAAATTACCGCACGATTTAGTCGCTTCCTTTCATTCAACCTTGGCAGAAGCCCATGATGCGTCATTATTGTTATATGTGGTTGATGCCTCTGATCCTTCTTTTCGTTCACAACTTGATGTTGTACACCAAGTACTGGAAGAAGTCGGCGTTGAAGACAGTGAAAAGTTACTGGTACTCAATAAATCAGACCAACTGACTACTGAGCAACAACAGGCACTGATGGCAGAGTTTCCTGATGCCATGATGACATCCACTCGTAATCCGGCTGATATCAGTAAATTGCATCAATATATTGTTGGCGCTGCCCAAAACGAAATGATTGAAGAAGAGGTTATCATTCCCTATACAGCTAAGGGCGTCATTGGTGAAATTCGATCAAGTATGAGTGTCACTAAAGAAGAGTATGAATATACTCATATTAAGCTCACCGTACGATCAAACGCGATTGATTTAGAAAGATTAAAAAAGCGGATGCTGAACTTATAAAGTAGTGTGTTTCACCCGTAATATTTGATGCAAGTAATCTAGATAAATTTTTAGATTACTTGCGTTGAAGTATATTTTATCTATTTGATATCCACACTGTTTGATAAGGAGCTAACTTAATTTCTTGGGTTAATTCTGTTATTTTACTATTGCTTATAAGTTCAATCCAAGACTCTGTAATAATTAAATTCAACTCACTTAACGGTAAATCAATCGGCTGATCAGATACATTACTCACACAAAAAATGCTTTGTTTTCTATCTTTACTTTGTCGCCAAAAGCCAAAGAGTTGCAACCCTAAATGTAATGTAAATTGTGTTGCATTAGGATGAAATGCGGGTTGTAAAATTCGTGTATTCAATAACGACTTCAAAGTAGAGAGTACTTTTCCATGGTGCAAATTTTTATCCGCTAGCGCTTCTTCCAACGCATCTACGTGCCAGCGGCGTCGGTTAATTGAACGATTATGATGAGTATTGGCTAACTTTTGATAATCATTTGGTGTTCCCAACAGACTGTGAATATAAACCCCTGGTATTCCTTCCAAAGCAAACATAATGGCATGAGCACAAATAAAGCGTTCAAAATTCCATTGGTCTTTACCCTCCACTGTCCCTTGCATTGCATCATAAAGTGAAATGTTCATTTCATACGCTTTTTGTTCACCCGTATCGGATGTGCGCCATGATATTTTTCCACCAAAACTTTGTACTGTCTGTACTAGATTATCAATTTCAGTTTCACTTAATAAACCTTCTGCAGGGCGTAAGCCAATACCATCATGGGATGCGATAAAGTTAAAATACATGGTGCCGTCTTGTGGCGGTGGCATGCTCATTAACCAACGCTTTAAATATAAACAATTACCCGTTAGTAACGTGTTTAATAATAATGGCGGTAATGAAAAATTATAAATACCATGAGCTTCATTGGCATTACCAAAATAAGTAAGGTTTTGTGTATTAGGAATATTGGTTTCTGTGATAATAATCGCGCTTGGATCTGCTGACTCAATAAGGGTTCTCAGTAACCTAACAACTTCATGAGTTTGAGGTAAATTGATGCTATTGGTGCCGACAACTTTCCATAAAAAAGCGATGGCATCTAGACGAAATATTTTTACTCCAGCATCAAGGTATTGCTTAATGATTGACGTAAAGGCTTTTAGTACCTCAGGGTTACGAAAATCAAAATCAACTTGATCGTGACTAAAAGTACACCAAACAAACTTTTTCCCTTGGCCCGTCTCTACTTCTTTTAATAAGGGTGAAGTACGCGGCCTAACCACCTCAGATAGTTCATCATCAGGTAGGGCGGTAAAGAAAAAATCATTGCCTTGCCCTTCGCCTTTAATAAAATTGTCAAACCAAGCACTACGGCTCGAACAATGATTAATCACCAGATCAGACATTAAATGATAATCTTTACTGATTTGTTCTATATCTTGCCATGTCCCTAGGGATTCATTAACTGATGAATAGTCAATAACGGCAAAGCCATCGTCCGAGCTATAGGGGAAAAAAGGTAAAATATGCACACTGTTAATGGTATTTGCAATAGTAGTGTCTAAAAACTTTTTTAAGGTTCTTAATGGGGGTTGATCTTCCTTAATAATGGAGTCGCCATAGGTGATCAAAATGATATCTTTTTCAGACCAATGGTTGGTAAACGGCTTTGCGGTAATTTCTGTACTCGAGGGCCCCATTATAGTTAAAAGTGCTTGAGCAATTGCTTCATAAGATTGCTCAAGCTCAACATCTTGATAAATAGTGGCCAGTTGCTGAGTTAACTTTTCTTGCAACTGACCTTTTAAATTACCCTTCAACTTAGGTTTTGAGTGATTAATCGGTGTTGGCATAATTTACCTTTACTTCAAAGATTGACTGAATTCTTCATTATCTAATTCCACCGCTGCTTTTAACTGCGATAAAATATCAGGGATAGCACTAATCACTCTATTCCAAGAAGGGATAAAAGGTGTATCCATGGGTTGCTCTAAAAAGGTATTACCCGCTGTTATTATGTTTTGAGCAAACATCTCGACTGCTTGTTCTTCGTTATGAATATCGAGTGTGAGCCCATTCATCATAGCGTCATTGCGATAAGTCTCTACATAATCTAGCGCAATGCGATAGTAGGTTGCTTTTAATGTTCTAAATTTTTCAGTAGTGAATGTTTCACCTTGTGTGGCGAGTTTACGAATAAATGATTTACTGATATCAACAGACATTTTTGATAAGCCACCGTCATCATTATCCAAAGACAAGTCTTGATGTTTATGATCATACGTTGCGGCAATATCAACTTGGCATATACGGTTAGATGAATAGTTACGGTACATTTCAGAAAGCACACCAATCTCTAACCCCCAATCACTTGGTATACGAATATCACTTAACACATCTCGTCGAAAAGAGAATTCACCCGCTAATGGATATAAAAAACTGTCCATGTATTCAAGGTAGTCACAATGGCCAACCGTTTTTTTCAATGCTTTAATCAACGGTGTGACTAATAGTCTTGATACTCGGCCATTGATTTTTCCTCCGGCAACACGCGCGTAATAGCCTTTCGAGAATTCATAGTTAAACATAGGGTTAGCAACAGGGTAAAGAAGTCTATCGAGTAGTTCGCGTTCATAAGTCAAAATATCACAGTCATGTAAGGCAATTGATTCTGCTTTACCTGAAGCTAAAATATACCCCATGCAATACCAAACATTACGACCTTTTCCTAATTCTTTAGGTGCTAAGCCTAAGACTTGTAATTTAGCGTCTATTGCTTGTAATCTAGGTCCATCATTCCACAGTACCTTATGGTGTTGAGGTAGCTCACCAAAAAATGATAATGCATGTTTATATTGCTCAAGATTTGCCCTATCTAAACCAATGACGATTTCAGATAAATATTCAACACCTTTAAGTTTGTTAACAATATCGGGTAAAGCTTCACCTTCTAACTCTGAGAATAAAGAAGGTAAAATCAGTCCTAATGGACGTATTTTTGAAAATTCTAATAATTCAGCAGCCATATCTTCAGGCGCACGCTGCCCTAAATTATGTAACGTTGTTACTGTACCGTTTTGATAAAAATCAGCCATGGTTTACCTCTGAATTAATTTTATTTGTTGAATGTGAAAGTAGTTTATTGGCTAAAATATCTTGTATGGCTTCAGTCCAGCCTTCTGGACCAAATAGCTTAGTTTGAGTTACTTTGAATTGACGATATAACGTTGGAAAGTCATGAACAGGAGAACGAATTTGTACAGCGACATCTGCCGCTTCCAGCATTGACACATCATTCTCTCCATCACCTAAGGCAATGGTCATTATTGAGGGATTATTGAAATTCTCTCGGTATTGCTCTGTTAACCAAATCAGCGCCTGGCCTTTATCACAGTGACCCCCTACATGAATAAATCGGCCTCCTTTAACAACATTTGCGCCTAAATCTATCAAATGATCTATAAATTTAGTTTTAGCTGGTTCATCACCTAACCATAGAATAGGCTCACCATACTGCCGTTGCTTTGCCCGTTTAGCGTCATCTAGGCTCAATCCTGTTATTTTAGATAATGTTGATACTGAAATGGTTGAAAAGCCTCGGTAGCATTTAGTAAATTCATCGGTATGTTCAGACAATAGCTTTAGCCAATATAACCTAGGTAAGCAAAAAGACTTCACCCAGTAATCCCCTACCGCTACCGTATCTCTAGGCTGTGTCTTTAAAGTATGCATTGGAATATAAGTTGCGGCACCATTTTCTACAATAAATGGCGCATTTAAATTAAGTTCGCTGTTAATAACACCTAACTCAGCGAACGTTTTACTGGTATTTAATATCACTGGGATATTCGCACTTATTAATTGTTCAAGTGTTTTGCTTGCCGCCGTTGATTGATAAGTAAAATGGTCTAGTAAAGTTCCATCTAAATCACTAAATATAAGTGTTTCCACAGTATTTATTCCTTTTCCATTAAGGGCGTATTGGTAATCTGACGTGAGGCATCTAAGTAAAATATTGTATCGGCAGATTGTGAAATGGTATTACAACTTTGCACGCTGAGCCTTTGGAAATATTGAGTGAAGTTTAATATTTCCTCTGGGGTCATCACTTTTGAATTTGTTAAACCGATATTTCTCGCTTGTAACTTTTGCTCTTGCTCTAATCGCCATTTGTAAACACAATCAAACGAGGGTGCTTGCAGTGCTAACCAAAAATCCATCTGTTCATACAAAGGGACGTAAGCACTTTTTAGTTGGTCATTGACATGATTTCGCCACACACCGTCCGCATCATGCTGTAACTCGAGTTCGTTAATCGGTGAAGTTAATTGCTCGACAGTTTGTGGCTTAACACCCCAACACCATCCCTCTAGTAGTATAATATCCACCGGTCTTTCAATCGTAAGCCACAGTGCTTCAGGGAATGGATCGTCGGTAGCTTTGTTGAATTTAGGAATAGAAAAGCCAGTTTCCCGATCTTTTAATTGAGCAATAACGCCCTCAAGAGTGGCGACATCATGCGTACCAGGAACGCCTCTAGTCGCTAATAGTGGGTGAATATCATTGGCAAGTTGATTTCTTTTTTCGCGTGTTAGATAAAAGTCATCTAAAGACATAACGACAACATTAAGTTGGTATTCTGTGATCAAATATTCAGCAATAAAATCTGTTAATGTTGACTTACCACTCCCTTGACACCCATTGATACCAACAAAATAGGCATTATTGCTTTTATTAAATTGGTTAAAGATTCGATTCGCAAGCGGTTTGTAATGTTTCTTTACCGTGAGTCTAAATTCTTCAGGTAAATTGTGTTGTTCAATAAAAGCTGAAAGCATAATATTCACTATAGATAAAGACTAATGGTAATTATGGAATCAACTCTTATGCCATTTATTAAAAAATTTTAATTTAATTTATAATCTTTTGTAAAATAAGAAGTATGTATGCTTTTTAATGAGTAACCATATATTGTTGATTTAGTAGAAATCTCTTTAAAATTCACCAATTAAGCCATTTGCACCCTATCAGTGCAACCTAAGTTAAATAAATGTTACTTAGCTGTTAACCCATATTTTGGCTGGCAATAACTTTATTACAAGCCGCAATAGGGTGAATAACGGCTTTGGTGATTTTACCCTGTTGATGTTTAACCAGAGGTGGATTGATATAGCCAGTAAACTTACCTGATTTCCACTGCGTTAGTAATGCACCCTCGGTAGTTAAGTTGACAATTAACCCTGTCGATTTTTGAGATTTTATCTTCTTTTTATTATCCGTATTGCTATTAGCGTTACCGGTGGGTAAATCAATGGCAAAGCTTTTCTCGCGACTTGCCGCAACAAGGCAAATTCTATTTTCAACAGCGCGAGCTAATAAGCTATATTCAACCTCACATGGCTCTTGAATATCAAAAGGTACTAGTAACACGTGAATATCACTTAATGCAGCAACCTTGACTATTTCAGGAATATTAGCATCATCGGCTGTTAGCATTGCAACGTTAATATTACCTTGCTCTAAAGGTAATTCTATAATATTTACCTCATCACCTAGTGCCGTCCACTGATACCGCTGGCAAAAATGCAATTGCTGTTGTATTGCGAATAAGCCGTGTTCGCTTATTAATACCGCTTGATGCTTCCCTTCAATAACTAAACTGGTGCACACGTATTGAAAAGGTCTTAACACTGCACTTATTTCATTAATTAGCTGCTGACTTAAACAGGCTACCGTGGCTAAGTGTTCCGGGTTATTCAAGAGGGTTTTGTCTGCTAGGAAAAACAACTCAGGTAATTGAATAATGTCACTGAGGTTGTTTTCAATGTAATAACAAACATCTTCAATGGCGGTCTCGTTAGACTTGTATGTTGCAAATATCGCGACATTAGCTGTTACAGGCACCTTACTCTCCTGAATATGTTTATCATCAGGCTGAGGCACTTGTTTTATGGGCAATGGTATGTTTATCAGTGCGGTTTGCGCTTGATAAAGTTCAGGACGCCGTTGCTTAATTAGATCAGTGCCATCAGGGCGGCGTTTATTGTTCGACTCCATCCCAACCTCTGCTAAGTCTATATCAGCAAAAACAAAACCTTCTTCATTGTTCGTTATCTTTGCTAGCACCTTACCTGTGGGAGAAACTATTTGGCTTTGCCCAACGCCAATAAAATACGCTTGAGGAATATCGTCTTGCGCTGAACAAAGTACACTTTTATCTTGTAGTATTTTTTTTGGTGTTATGAGTGAACCGACTTTATTTGCTGTCGCTAAAAACACTTTATTTTCGCACGCTCGAGCAGGGCCGTGTAAGTTGCTGTGATCTAATGCGAATGAATTTATAGAATGACACAACAATTGCGTACCCTGCATGGCTAAGTCGCGTGAGACTGCAAAGGTCATACTATCATTTCCAGTCAATAGCCCTAGCTTTCCAAAAGGTGTTGTTACAATGTCTTGCGCTTTATTCGCACTACTAAAAAAATCCTTTTCATGCCTCGTCAATACTTGCTTATCCGCTTGGTGAATGAGCTTTCCAAGTGGCGAAAATAAACAGGAGGTCACACTAATATTTGATTTAATCGCGCCGTCTTGCTTATTGCTCGAAAGGTCGCGTAAAAGGTCTCGTCGTAAGGTTACATTGATCACAATGTAACAGTCATGCTTTTTAGCTTGCTCTGCAATAGTCTGTAAAAAAGGACCCTCTGTCGATAAAGCTTGATCCCATGCTTCATTATGATCCGCATACCAAGGTTGAGCATTACAAAGTTGTTCGTTATAAAACAGGGTATTACAAAACTCGGTATTACAGAATTCGGGAAGAACGATTAAAGAGGGTTCACACACGGCTGCTTCATTTATCATACGAATACAGGTTGCTAGATTTTCTTGAACATTTAAGGAGGTGGCAAACTGAGAAACGGCTACTCGCATGACTTATATTTTCCAGATAACTAATAATTGTTACAATTTTATGGGTACTTAACATTGACTACAACCACTTTATTCACAACACTGATTTATTATTCTCTAACAGAATAATTACTGTCTAAAAGGTAAAGCAATGAAGGTTTCTATAACAATATTATTAGCGCTTACGTTCAGTAGTGGCTGTAACGGATACAATAGCCACCTTATGCAAGCTAATGGCCTTGATAAAAACATTTCAACGTCATTAATTGCTGATGGAATATCCATACCTTGGGCTATGGTACAGCTGCCTAGCGAAGAAATATTGATTAGTGAGCGTAAGGGAGAATTACGGGTTATCAAAAAGGGGCACTTACTGTCTAAGCGCATTACTGGTCTACCTGAAATTGATAGTAATGGTCAAGGAGGGTTACTTGATCTTGCACTTCATCCTGACTTTTCTAAAAATCAGTGGCTCTATTTTACTTATGTTAGTAAAGAGGGCAAAAGCTCAGGTAGTAACACCGCATTAATGCGAGCCACGTTAAACATTTCAAACTTCTCATTAACTGATCAAAAGCTATTATATAAGGCTCAACCCAATTCTAATAAGGGGCAACACTACGGTAGTCGCATAGTATTTGACGATAAAGGCTTTATTTTCTTCTCTATAGGGGACAGAGGACAACGTGATATAAACCCTCAAGATATTAACAAAGATGGCGGAAAAATATACCGATTACATGATGATGGCAGGATCCCTTCAGACAACCCGTTTTTAGATCAGAATGGCGTTAAGTCCACTATATTTTCTTATGGCCATCGTAATCCGCAAGGCATAAGTATTGATCCCCGCACTAACAACATTTGGTCGCACGAACATGGCCCTCGCGGTGGTGACGAAGTTAATATGATTCAAAAAGGGGCAAACTATGGCTGGCCAGAGATTAGTTACGGCATCAATTACAATGGTACAAAACTGACCGCTAAAACCCAACAGAGTGGAATGGCACAGCCGGCGCTTTATTGGTCACCGTCAATAGCACCATCAGATATGATTTATATTTCAAGTGATAAATATCCGTTACTGAAGGGAAAATTTTTAGTTGGTTCAATGAAGTTCAACCATTTAGTGTTATTAACCATTGAAGGTGAACAGGTTTTTAGCCAAGAAAAAGTGTTTGAAAATATTGGTCGTGCACGAAGTTTATTGCAAGGAAAAGACGGTTATATTTATGTTGGTATTGATGGGGTAGGTATAAAAAAACTGACGCCAGGATTATAATAGCGCTGTAGAACAAAACATAGATTCAATTACAGTGATATCGTTGCCTCTTTTCAAATCAATAGAGTTGAGGCAACGACCGTTTTTATTAAATCACAAGTACCATTTAAACTTTAAGAGAATATCAAGTGTTCTGGGAATAGTAACACTAAGACCAATACCGCTATTTGTATAAGAATAAACGGTATAACCCCTTTATAAATGGTCGTGGTTTTAAATGATTTCGGTGCAACCCCTTTTAAATAAAATAAGCTAAAACCAAAAGGTGGAGTTAAGAACGAGGTTTGTAAGTTCATTGAAATTAAAATAGCAAACCAAACTAGATCGACATTAAGCGCAATAGCGACCGGTGTTAAAATCGGTACCACGAGAAAAGCAATTTCAATAAAATCAATAAAGAAACCCAAAACCAAAATAGCTAACATGGCTAACCCGATGAAGGTCCATTTGTCTCCCGGTAATTCCATAAAGAATTCTTCAATTAAATATTCACTGCCAGAGTAACTAAAAACCATAGAAAAGGCAGTTGCCCCAATTAATACAGCAAACACCATAGAGGTGACTTTTACCGTTTCTTTTGAGACTTCATGTATTTTACCAAATGAAAAGGTACCATAAATAATTGATAAAATAACCGCACCCACAGCACCAATAGCAGAAGATTCGGTTGGTGTCGCAATACCGGTAAATATCGAACCAAGTACCGCAAGAATAAGCGTCATCGGTGGCACAATATCTTTTAACGCTTGTACTAATAACTCACGTTTATTTTCATTGACCACCATAGGAGGACAAAATTCTGGTTTCACTTGCCCTAAAATCACTATGTATAGGGTATAAGCAACGATCAACATCATACCGGGAACTATTGCAGCTCTAAATAAATCACCAACGGGTACTCCCATTACATCACCTAATATAATAAGAATAATAGAAGGTGGAATAATTTGCCCTAACGTACCAGACGCACAAATAACTCCCGCAGCCGTCGGTTGATGATAGTTATTTTTCAACATCACCGGCAAAGAAATAACCCCCATAGCAACAACACTGGCGCCAACAACACCTGTAGAAGCCGCTAATAAAGCGCCAACAACAATAGTTGAAATAGCAACACCACCGGGCATACCACCAAAGAGTTTAGCGGCCGACTCTAATAAACGTTCTGCTAAACCTGTTTTCTGCAGCACTACCCCCATAAAAATAAACATAGGTACAGCCATTAGAATAGTATTTTCCATAATACTCATAATGCGATATGGCATGAATTCAAAGAGATCAATACCTAACGTTAACGCACCGACAATTAATGAAATACCCGCAAAGGTAAAGGCAACCGAATAGCCTAAAAAGAGACAAACTAATGCAATAGCAAAAAGGATCAATCCGGTCATTAGTGCTCCCCTGCTTGAGTTGCTGTATTACTACTATCATTTTCAGTTAACGTTTGAATTTGGGTCAGTACCACATGAATAATAGCTAAAACAAGAAAAAGTGAAGATAAAGGGATAACTGAACGTACTATCCAGCGATGTGGTAAACCACCGGGATCACCACTACCCTCGCCCATAAGGTAAGCCCCTAAGGTATAATCAATACTGTAGTAACCGATTAACAACGTGATAGGTAACGCAAAAAATAGTGTACCAAAAATATTAATGAATGCTTTCTTACGTTGGGTCATGGCATCATAAAAAATATCTACCCGTACATGCGCATCTTCTTTAAGCGTATAGGCAATACCAAACATGAACATGGCGGCAAATAAGTGCCATTCAAGCTCTTGCATACCGATGCTTACATCATTAAAAAAGTAACGCATAATTACATCATAAAAAACATTGAGTATCATTAATACCATCAACAAACTGCAAAAATTACCTAGCGTATCGATAAATTTGCCAATTATTCTTAAACTTGTTTTCATTATTTATCTCACAACATTTTTTATGTCATCTATCTATTTATAACAACAATTCATTTTAGGTATAAAAAAAGCAGCTGCCACAATCTCAATAAATTATGGCTACTGCTTTTCACACATGAATACCCACTCCACTTGAATAGGAGCGGGTATATAACTACTTAGGATCGGTAGTGTCTAAGTATGCACGATCCGATAAATCAGTCCATGCACGAACTTTTACTTGATACTCTTGAATTGACTTAAGAATTTCTGCTGTCATTGGATCTTTAGAGGCAAATTCTTTCAGTAGAGCATCATTCGTTTCTTTCATTGCAGTCATCACTGACTTAGGAAAAGAGCGCATTTTAATGTTCGGATAATCTTCATTCAACGTTGCTAAGTTTTTACCACTTTCATGATAAGACTGGATATACATATCATAAGCAGCGGTTTTCATTGCGACGGTTAGGATTTTTTGTAGATCTTTCGGTAGCTTGTTATAAGCTTTTTCATTCACCATGAACTGTAATTCAGCACCTGGCTCATGCCAACCTGTGTAGTAATAAGGGGCTATTTTATGAAAACCCATGCGTAGATCTAGTGATGGACCAACCCACTCTAATGCATCAATAGTATTACGCTCTAGCGCTGTATAAAGCTCGCCCGCTGGAATATTGGTAGGTTTAGCACCTAGTTTTGCTAATACTTCGCCAGCAAAACCTGGAATACGCATTTTCAAACCTTTAAGATCTGCAACACTGTTGATTTCTTTTTTGAACCAACCTCCCATTTGATTACCCGTATTACCACCCGGGAAGGATAAAATACCGTACTGATCATAGACCTTCTTCATTAACTCCATACCACCACCATAATAGAACCAAGCATACTGCTCTGGTGCTGTCATACCAAAAGGTACGGTAGTAAAGAATAAGGCGTTAATATTTTTACCTTTCCAATAATATGAAGCTGAATGCCCCATTTGATATTGGCCACTTTTAACAAAATCAAAAATACCCAGTGGTGACTTATGCTTATTTGATGAATCAACACGAATGAGTAAACGACCATTCGACATTTCTTTCACCGTTTTGGCTAAATTTTTAGTCGCATCACCAAAAATAGGGAAGTTTGGACCCCATGTTTCCGCCATTTTCCAGCGATATACGGTATCATCAGCCGCATTGGCTAATCCTGATAACCCTAGCGACAAAACAAGTGCTAGCTTAATAAAAACAGATTTTTTCATCTTCCTTCCTTATATATGAGCTTGTTATTTTTGTATTCTTATTTTTTGACTGCTTACTTATACTAAAGACTTTTACTAATTAAACCATACGTACTAACGCTCATATTTACTAGGTATTTATACCTAGATAGCTACCGAATACAATACAATCAATTGATTTAAAAACTAAAAAAATATTTATTTAAATAAAATACCATTGATATTTATTCCAAAAATGACGATATTAGGCTATATAACCCATGATTTCATTAGTATTATATTCGTGAAAATACAAAAACTTGTCATTATTCATAAAATAATAAGAATAGGAATAACATCGGTATGAATTTTTCACTGAAACTCTTATATATTGCTGTATTTCAGGTGGTGTTAACCTCAATAGTAGTATTTTTCTTTTTCAGTAGTGAGTATAGAGAGTTATCCAACCAAAGTTTACACTCAGTTGAACACTTTTTACTAGAGCAAAAAAAACGTGAACTTAAAAATTATACTGCGCTTGCTGTCTCATCGGTTGAACATATGTTTGCTGGCGAAAAAAATATTGACCAACAAGCGCAAGATAATGTGGTAAGTCTGCTAAACAAGTTGCTCTATAATGGAGATGATGGATATTTTTATGTCTATAGCGGTGATGGTGTCAATATAGCCCACCCCAAAGAACCCTTTAGAGTAGGTAAAAACTGGTGGAATTTAAAGAGTGATACAGGCGAAAAAATAGTTCAAATTTTAATTCAAAAAGCTCAAGCTGGCGGTGGTTTCCATCGTTACAAATGGGCTAAACCTTCTGCCAACGCCAAAGTAGATAAAATGAGCTATTCGGTTTTTCTTGAACAATGGCAATGGATGCTCGGTACAGGGGTGTATTTAGACGATGTTAATCAACAAGTCAGTAAACTACAGGAAGAAATAGACCAGCATATCGATAGAACTCAGCAAATTGTTTTAAGTGTCGCTTTGGGCTCTATTTTTATTCTGTTTGTTTTGGGCTTAATGTTTACGTTGAGGCAAAAGCAGCGTAATGATTTAAAAATTAATGAATTAGGACAAAGAATTATTAGCTTACAAGAAGAAGAGCGTCGTCATATTTCACGAGAGTTACACGACGGTATAGTCCAAATGTTAGTGTCAATAAAATATTCCATTGAGGCGACAGGCATATTTTTATCACAATTAAATCAAGAAAAACCTAAATCACAACTGGCTGCTGAAAAAAACTTAAGTATCGCCATACAAGAAATTCGCCGCATATCACATCACCTTCATCCGAGAATATTAGATGAGTTAGGTTTATCTGCAGCCATGGATGCCTTATCCAATGAGTTTTCAGAATTGACGGGGATTAAAGTACAAGTGATTACACCCAAGTTAAAAAAACTGTTACCTGATAACATCAGCACCACCTTGTATCGCGTGGTGCAAGAGTCACTCACTAACATTCAAAAACACGCCAAAGCCAGTAATGTAGTCATTGAATTAGCGATTAATCAAGCTTGGTTAACTTTAACGATATGCGATAATGGCAAAGGTTTTGATACCCGTGCGAATTCAAAAAATCCAACAAATCTTGATGAGTTTGGTATTGGCCTGAGAAACCTAGCTGAGCGTATCGAATATCATTCTGGGATTTTTAAGGTTACCTCTACCGAAAAAGGAACAAGAGTTATCGCAAAAATACCTAAAAGTTGCTTTGCCAACTACTTTAACCAAGCTATTAGTGAGAATAATAATGACTAAATCACCCGAAAATAAACAACAAATATCGGTGTTACTAGTTGATGATCATCCTATGGTACAAGATGGTTTAAGTTCATGTTTATCTTATTATCCTGATATTGAGGTTATTGGTACTGCTGAAGACGGTAAAGATGCACTACAGAAAGCGCTAAGCTTAAAACCTGACGTTATTTTAATGGACATAAGCATGCCAAACATGAATGGCATTGATGCGACAGAAATCATTACCGAACAATTAACACAGACTAAAGTACTTATATTTAGCATGCTTGACAGTGTCGAGTTCGTCAATAGTGCTATTCAAGCAGGTGCTGCGGGATATATTTTAAAAGATACCACTTCAGAAGAAGTTTATTATGCTATTAAAGCGGTTGCAGCAGGTAGAACCCACTTTAGTAGCTCTATTGCGAAAGCATTAATAGAAAATCCAACAAAATTAGCGCGAGAAAAGTTAACCACCCGTGAGCAAGTTATCTTGTCTTACATTGCTCAGGGCCACTCGAGTAAAGCCGTAGCAAAAATTTTGAGTATTAGCTTTCGTACGGTAGAAGCACATCGTCGTAATATCAAAACAAAATTAAACATTGATACCTTTGCAGGTTTAGTCTGTTATGCGGTTAATCAGGGATTGATTGAAAGCTAAATTGGCCACTACGTTATACTACAAATATTCAATAAATATACCGATAAAAACAATCATACCGACCCAGTGATTATGTAAAAATGCTTGAAAACATCTATCTCGCTCTCTGCTACTAATCAATAGTTGTTGATAGCTAAATAAGCCAGCACAGATCAGTAAACTTAACTGATACGGCCAACCAAAAGCTAACAGTTCACCCACAGTAAATAACAAGCCCAACACGGTTAGCTGTAGAAAGCCGATAATACGCTTATCATGCTCGCCAAATAAAATAGCTGTAGATTTTACACCTATTTTTAAATCATCTTCTCTATCAACCATGGCGTACATTGTATCGTAAGCAATGGTCCACAATAAATTTGCCGCAAATAACAACCAAGCGACGAGTGGAATTTCGCCCATTATTTCAGCAAAAGCCATCACCATACCCCAACTAAAAGCAGCCCCTAATACGACTTGGGGGAACTGGGTATAGCGTTTCATAAACGGATAAGATGCCGCTAACACTAAAGCAACAACTGATAAATAAATAGTTGGCCAACTCAAGGTCATCACTAACCCTAAGGCACAACCAATAAACACGCCAAACAAATTAAATGCTTGCTCTTTAGTCATTAAGCCAGAAATTAACGGTCTGTTTTTAGTCCGTTCGACCTGACCATCTACTGCTATATCGGCTATATCATTGATTACGCAACCGGCACTGCGCATAATAAAAACACCTAAACTAAAGACCATGAGTAAATGAAGATTAGGCCAGCCATCACTAGCAATCCATAATGCCCAATACGTTGGCCACAGCAATAAATAAGTGCCTATAGGCTTATCCATACGCGTGATTAATTTAATGGCTAACCATTTTTGTTGCAGCTTGTTAAACATGATCAACTCTTGAATTAGTCATTGCATCTTCAATTTTTTGATAAGAAAATGCACCCGGCAGAAAAACCTCAGAAACCATTAAGGGTTTATTTTCTAGCACAAAAATAGAGCGCCGCCCCCATAGTGTATGCGTCATAGTTAACTGTAAGTGACGCGCTAATTGACCCACTGAACTTGTTAAATCAAACGTAGCCACTTCAATGATCTTTCGTTCAAGCGATGGATTATTAAATAATACCTGACCCAGTGATTGCGTCCCTAAATTAGCTAATGCTTGTTCCCTACCCGTTAAGCTAGACAGGGGTAATAAACTTCGAGCGAAGACTTGTGGTTTATCATCACAATAAAGTAACACTTCACGTACAAGCACCTTCTCTCCAGCAGATATACCGACTACCGCTTCATGTGCTTGACAGTGTTCAATTTGTTGGCCTAATAATTCAACTCTAAATTGATGGCAATGCGTTTTTAATCGCGCTGTCAGTGAATTAGGATCAAGTAACCAAGACATTAAATGCTCAGGCAGAGCACATGAATCTGAAGGTTGCCAATGGCTTGGTAGGGTAACGGGAAAAAATCGCTGCAAGTTCATAACGTACTGTCAAATATTAATAGGGCAAAAAATCAGGGTATAATACCAATTAAACTAAAGGATTAATTTTTTTAACTGGCCTAAATACCCAATAATATCGGTGCTTTCAATCCCAATAGCCCGCCTTTGACTAAAAAATCATTCTTCACCCACGGGTAAGATAATGAAGCAAAGTTAACACCGGCGAGTTAGGAGTTACGAGAAAACTTAACACTAAACACTGCCAATAAACATCCCGAAATCAAGCCGAGTAAATGTGCGGTATTTGCTATGTTTATCGGTAATATATCAACAAACCCCAATAATAACCAAAACAATAAAAAACCCACAATAGGCTTAGACAAAGACAAACCTTTTTCTGGCGCTAAATAGCCATACCACCAAACAAAACCTACCAACGCATATACCACACCGGATAAGCCACCAAAATTTGCCCCTGAAACAAAGAACTGTCCTAAATTTGAAACAATAGCTGAAATTAACAATAAGTTAATTAATGTTCCCTTGCCTAACGCTTCTTCAATGCTACCCCCTAATTGCCACCACCACATGGTATTAAAAACAACATGTAACCAAGAAAAATGAAAAAAAACAGGACCTAATAAACGCCAAGGCTCCGCAAGGAAAGCATCAATAGATAAATAAGGATAGAACTGTAATTGGTCAAATATTAATTGCGCCAAACCTAAATTACTACCAAGAAATACCAGCCAACACAAGGCAAAAACGAGCAGGGTCACAATACCTGCATGCGCCAAAAAATTTTCTTTAAAATGAGTCCAAAAGTTGGCACCACTACTATTGACCGTAACCGTTTCACCATACTGCCAAGCCGCTTGTTGATATTTTTTATCAAAAGGCGTTTGGATAAAAACATCAAATTCAGCTTGAGCCTGAGCAATTTTGTCTTGCTGACAATAAACCCTATGGGTGTGTTTTGTGTCACTAACCACTTTAGCAACAATGTCCAATGTTGCTAAATAATTAGTAAAAAGTAACGCTATATGATGCTCTTTAAGCGCGACTAAAGGCTGTAAATCATCATGAACAGTCATTAGCGAGAAATATTATCGGGATATTGCAATTGCCATTGCGTAAAACCTCCATCAAGCGAATAAACTTTGGTGAAGTCCTGGCTAATTAAAAACTGCGCGGCTTGCTGGCTAGAATGCCCATGATAACAACAGACGACTACCGGTGCATCCGGATCGGCTTCACGTAGAAAATCAGCCAAACTTTCATTAGTTAAATGCTGTGCATCCGTAATCCGACCACTAGCAAAGGCTCCTTCATCACGAATATCTACTACCACATGTGTTTTATCGTTAAGCACCTGCGCTAACTCTTCCACTTGCATGTGAATAAAACTCTCTTCATTAGATGCACTATTGTTAGACATCGTTAGTCTACTCCCCATTTAAAATTACTTTGCCTGACTGCCCTAAACGCATGACATCAGAACCTTGTTGAAAATCATCAATAGTGTATTGATGGATGATAATTGGCAATGAGTCTACACCCGATTAAATAAGGCTAGCCATTTCTTTGCCAAGAATGCCTAGCATAGTGATTTTACCATCATTATTCATATTGTCTAACATACTCGTCAATACTATCCGCACACCTAGTCGATATACACCAACAGTAGACGAAATGTTTACATACGCCCACTTCGACAATGGCCACAAATAATATTCGGGTAATCGATTACCGAATAAAAGCCCTTTGACTTCTTTAGCCGTTTTGATGATGGCCGCAATACCTTGGTCAAATAGTACTTTAGTTTTTAACGCTTAACCGTGAGAAAAATATTTTATCTTTTGTTAACTAAGCATATTCATGAGTATTAATAGGTATTTAATCAAATTTAGGTATAATCTATCATAAACTTATTATAGAACGACTTATGTTTGCGCTATTCATTTATCGAATAATATTATTATTACTTTTACCTATTATATTATTGGCATTATTATTTCGTTCAATCAGTGATCCCCAATATCGCCAACGCCTAAGTGAGCGTTTGGGCTTTATACCCAAGCCATATCAAAAAAATGGCATTATGATACATGCCGCTAGTGTAGGTGAAGTCATTGCACTCACCCCTCTTATTGAACAGTTGTTGCACACTTACCCTGAGCTACCCATTACCTTAACGACCTTTACACCTACGGGTTCCGCACAAGTACAAAAACACTTTTCATCGCGCGTTCAGCATTGTTTTTTGCCGTTAGATCTTTTCCCATGCACACAGTTATTCTTAAGTAGGTTACAGCCTAAGCTAATTATTTTTATGGAAACCGAGCTATGGCCAAACCTCATTAATCAATGTGCTAACAAACAAATCAAGCTGTTGTTAATTAATGGCAGATTGTCAGCTAAATCGATGAAAAACTATAAAAAAATAACCCCTTTGATGACACCTGCACTCAATCATTTTGATACAATATTATGTCAAAGCCAAGATAATCTAACCAATTTTCTTCAACTAGGCGCACACAATGATCGCTGCTGTGTGTCTGGTAATCTTAAGTTTGATATCAGTATCAATGCAAATATCTTAGATAAACAAGCTCAGTTAACCACGTTATTACCTGAAAACAGACCACTTTGGTTAGTCGCAAGCACTCATCAAGGTGATGAAGAGATTGCTTTAGCCGCATTCAAACACATTAAAACCCTCTTTCCGACACTACTGTTAGTACTCGTACCTAGACACCCAGAGCGTTTTAATTCAGTAGAAAAACTTTGTCATGGTTACGGTTTTACGGTAGTGAAACGTAGTGAAAACATTACTGTAAAGGGACAAGATATCTGGTTACTTGATACGTTAGGTGAATTAATGGCCGCTTATTCCTTGGCCGATATAGTCACCATGGGTGGTAGCTTTAGTCATATTGGAGGCCACAACCCGTTAGAACCGGCCTTATTTAAAAAGCCTATTGTGGTTGGTAGTGATATGAGCAATTTTACTGATGTTTTAACACAATTAACGCAACATCACGGCATAGTACAATTACCCGTAAATGAGACCAGTACAGGGCAATCATCTCAACTGGCCCAAATGATTATTAATTTACTACAAGATACGCCCAAAGCTACATTGTTAGGCAAGCAAGCCCATCAAGTTGTGATGAATAACCAAGGCGCTAGTGAGCGTACATTGTCACAAATACAGGAGCTAATATCGTGAATAACAACTCACCGATAAAAACCTGTCAACAAGGTAAAAGCTACTGCCTTTATAATAGCCATGAAATTAATCCGTTTACACCCGGCATGCTCGATGTAAGTTATTGGCAAAGTAAAAAGTTGATTACTGGCTCGGCGCAAGGCCGTGGTACCACTTGGTTTGTTAAACATACTAACAAATCAAGTAAACAAACGAAGCACTGGGTATTGCGCCATTATTATCGTGGCGGCCTAATAGGTAAAATAATCAATGATAGTTATTGGTTTACGTCACAGGAAAATACCCGAGCAGCCCGTGAATTTTCTTTGCTAGATTACATGCAGACATTGGCACTACCTGCGCCAAAGCCCGTTGCTTGTCGGGTTATTCACCACGGTTTATTTTACCGCGCTGATTTACTGAGTAGCCGTATTGAACAGGCCCAAGATTTAGTGGCACACTTATCAAAAAAAACCTTGTCTGCTGCTTTGTGGAAAAAAATAGGGGCAACGATTAAGCGCTTTCATGATAATAATATTTATCACCATGATTTAAACGCTCATAATATTTTAATCGATAAAAGTGATCATGTTTTTTTAATCGATTTTGATCAAGGAGAGGTCAGAAATAATAACCAAGCAAGTTGGCAACAAGCCAATATGGCAAGATTACAACGTTCTTTTTTAAAGGAGCGGAATAAACTGCCGACTTTTCATTGGCAACCGGATAATTGGCAGCTACTGCTTGAAGGCTATCTTAGCCCTTAATAAAGACGACTCAACAGCATTAAGTGCTGAGTACTAAGGCTTTATACCGTCTCTAAGGCATCCTGATAACGTTGTTGATACATATCTCGTGCTTTAAGTAGTTCTGGCAAGGCGGCATCTGTCGTGTAGGGACGTAAAATAACTAATATTTTCAATACTCCTTGATAGAATACTGAGTCATTAATTTCATTGACAATATTTTGTGTTTGATAAAAACTCAGCCAAAACGTATTAATAAGACGAAGAATACTCACCATCTCTACCAACTCTTCATCCTCAAACTTTATAATATTTTCAGCACGAAGCGATAGAAGCAACTGGCTAACTCGCTCAGCGATAGCGTGTTGCACTTTGACATATTTTTCACGCAGAATAGGGCTTTTTTCAAGTAATACAGGTAAGTTGCTATAAAAGAAACGAAATTTCATCGTCATTTGAAATACAGCATCCATGTATAAAATAATGGTATCAAGCGGCTTAATTTTACTACTTACTTTTGGAAAGGTCTCAAGCAGTAAATTGCCCGCATATTCTTCGTATATAGACAAAATAATATCTTCTTTATTACGAAAATGATAATACAAATTACCCGGACTTATACTTAAATGTGCGGCGATATGGTTTGTGGTAACATTTCGCTCTCCTTGTTCATTAAACAAGGTAATACTCGCCTGAATTATTTTGTCACGGGTTTTCATATTTTTACTTCTTTTTCAGTTGAGGATTATACCCAAGTAAACTCGACATAAGAACTCACTTGGGTATAATCTAAAAATCAATCAGATATAAGCTATATATTATACTATCAAAGTTCATCCCATTTAAGTATTTTGAGTAAATACTTTAACATTTAATGATTATTTTTAAATGTCTCTCTTGTTAAAAACTTACATAAGCTATTACAATAGCAACAATAATCACAATAACCACTAAGGTTACGCATAACTTATGAGTATAAGAGCAATTTATCCAGGCACCTTTGATCCTGTCACTAACGGACACTCTGACTTAATAATTCGAGCGAGTCGCTTATTTGGCGAAGTTATTATTGGTGTTGCTTCTAGCCCAAGTAAAAAGCCTCGCTTTTCTCTTGAACAAAGAGTCGATATGATTAAACAAATCACTGTAGGGTTAGACAATGTCTCCGTAGTTGGTTTTAGTGGTCTATTAGTCGATTTTGCTAAACACCATGAAGCTAAAGTGTTGATACGTGGTTTACGCGCGGTGTCTGATTTTGAATATGAATTTCAATTGGCAAATATGAACCGACGGTTATCACCCGATTTAGAGAGTATTTTCCTGACCCCTTCTGAAGGTAATTCTTTTATTTCATCAACCTTAGTAAAAGAAGTGGCTTTACATAATGGTGATGTCGGCCAATTTGTTGATCCAATAGTTAAAGTAGCACTTGAACAATTACGAAACTGCACTTGATTAGTTTTTCTGGCAATTAGGGCAAAAGACTGTTGCCCTTCCTGCTTGTTTTATTTCATTCAATTTTTCTTTACAAATAAAACACGGCTGACCACCTCGACCATAAGCTAATAATTCTTGTGCAAAATATCCAGGCTTACCATCTGATTGAGTAAAATCTTTTAACGTAGTGCCACCTTGCTCGATTGCATGAGCTAATGTTTGTTTAATATGATGAGTTAATTCAAAGTAGCGTTTTTTTGAAACCTTACCTGCTTTTTTTCTTGGATCAATCCCTGCTTTAAACAAGCTTTCATTCGCATAAATATTACCAACACCGACTACGACATGGTTGTTCATTAGAAAAGTCTTTATGGGTGCTGTCTTGTTACGGGATTTATTATATAAACAATCATCTGTAAAGCCAGGGGATAATGGCTCAGGACCAAGCTTTTTAATTAATGGATGCTCGTTAATATTTTCAGTGACCCATAGAACAGAACCAAAGCGACGAGGATCATTAAGTCTCAGTGCTAAGCCGTTTTCTAATACTAAATCAAAATGATCGTGTTTAGTGACCGGCGTATCTTTGTCAATGACTCTAATAGTGCCTGACATGCCTAAATGTAGCATTAATATGCCTTTCGAAGTCCCAAGCAGAAGGTATTTAGCACGGCGATTAACAAAAATAACTTTTTCACCACAAATTTCAGAAATCGTTGGTGTAATCGGCCAACGCATTTTAGCATTGCGGACGACGACATCGCTGACGTTCTGGTTTACTACATGCGGCTCTATTCCTCGTCGACAAACCTCGACTTCTGGTAGCTCTGGCATAATACCCTTATATACTTAACGTTAATGGTCTAAATAATAAATTAGAGACGGCTAGGAGACAACGTTATGGAATGAGAAAAGGGGCATTTTATGATACCCACTTTCATTTAATACTCGCGCTCAATTACCCTTAATCTTCTTCAACTAAGGTCATAAGCGAAGTATTACCGCCCGAAGCAGTAGTATCAATACTGACTGTTTTTTCCGTTACTAAGCGTTGAATTAAATTATCCATATATTCTGAGCTGATAACCGGTAATATCGCGCCTTTACGTTGGGCTAATTCCTCACTGATATAATGTTTACGCTCACAACTACCATCTACTACCACACCCGATAACATAGGATGTGCCAACATCGTTGATAAGTGACGTAATCTTGCCACTTGGAAAACATTCTTATCTTCGCCTGTCGCAATAAACTTATCCCTAAAAGCCATCGCTTCGTCATAGAATAAATCAGACACAACCGTAACAACCGTATTGCCCGTTGCTAAAGCCGTTACAATGGATAGTACCCAAAAGTGAAAGGTCGAATTTTTATCGACAAAACAGATAATATTACCACGGTTTTCCAAATAAATCACATTAGACTCACCCGTTGGACCCGGTAATATTTTGGGCTTTTTAAGACGCTTTTCAATATCAATTAATTGCGAGCGCGCCGCCGTTAAGGTCCGACTTAAATCGTCCGCTAAGTCTTCAACTATATCAACATGGGCAATCTTTGCGAGTAACTGACGCACACAAGAAATACGTGTGTTCAAATTAGTTAAGCGCCAGTTTTTTTCCGCTTGATTGGCATTATCCATCACTTTTATCGCATCAGTTTGTGACTTCTTATCACTGACTAAGGCTTCAAGATGAGACGGTAGCAAGTTAAATTGCTCTGCATCAGGAGTCGCTTTTTCTTTAACCAAGCGAGTTAAGTAATTTGGGCCACCCGCCTTGGGTCCTGTACCTGAAAGACCGCGACCACCAAAAGGTTGTACACCTACAATAGCGCCAATCATATTACGATTGATATACACATTACCAGCTCGAGAGAGCTTTGCTAAATCAAAGGCGCGGTGTTCAATACGGGTATGAATGCCCATGGTTAAACCAAAACCAGTCCCATTGATATTATCAATAACCTTTTCTATTTCATTACCTTTAAAACGCACAACGTGAACACAAGGGCCAAAAACTTCTTTCTGAAGTACGCTAATGTCTTTAATTTCATAAAGTCGAGGCGCAAAAAAGAAGTGTTCGTTGTCGCAGACTTCATCTGAAATAGCACATTGGTAAAGCAGTTGACCATTGGTTTCCATGTACTCACCGTGCGCATTGAGGGCATCAAGGGCTTTTTGGTCAATCACAGGACCTACGTCTGTACTGAGTTTTTCAGGGTTACCCACATGTAATTCAGCTAATGCGCCTTTCAGCATGGTAATCACGTTTTCTGCAATATCTTCTTGTAGAAATAAAACTCTAAGCGCAGAGCAACGCTGGCCTGCCGATTGAAAGCCTGAAGAAATAACATCATCAACAACTTGCTCAGGTAATGCGGTAGAGTCAACTATCATGCAGTTTTGACCACCAGTTTCCGCAATGAGTGGCACTTGGTCACCACCACGGTCTGCCAAGGTTTGCGAAATTATCGTGCCTGTTTCAGTCGAGCCGGTAAACATAACGGTTTGAATGCGCTCGTCAGGAATAATGACACTGCCCACTTGACTGCCTCTAGCGATTACCGCTTGTACAACGCCATCAGGTAACCCCACCGATTTCATTAATTCAATCGTGCGTAGGGCAATTAAACTGGTTTGCTCTGCCGGCTTAGCCAATACTGTATTACCCGTGGCAATGGCGGCTGCCACTTGCCCTAAAAATATCGCTAATGGAAAGTTCCAAGGACTGATACACAACACCACACCACGCGCTTCAAGACGTTCATCACCTTCAAGTTCAATAGCGCGCTGTGCATAGTAACGACAAAAATCAACCGCCTCTCGTACTTCATCAATACCGTCTTGGGCAATTTTACCCGCTTCTTTAATACACAAAGCGATAAGCTCGTCGGTATGACGCTCAAGAATATCAGCAACACGACATAATAAAGCCGCACGTTCAGTGACCCGTGTTGTTGACCATGACGCAAAGGCGGTTTCCGCCGTATCTATCATCGCTAACATGTTGTCTTTGTTGTGATGCTGGTGAAAGCCAATAATCTCGCTATGGTTCGCCGGATTTTTAACCGCGCTCGCACCCTCTGGGATATCAGTTTCATTAAGTCGGTTGTTTTCAAACCAGTTATCAAGTGAGGATTTCAACGGGGTAATTATATTAATATCTGTTAAATCAAGACCTTTAGAGTTATCACGGTCTGTACCATTTTCACTGTAATACAACGCAATAGGTTTGAGTATTTGTTTGTTGTATTTGTCTTTTAAGCGCTGCGTTTTCTCAACAGGGTCTTCAAGTAAAGATTCAACCGGTTGAGATTCATCAACAATAGCATTAACAAATGACGAATTAGCGCCATTTTCTAACAAACGGCGCACTAGGTATGCCAACAGGTCTTCATGATGGCCCACGGGTGCATAAATACGGCATTGAATACTTTCATCACGAACAATTTGGTCATACAAAGAGTCCCCCATGCCATGTAAACATTGAAATTCAAAACCCTCTTTATCATCACCCGCAAGCTCAACAATCGTTGCTGCTGTGTAGGCATTATGTGTCGCAAATTGAGGATAGATAGTATCTCTATAATCTAATAATTTATTGGCACAAGCGTGATAAGACACGTCAGTAGAAGACTTTCGCGTAAATACAGGGAAGTCAGTATGACCATCTTTTTGGGTGTTTTTTATTTCAGTATCCCAATAAGCTCCCTTCACCAAGCGCACCATCATTTTACGGTTCACACGCAAGGTTAGCTCACGTAACCAATCAACGACAAAAATCGCACGCTTTTGATAAGCCTGCAAGGCAATACCAAAGCCATCCCAGCCGGCTAATTCATCATCACTAAAAACAGCTTCAATCACATCAAGCGAGATATCTAATCGCTCAGATTCTTCAGCGTCAACCGTTAAGCCAATGTTGTAATGCTTTGCTTGCAAACAAAGCGCTTTAAGTTTCGGCACTATCTCAGCCATCACACGTGCTTTATGGGTAAACTCATAACGAGGATGAATAGCAGACAGCTTTACCGAGATACCCGGCACTCTACGCGGGTCGTTTTTACCTGAAGCAACCGCCGCATCACCAATGGTGACAATTGCCTCTTGATACGCTTTCAAATAACGCTCTGCATCCGCCATGGTGCGTGCACCTTCGCCAAGCATGTCGTAAGAATACACATAACCTTGTTGCTCTTTTGTCGCGGCTCTTTCAGTGGCCGCAACAATCGTTTCGCCCATCACAAACTGCTTACCCATAATTTTCATGGCATAGTTCATTGATTTGCGAATAACGGGCTCACCTAAACGCCCTATCGTTCTTTTCAATAATCCAAAGCTATCTTGTTTGCGATTATCCGCATAGTTCACCATAGAGCCGGTGATTAATAATCCCCAAGAAGAAGCATTGACAAATAATGAATCACTGCCCCCTAAATGGGTACTCCACTGACCTTGAGATATTTTGTCGCGAATTAACGCATCTTGCGTATGTTTGTCCGGTACGCGTAACAACGCTTCAGCCAAACACATTAATACCACACCTTCTTCACTTGAAAGAGAGTATTCTTTTAATAATGAATCTATCGCGCCATTACCTGCTTGGTCTTGACGAATTTGCAATACCATTTTTCGCGCTCTTTCCCACGCCCGACTTCGTGCACTTACATTCACTTCGGCTAAAGGAAGAATATGATCTACCGCTACATTTTCATCAATACGATAAAATTCACGAATTTTCTGACGCGTCGGACAGTCAGTGATAAAAGAACCATTAAAAAGCATATATTTGATCTCAAAATTATTAAATAGTTTTTTCAACTACTTAGAGTTATTTAAAATTATTTTATTCTACTACTAGTCTTATATATAAAACTAGCAAAGTGTTGATTTCTACACTCGCAAAAAAATCAATCTATTTAAACATGATGGCTTAACATTTCATCATGCTTGGCTAAAATTTCAGTGTCATCTTGAGGGGCTATGTTGCTCACCACAAAGATAACTAAGGAACATAAAATAAAACCTGGCACTATTTCATACATCACTGAACTTAATGAATGACCATTAATAGTGATCGGTAGGTAAATCCATAACAAGACGGTTACCGCACCCGTTACCATTCCCGCCAAGGCGCCGTTTCTAGTCATTTTTTTCCAATACAAACTCCCTATAACAACGGGACCAAAAGCGGCACCAAAACCTGCCCAAGCATTACTCACTAATGATAAAATAGACGAATTTCGATCGTAGGCTAAGTAAATTGCAACCAGCGCTACTAAAAACACCGAGATTCGTCCAACCAATACTTGTTGCTTATCACTCGCGTCACGGTGCAAAAATGTTTTGTAGAAATCTTCAGTCAACGAACTTGAGGTAACCAATAGCTGAGAAGAAATAGTACTCATAATGGCAGCTAAGATTGCCGCTAATAAAAAACCAGAGATTAATGGACTAAATAAAATTTGAGATAATAAAATAAAGATAGTTTCAGCATCATCAAGCTTCATACCTGTTTTTGCAACATAAGCGATACCCGCAAGACCTGTTGCCATTGCACCTATAATAGAAACTATCATCCAACTCATACCGATTCGACGAGCGGTAGGCATCTCTTTAACACTACGAATAGCCATAAAACGAACAATAATATGAGGCTGACCAAAATAACCTAATCCCCAGGCCATCGCTGAAAGAATACCAATGAGGCTCATGCCACTAAAAATATCAAATAAGGCAGGATTTAGGCTATTAATGCTTGAGTGCATTTCTGAGATTCCCCCCACTTCACTAATCGCTACTACTGGTACTAATACCAGCGCGACAAACATAATACAGCCTTGAACAAAATCAGTTAAGCTCACCGCTAAAAAGCCACCGAATAAGGTATACGCAACAACCACTCCAGCGGTAACGTACAAACCTACTTCATAATTTAAACCAAATGAACTTTCAAATAGTTTGCCCCCTGCAACAATACCGCTTGAGGTATAAAGTGTAAAAAACAAAACAATAACAACCGAAGAAACAACCCTTAACATGCGAGATTTATCATTAAATCGATTTTCAAAAAAATCAGGCAAGGTAATAGAATCATTAGCCACTTCAGTATAAGTTCTAAGGCGAGGAGCAACGATGAGGTAATTTAAAAATGCCCCCATAACTAAGCCCATCGCAATCCACAAACTACTGACACCTGAAATATACATGGCACCTGGTAACCCCATTAACATCCAACCACTCATGTCAGATGCCCCCGCGGAAAGAGCCGCAACACTTGGGCTTAAACTTCTCCCACCAAGCATATAACCTGAAACATCACTCGTTGATTTACAATACGAATACAAACCAATACCAAGCATTGCCATGAAGTAAAGGCCTAAAGAAAAGAGTGTTTCAAATTCCAAAATAATTTCCACCATTATATTTTTATTAATTGTGTTGGTAATAAATTTATGCATCAATATCGCTAAAGAGTTTGTTTACGGGTTAATCCATAACAATTATTTAAGAAAACTCAGAAGCATAACGTTTTACTTAACAAAAACGATGGCTTTCAAATTTGTTGACGCCGAAATGGTTAAGCGGTATTTCATTTGTTAACTAGCGGTTAGCTATATATTTCTTTTATACGATTTACAGTAAAAAGGTTATTATCGTGTAATAATTCATAAATTTTTATGGATTCAGTAGTGCACAAGCTCTTTATGGTAACGTCTTTTAATAGGACAAATTAAATGCAAAAAAACAAAAAAATAAACAACAGGGTTTACGAAGCTTTTCAATCATCTAGAGATGGTTTAGTGCGTTCTATTATGAAAATGAATGTAAAGCAGCAAGATGTTGATGACATTTTACAGGAAACTTTTATCAGAGTTTTGGACTCTGATGCTAAACAACATATTAAATCTCCCAAAGGTTATTTATTTGTTGTTTCGAGGAATTTAGTGCTTAAAAAATTAACCCAGCAATCAAAAGAAATTGATACTGAAATAGATGATGCTTTATTAAACCATGATGTTGATAATACTGTTGAAAAAGAACTCTACCAAAAACTTAAGTTTGAACGTTTTATTGAAGTATTAAACTCATTACCTGAAAAAAACCGTCGCGCGATACTATTAAGAAAGCTCTATTGTTTAAGTCATAAGGAAATAGCACAAAAAATGGATCTTTCAGTAAGTTCTGTCGAAAAAAACATTGCTCAAGGTTTAAAGCAATGCAAAAAATCACTTTACTCTCAAGGGTATGATGTTAATGAACTTAAGCTGCCGATACCACTCAATCGTTCGAGCAAGGAGTGTACAAAATGAATACAAGTAATAAAGTGATTGCACTTCATACCATGAATACGATTGAAGACGAAGCATCTCTTTGGTTGGTTAGACTAGACAATGGTAATTTATCTAAGCAATCAAGAAAAGAATTGAAAGCCTGGTTATCAGCAGATGAAAGACATCAGATAGCATTAAAAGCGATGGTTGATATATGGAATGATATGGATGAAGTACTCATGATGATTAATGACGAAAATTCATCAAAAAACATCTCTTTATGGCCAATGTTAACACCTATTTTCAAACCCTTTTTATTGGCAGCAAGTATAAGTTTTATTGCTATTTTTATTTGGTTAGCGATGCCTATGAACGTAGAAAAAAATTCATATGCCACCTTGATAGGACAGCAGATAGATGTAAAATTTTCAGATGGTTCAATAATACACTTAAATACCAATAGCCGTATTAAAACTGAATTTTCTGATGAAAAACGAATAATTAAATTAATAAAAGGTGAGGCTTTATTTGAAGTTGCACATGATCCTAATCGTCCATTTATCGTTTATGCTGGGGATCGCCTAGTTCAAGCGATAGGAACAAAGTTTGTTGTACATTTAGAATCCGAAAATGTTCAAGTTACTGTTACTCATGGTAAAGTCAAAATGTCAAAAGTGGCGCTTAACACTACATTAAGTGACATTAAAGAAATGAATAGTGCCACAATTCAAACAGATGATATTTTTATTGCTAAAGGTGAAAAAGTTATCGCCGATAGCAATCAGACACCAACATTGACTCATATCAAACCAGAGAATATAAAACGTGAACTGTCATGGCTTGATGGAAAATTAGTTTTTGTTAATGAAAGATTGTTTGACGTTATTAAAGAGATTAATCGTTATGACGACATAGAGATTGTGTTAAAAGAACCATCACTACACGATATACGCATAAGTGGCCGTTTTGACCTAGGAGACAGTGAAGCCTTAATTGAAGCGATAGAACTTTCTTTTAATATTAAATCTCAGCAGCTTAAGTCAAACAAAATATTATTGACTAAAAAGAGATAACGACTCAGCCTAAATAAAACTTATTTTTCAACCAAAGAAGTTTTTCACTCAAAAAAATCGAGTAGGTTGATCTTGTTGAGGCTTTATCATGAAGGTATAAATGATAAAGCCTCAAGTAACGAACCTCAAAGAGGTTCACAACAGTATAACAACCGTTGATTAAAAAAAATCAACGGCGCACTCCTACCTAAAAATATCAAATGATACTGACCGTTTTATAACTACAACAGTGTAATTGTCGGTAAATAGTTATCTTCACTTCAGATTAATTCACTTCATTAACGCTAAGTTGAGTCATGATTAAAAAATATATTTTACGAAATAAATAAAAAACTTTACGGTTTTTCATGCTTTCTAACTCTTTAGCGTAGGTTGCAAATTTTTTAAGTAAATAACAACCGAACAAAATAATTATAATTTAGTTAAAACATTAACACTTGGGAAGGAAATAACATGTCTAATAAATTCCGTACAGGTACGCTAGCTATTGCTATAAGCATGGCGTTAGGAACCGTATCTGCATATGCTGCTGAAGATAATAATGCTAACGCAGAAAAAGATGTTGAACGCATCGCTGTCGTTGGCTCTCGTGGTGCTCCACGTTCAGTTAACGACTCTCCAGTACCAATAGATTTAATTGGTGCTGATGAGCTAGCTCGTGGTGGCAACACTAACATGCTTGAACTATTAAAAGGCACAGTGCCTTCGTTCAACGTTCATGAAAACCCTATTTCAGATGCAGCTAGTTTAGTTAAACCGGCTAACTTACGTGGTTTGTCTTCAGACAGCACACTAATCCTTGTTAACGGAAAACGTCGTCACCGTGCTTCAGTTATTGCTATGTTAGGTGGTGGTATTAATGATGGTGCTCAAGGTCCAGATATCGGTGTTATCCCTAGTGCAGCATTAAAGCAAGTTGAAGTATTACGTGACGGCGCTGCAGCACAATATGGCTCAGATGCTATTGCCGGTGTAATGAACTTTGTTTTAAAAGATGATGCGGAAGGTGGCTCTTTAACGGCACGTTACGGTTCATATTATGAAGGTGACGGCGAGAGCATGGAAGTTGCTGGTAATATTGGTATGGCATTAACTGATGACGGTTTTGCTAACCTTAGTTTCCAATACAAAACATCAGATGCAACTAGCCGCAGTGTACAACGTCCAGATGCACAAGCATTTATTGATGCAGGTAACACTGCAGTATCATCATTAGCACAAATTTGGGGCTCACCTGAAGTTGAAGATGACATTACTATTTTCGGTAACTTTGGTTTAGACCTAGGTAATGACCGTGAAGCCTACATGTTTGGTAACTACTCTGAACGTGATGTGCGTGGTGGTTTCTACTACCGTAACCCACATACTCGTGGTGGCGTATACTCAGGCGATGGCGGCGACTCTTTACTTATCGGTGATATTGCACAAGCGGGTGGCGCTGAAAGAACGTGTCAAGAAGTCGCTATTACTACTGGTAACGTATTAACGCAACAAAATTATATTGATAATGTTGTTAATAACGACAACTGTTTTGCTTTCAACCAAAAGCTACCAGGTGGTTTTACCCCTAACTTTGGTGGTAATATCGTTGATACTGCACTAACTATGGGTACTCGTGGTCAAATTGACGACAGTCTTTCTTATGATGTTAGTGGTTCAATTGGTCGTAACGAATCAAGCTATGTTATTTATGACACAGTGAATGCTTCTATAGGTTTAGACACACCACGTGATTTCAACCCAGGTAAGCATGTTCAATTAGAAAAATTCTTTAATGTTGATTTAGTTAAAGAAATTGAAGTGGCTGCTTTTGACCAACCATTAATGATTGCGGGTGGTTATGAATGGCATCAGGAAACGTTTGAAGTTACCGCGGGTGACACAGCGTCTTTTGAAGCAGGCCCATACACTGACCAAGGTTTTGGTATCGGCTCTAACGGTTTTCCTGGTTTTAAACCGTCAGCAGCAGGTTCGTTTTCTCGTCAAAACTGGGCACTTTATCTAGATACTGAAGCACAAGTTACAGAAAATTTATTAATTGGTGCTGCTCTTCGTTATGAAAACTACAGCTCATTTGGTGACACAACTAACTTTAAAGTAATGGGACAATATAACATTACTGACGATTTATCGGTTCGTGGCTCTGTAAGCTCAGGTTTCCGTGCTCCTACTGTGGGTCAAGCGAATTACGCTAACGTACAAACTTCATTAGATGGAGGTGAGTTAGTAGATTCAGCATTACTACCAGCAACTAACCCAATTGCTATACAGTTAGGCGCTCAAGAATTAACACCCGAAGAGTCAAACAGTTATTCTTTAGGTGCAGTTTGGGATATCAATGGTTTCTACTTTACGCTTGATTATTACAACATTGAAGTAACAGACCGTATTTCTCAATCTGAAAAATATAACTTAACTGCAGATGATAGAATAGCCTTGAAAGCCTCTGGCGTACCCAATGTTGATTCAATTCAGCAAATTAGTTTCTTTACTAATGATTTTGATACAACTACCGAAGGTGTTGATTTTGTAGGTAACTATTCAACGTCGTTATTTGACGGTGATACTAGCTTCAGTGTGGCCTATAACTACAATGAAACAACCGTTGATAAGTTCACTGATATTACCGGTGCTGGTAAAGTATCTCGCTTAGAGAATGACTTACCAAATCATCGTGGTACTTTCACCGTGTCACAAAGCTGGGATACAGTCAGTATGTTTACTCGTGTAAACTACTACGGCGAATACCAAGGTGTGCATGTTGATTGGGTTGGTAGCCCTGATGACCGTGGTACAGAGATCAATGCTGATGCTAAAGTTACCGTAGATATGGAAGTTAGTTATCATATTGATGACAGCTTTACCGTGAGCTTAGGCGCACAAAACATCTTTGATACTTATCCAAACGAGCTTGATTTTGAAGTTAACACTGGCGCTGCAAACAATAGCTGGGGTGGTAAATATTATGAAACATCACCATTTGGCTTTAACGGTGGTTTCTACTACGTAAAAGCAAACTATACGTTTTAATATATAAGTCTCAACATATTGTTATTTAGATAAACTATTAAATATCAATAACTTAATTAAATAAGCCACATCAATCGATGTGGCTTATTATATTAACGATACATATTACTCTGTTTTTTAATATCTAAAATTATTACGAAATTAATAAATTAGTGTTCTATCACCAATAAAAACTAGTTAATCCATCATAGTATACGCGTAATTATTACTGTTATAGTTAACATCTTTACATCATTTAAAAATGAGAACTATAGCGATTATGCCCAAGATTGAACTAGCCAATCAATATTTTCACAAAGGTGATTTTAACAAAGCAGGACAGCTTTATCGCCAGCTGTTGATGGAAAATAAACAGAACATATCAGCCTTATGGGGTTTAGGGAATGTTGCATTAGCTTTAGATAATTACCAACGCGCTTACGACATTTTTGATCGGTGCCTATCATTAAACGCTAATTTACCCCAACTGTACTTATCGTCAGCTCAGGCGAGTATCCACTTAACCTTATTTGATAAAGCAGAACAGTTCTTACTCAAAGCTTATCAATTGAACGCTACATTTGTTCCCACCTTATTTAAATTGGCGACCTATTATTGTGAAAGCGGTGATTATGAATGTAGCCAACGGTATATAGCACAATGGCGAACAATTGAACCTGACAGTATTGCTGCCTTTGGCTTACTGGTGCGAATCAACAAACTTTCATTCAATGATGATGAAAGTAAAGATTATATTGCGAGTATGGAGCTTAAGTTAAACTCGTCATCACATAGTTTATCTAACAAAGAACAAGTCACCTTACACTTTAGCTTTGCAGAGCTTTACCATAATGCTCAGCAATATCGGAAAGCATTTACGCACTTCGACCTTGCAAATAAACTGCAGCGCAAAGATATCAATTTCACAGTGAATGACATGCAAGATTACTTTAACAATTTAATTGATGTTTTTGATCAAAATCTGTTCGAATCAAAGCTATCTCCTGCGCAAGGATCGTTTAATAAACCAACTTTAACGCCGATATTCATTGTTGGACAGCCCCGTTCAGGTTCAACATTATTAGAACAAATGTTAATCGGACATAGTCAAATTTGCAGTGGTGGTGAGTTGCCATTTTTGGCGGGCGATATTGCCCAAGGTGTATATCAAGCGACAGGGCAACACTTTCCAGAAGCGTGTCGATTATTAAATAAATCACACTGTGAGCAACTGGGTGCACATTATTTAAAAAACTTACAATCTTTGGCCCCGTCTTCGAGTTACATAATTGATAAAATGCCGGCCAATTATCAGTCAATTGGTTTGATCAAAATGTTAATGCCACACGCCAAAATCATTCATATTACTCGAGACCCTATTGATGTTAGTTGGTCTATTTTTCGAAATCATTTCGAATCATTAGAGCCTTACTTTTGTTCGTTGCCTGAAATTGCGCAATATCACCAATTCTATCAAACAGTAATGAAACAATGGGAGAAGGTCATTCCAACGTTTATCCATACGATTTCCTATGAAGATTTAATATTGAATCCAAAACAGGAAATGAAAAATATTCTGACTTTTTGTCAGTTGGATTTTGAAAACGATTGTTTGAATTTATCCAGCGGAAAAAGATATATTAGTACCTTAAGTGATGTTCAACTTAGAGCGGGAATTAAGCAAAATAGAGAAAGTAGCTGGTTACCCTATAAAGAATTTTTAGCGCCACTATTTGATGCACTTGGAATAGATAAAGTTAAAAAATAGGTACATAAAAAGCTATTTAAATAACCAGTGTGAACATTATAATTAATTTACGTTATCGTGAATGGTCGAATATCTATAGTAATACTAAGATGAATATATCGCTGACCAATATATTTTGTTGTATCATTGTATTAGACGATTATAATTAACGAGTTAAGAAATTAGAAATTCAACACAACCAATAGTCACACTGTGTCCGTTTGAAAGCCTCACATTTCAATGTAAATAACAGATCATTTTTGTGTAAAAATGAACAAACAGCGAGAACTGTATTAAGTGTTTAGTCGCCTATTTAAACATAAAGTAAAAAGAAGCCATCCTTTTTATATTGTATTTTACTTACTTTTATTAGGTAATACGTTGGTGTGTCAAGCTGCTGAACTTTATCGCTTTAAGTTACCAGCAATGAATGCTGTTACCACGTTAAATCAATTAGCAGATATATCAGGATATTCACTTTTATACCCATTTAATGATTCTATTGTAATAGTGACTAATCCGATTTCTGGCACTTATTCAGTTAAAGATGCCTTGAAAATAATCCTTTTAAATACCCCCCTTAGCGCTATTGCAACCACAAAACGTGTGATTGCAGTTTCTTACCTATTGAAAAAAAAATTAAATGAAGTGGACACTGTACCAACCAACTTAGCCAAGACTACTGAAAACAAGCCCAAAAATGCTAATGTTGAAGTAGAACGTATTCAAATTACCGGCTCACGTCGTATAAACCGATCATCTAGTGAAGCATTAGCACCATTAGATATTATTAATAAGCAAGATTTAAAAGCGCGTGGTAATAGCGATATTATAGCTACTCTAGCGAATGTTGTTCCTTCGTACAACGTAAATCAGGAAGCGATTAGTGATGCGGGTACCATGGTAAGACCAGCGAATTTTAGAGGGTTACCTACCGATAGTGTTTTAATATTAGTTAATGGTAAACGACGTCATCGCAGCGGTGTTATTTATGAATATATTTCAGGGGTAAATGTGGGTGCCCACGGGGTAGATCTAGAACCTATCCCTAGTATTGCGCTTAAGAGTGTAGAAGTTTTAAGAGACGGCGCTGCTGCGCAATATGGTTCTGATGCTATAGCAGGGGTTATTAATTTTCGATTAGAAAACAGTGCTGAACTCAACCGTATTGAAATGCGCACAGGTCAATACTATGCGGGAGATGGAACTAAGTATGAGCTATCCGGTATTTTAGGAACCAATATTGGTGATAGCGGTACGGCTAATTTTTCATTCGAATTTTCAGAAAGTGATGCTACATCTCGCGGTATTCAAGATCCTGCCGTTCAGAGCTTAATTGATAGTGGTATAAGCAAAAATGATATACAAGACCCTGTTGTTATTTGGGGTGCTCCTAATATTACCAATAATATGAAGATTTTTGGCAATATAGAAATAGATATTGGAGATAATAGCCATCATAAACAATTTTATCTCTTTGGTAATTGGGCACAACGGGATGTAGATGGCAGTTTTTTTTATCGTAATCCTAATACACGAGCAAGCATATTTACTAACCCAAATAATGGCACTCGTCTATTTTTTGACATGACTAATAATAATACTGGAAATTGTCCAACGCCTACTATCCCTGGTGGTATTGGTGATACGAAAGCCTTAATAGCAGTGACAACCAACCCTAATTGCTTTTCTTTTAATGAGCGATTTCCTGGTGGTTTTACTCCAAGGTTTGGTGGGAAAATAACCGATAGTAGCGTAGTCACTGGTTTACGAGGCTCGTTAAATAAAAATAAAGCTGAATTAACTTATGATCTTAGTATGGCCGTCGGTAAAAATCATATTGATTATGAATTACGTAATAGTGTCAATGCATCATTAGGTGAAAATTCACCAACAGATTTTAAATTGGGTTCTCAAATTCAAACAGAACGCGTATTCAATGCTGATTTCACTTATCCGGTATACGTTGGTTTTGAGTCAGAGTTAAATGTTGCCTTTGGCTATCAAAATCATTTTGAACAATTTGAAGTGGTCGCTGGAGATAAACCTTCTTATGAAACAGGTCCTTTTTCGAGCAATGGCGAAGCTATAGGTGCAAATGGTTTTCCTGGTTTCTCACCTGATACTGCAGATATAAACAATCGTACATCAAATGCCGTATATGTGGATATAGAAGCCGATGTTACTGAAGCCCTTTCAATGTCAGTGGCGATGAGATATGAAAAAATAGAAAAAATAGGCAATACCTTTGATGGCAAGCTTTCTGCACGTATACAAGTAACTGATGAAATTGCATTACGTTCAACACTAAGTACAGGGTTCCGTGCCCCTACGGTTGGACAGTCAACTCTTCAACGTATATCCACATCAAATTCGATCGTAAATGATTTAGTTGTTCAACAAAGATCACAATTAGTAAGCGCATTGAGCCCCATTGCAACGGCACGCTCTGGAGGAGAGCTTGAACCAGAAACAGCAACTAGCTTTAGTTTCGGCATATTATCAGAGATAGGACTAGTTAATGTTACCTTAGATTATTTTCATATTGACGTAGACGACCGGTTATCACTATTTGATAGTGAAATAAAAGCAAGTGATGCGCCATTATTAATTGCTTCGGGGATTAATTCAAATGTAACAAATATTCAGTATTATGCTAACGATTTCAATTCAACGACTCAAGGCATTGATTTGGTTGCAAGCTTACCCTTTGAATTGGTGGGTGGAAATAACATATTATCGTTAGCATTTAACTATATAAACACAGAGCTAAAGGTCACTAATGCTAACAGTCCAATATCAAATGTTAATGTACGCAAAGAGCGTGAGAAAGGAATTCCAAAAAAGCGCACTGTATTAACATTATCTCATTCGCAAGCAGAGATGAATGCAATGGTTCGCATTAATTATTATGATAGTTTTTATAATGCACAATTTAATGATGTCTCTCTCATTGAAAAAGTAAACCCCATTCTTATTACTGATGTAGAATTTTCCTATGATATGACTGAGAGTTTAGTTGTCGCATTAGGCGCTAAAAATATCTTTAATGTCTTTCCTGATGAATACAGTGAAGGCCGTACTGCTGGTTTTTTAGGTGCTATATATCCTCTAAACTCTCCTGCAGGTTTCAATGGCGGCTATTATTACCTACGTATGGGATGGGATTTTTAATTTATTTGGTTTTGAATTCAAATATCTTGTTAGTAAACAAATCACAGAGAGAGACAGAACTGACAGCGTTTATAGAGGCCTAAATTTATGCTATGAATTACTCTGATATTTCTTTAATGTTGGACTCTATAATTACAATTTGATACGTCGTGATTACAATATGAGAGCTTGATAATATAGAACGAAGTAATAAGTATCCTGAGAATTGACACTAGACCATTATTTAATATTTGCCGACTTATTGCTTGGAGATTAGTTGATGAGCGACTGCTTTAAATAATACTAATAATTGAACCAGGGGACACAGCATATACGTTAATTCATGCTTACTTGTCGCTGTGTTGATGAATACCTCAAGCCTTGAAGGATATCATCAGCTTGTATTAAACCGCTACTCTGCTGCCATGCCAGCATCAGTTGCTCTATTTGCTTATTACTTAAGTCTACCAATATGACTTGATTCCAGTCAGTAATAGATGGTTTCATAGACTTAGCGTAGATCATTTAATTTTAACGTTTGTATCTCTTTATCATACTTAATTTTTGGCAATAAAAAACCCGGTAAATACCGGGTTTTAAATAAAAGCTAAAGTAAATTACTTAATTTTAGCTTCTTTATAGATTACGTGCTTACGAATGGTTGGATCAAACTTTTTGATTTCCATTTTTTCAGGCATAGTCTTTTTATTCTTATCTGTAGTATAAAAATGACCTGTACCAGCACTTGAAACTAAACGAATTTTATCGCGCATAATAATTCCTTAATTATTTCAAAATTTAACGCTAGGTTAAACTTTTTCGCCACGGGCACGGATGTCAGTTAATACTACATCAATACCTTTTTTATCGATAATACGCATTCCTTTCGGAGTTAAACGTAATTTAACGAAACGATTTTCACTCTCAACCCAAAAACGGTGAGATTGAAGGTTAGGTAAAAAACGACGACGAGTCGCGTTTCTTGCGTGCGAACGGTTGTTTCCAACCATTGGCGCTTTGCCTGTTACTTGGCAAATTTTAGACATGTGAGTACTCCAATATTAATTTCAGCTCGAGCTATATGTTCCCCAAGACCGTCGTCTCGGGATCCTGAAAAAGGTGGCATATTATAGAGAAACTGAATTATTAATGCTAGTCCTAACTGTAAAAAGCTAACAAAAACCCATAAAAACAGCTTTAACTTCCATTAATCAATGGATTACATAGATATAAAACTTAGCTATCAACTTAAATCACTAACCGAATTGAACTATTCATAAAAAATTACCATTTTCGGCAAACGAATAACACTGCGGACCGGCAATGATCATGTGATCTAACACTCGAATATCAACCAGTTGTAATGCTTGTTTTAGTTTGTCGGTTATTTGTTTATCGGCAATACTTGCTTCCGCTATTCCCGAGGGGTGATTATGGGCCAAAATAACGGCTGCGGCATGCTGCTTTAACGCCTGTTCTACTACAATACGGGGATAAACCGCTGCCGCATCGATCGTACCAAAGAATAGCCGTTCAAATTTTAAGACTTGGTGTTGATTGTCTAAAAAAAGTACGGCAAATACCTCTCTTGTTTCATGACGGAGTTCACTAATCAAATAATCTCGTGTTGCTTTTGATGAAGTTAACACGCTTCCTTGTTGTGCTAACTGTTCAGCTAAATAGCGCTTTGACATTTCTAAACAGGCTTGAAGTTGGACATATTTAGCATTACCTAACCCGTGTTGCTGACAAAACTCATCTTGATGAGCACTAAAAACATTGGCTAAACTACCAAAATTCACGAGTAAACGCCTTGATAAGTCAACGACATTACAACCTTTCACCCCCGTTCTTAAAAAAATAGCCAGTAGCTCAGCATCACTTAAACTTACCGCGCCTAATTTGAGTAACTTCTCCCGCGGACGCTCCGCACTTGGCCAATTTTTTAAGGTTTGGTCTTTAAATTCATGGTTTCTCAATGGGTCAGGTTTCAACATACACGGCTTCCTTGCGTTTGAATTGATATATACCTGTAATCATTAAAAATGCTCGATTCAGCACGTTTTTTTGAATAGTCATGGGTATAATTAGTGTTTTCTATTTTTCAACATTCATAATAAATGCTATCGTATTGTAAATATTTATAAGTTTAAGATTAGCAGATTATGCAAATTCTTCAGGGCAAAAGAATTGTTCTTGGTATCAGTGGCGGTATCGCGGCTTACAAAATCCCAGAATTAGTACGCCGATTAAAAGATCAAGGTGCTAACGTACGTGTCGTCATGACCGAAGGGGCTAAGGCCTTTATCACGCCACTAACCTTACAGGCAGTATCAGGCAATAGCGTTGCGGATAGCTTACTTGATACCCAAGCTGAACTTGCTATGGGACATATTGAGCTCGCAAAATGGGCCGATTTAATTATTATTGCCCCGGCCACTGCAGACATCATTGCCCGTATTACGGCAGGGATGGCAAACGATTTATTGACCACTCTGTGCTTAGCCACAAATGCGCCTATTGCCATTGCGCCCGCTATGAACCAACAAATGTGGCATGCTATCGCCACACAAGCCAATGTAGCCACACTGAATGAGCGTGGTTACCCTTTTTGGGGACCTGGTAGTGGTGAACAAGCCTGTGGCGATATCGGTTTAGGTCGCATGTTAGAAGTTAGCGAGTTAGTCAATTTAACTAGTGACTTTTTTGCGGATAAACATTTACAAGGTCAACACTGGGTTATTACCGCAGGTCCAACCCGTGAAGCCATTGATCCCGTACGCTATATTTCAAACCATAGCTCAGGTAAAATGGGTTATGCTATTGCTCACGCAGCCCTACAAGCAGGAGCAAAAGTGACCTTGATTTCAGGTCCTGTTGCTATTAGCCCGCCTATTGGCTGTCAATTAATATCAGTGATTAGCGCTGAAGAAATGCATAATCAAGCACTTAACTATGCCAAAAAATGCACTACTTTTGTTGCTTGTGCCGCTGTAGCTGATTATCGCGTTGCTAATATTGCCGAACAAAAAATCAAGAAAACAAATGATGCCATGCAACTTGAGTTAGTCAAAAATCATGATATTGTTGCCGACGTGGCCAGTTTAACCGATAAACCCTTTATTGTTGGTTTTGCTGCGGAAACACAAAATGTAGAACAGTATGCGCGTGGTAAATTAATGCGCAAGAATCTTGATTTAATTGCAGCTAATGATGTTTCAAAATCAGGACAAGGCTTTAACAGTGATAATAACGCGTTAACGTTATTTAGCGCTATGGATAAAACTGAAATACCTTTAGCCAATAAGCAGATTGTCGCCAAAAAATTAGTCTTATTAATTAACCAATATTATTTAGCAAAGTAGCACTAAATATAATTAAACAATAATAATTATTAAATAGAGAACATCTTACTATGTCCGTTAGCCTCAAAAGCACACAAAAACCTGTGCAAAAAATTAATCGCAAGCAACAAATTTTAGAGTGCTTAGCCCTTATGTTGGAATCAAGCCCTGGCCAACGAATTACGACGGCAAAGTTAGCAGCGAAAGTGGGCGTATCCGAAGCCGCATTATATCGCCACTTCCCATCGAAGGCGCGTATGTTTGAAGGCTTAATTGACTTTATTGAAGACTCAATTTTCTCGCGCATCAATTTAATTTTAACCGACCACAAAGAAACGCTAGTGCGCTGCCATCATATTTTACATGTGTTGTTGATTTTTGCCGAGCGTAATCCTGGCATGTGTCGTATATTGTCAGGTGATGCCTTAATGGGCGAGAATGAACGTTTACACAGCCGAGTACATCAATTTTTTGAAAAGCTTGAATCTCAATTTAAACAAGTATTACGTGAACGAAAATTACGTGAAGGTAAAACCTTTAGTATCAGCGAGCAAGCCCTTGCTAACATTTTAGTATCTTTTGCTGAAGGAAAAATTTGTCAGTATGTTCGTTCTGGCTTTGATAAAAAACCAAGCAATGACTTTAATGAACAATGGCAATTTTTAATGGCAAGTAAGTAACCCTTCGACAAGCTCAGGGCAAGCGGTAAACACTCCGTTCATCCTGAGCGCGAAGCAGTCGAAGGAAGGGCAAGCGGTAAACACTCCGTTCATCCTGAGCGCGAAGCAGTCGAAGGAAGGGCAAGCG
>CAJXQM010000021.1 GCA_913058145.1 uncultured Colwellia sp.
AGCGGTAAACACTCCGTTCATCCTGAGCGCGAAGCAGTCGAAGGAAGGGCAAGCGATGGATGATCCGAATTAACCCATAGCAAACAATATTATTCCGGAAAACACATGAGCACATTATCACATCTTAAGCCAGCGAATTTGTGGCAATTATTTGAAAAAATTTGCAGCATTCCTCACCCATCTAAGCATGAGCAGAAAATATCTCTATGGATCCAATCTTGGGCAAAGGAGCTTGGTTTATCCATCAAAGAAGATGCTATTGGTAACTTATTTATCAAAAAATCAGCAACTCAAGGAATGGAAGATTGCCAAGGTATTATTTTACAAGCGCATATGGACATGGTTCCACAAAAAAATAACGATACTGAACACAACTTTAAAACTGACCCTATTCGCCCTTATATTATCAACGAAATTGATGGCGACTGGGTAACCGCTGATGGCACAACCTTAGGTGCAGACAACGGTATTGGTTTAGCCTCGGCTTTAGCTGTCTTAGCAAGTAATGATATTCCCCATGGGCCAATTGAAGTGTTGGTTACTATCGATGAAGAAGCGGGTATGAGTGGCGCATTTGGCTTAGAAGCAGGATGGCTCGACGGTGATATTTTAATTAATACCGACTCGGAGCAAGAAGGTGAAGTTTATATGGGTTGTGCTGGCGGCATTGACGGCTCCGCTAGTTTCGAATTAGCATTTGAAGACGCTCCTCATAATTATCAAGCCTTTAATTTATCACTCTCTGGATTAAAAGGTGGCCACTCCGGTGTTGATATTCACACCGGACGCGCCAACGCGAACAAGTTATTAGTACGTTTTTTGCTTGATGCCAGTAATCAGTTTGATATTCGCTTAACCGAGCTTAACGGTGGTAGCCTGCGTAATGCTATTCCACGTGAATCCAATGCTAGCTTTATTATCGCTAAAGACCAAATAGAACCATTAAAAACTGAATTAGCACACTATCTATCGACCATCAAAGCTAACTTAAGTGCCATTGAAACTACTATTGATATGCTATTAATTTCCCCAGAAGACTTTGCACAGTGTTGGAGTCGCGTAACACAAAGTAATATTTTACGTGCACTAAATGCTTGTCCTAATGGTGTTATTCGCATGAGTGATGATATCGACGGCATAGTAGAAAGCTCATTAAATCTTGGTGTTATTCACACCCGTGGAAAAAAGCTCAATGCCTTAGTACTTATTCGTAGCTTACATGATGATGGTCGTTTAGAAACCCAACGCACCGTTCAGTCTGTATTTGAATTAGCTGGCGCTAATATAGAATTTAGTGGCGCATATCCCGGTTGGAAACCAGATACTGACTCCGCCATAATGAAAATGGTACGTAATACCTATCAAGAACTATTTGGTAAAATACCTGCCGTAATGGTTATTCACGCGGGTTTAGAGTGTGGCTTATTCAAGACTGCTTACCCTCACTGGGATATGGTTTCAATTGGACCAACGATTAAGTTCCCCCATTCACCCGATGAAAAAATAGAAATAGCCACCGTGGCACAATATTGGAAATTACTGACGGCTGTATTAGCAAAAGCACCAAAAATAAACGACTGAAATAACAGATAAAAAATAAGTATGATTGGTTATCTGCTATTATTCCGTTAGACTGACTAAATCACTAATGAGGAAATATTTTATGATTCAGCCACAAAAAATAATAATTGCTGATGATCACCCTTTATTTAGACAAGCACTATTAGGCACATTAAAACCCAAACTAAATTACATTTACTGGCTTGAGGCAGCAACAATCTCAGAACTTGAGCGACAACTACAAGAAAATAGCGACAGTGACCTTTTATTACTAGATTTAAATATTCCTGGTGCTCATGGATTTAGTACGCTTATTTATGTACGTAACCACTTTCCTCAAATTCCTGTGGTCGTTATTTCAGCACATGAGGATAATGTGACTATTAGCAAAGCGATGAAGTATGGGGCCGCTGGGTTTATTCCAAAATCGACGCCTGGTGATGATATTTTTTCAGCTATCATGACCGTTTTGTCCGGTGAGATTTGGTTACCTACCTTATTTAAACACAGTAAAGAAGATCATGAAAATTGTGATATATCCTCACGTGTAGCGAGCTTAACTCAACAGCAATACCGTATATTAATGATGTTTGCCCAAGGTTTGCTCAATAAACAAATTGCTTATGATCTCCATGTTTCAGAAGCCACGATAAAAGCGCATGCTACCGCAATATTTCGGAAATTAGATGTACGAAACAGAACTCAAGCGGTTATCGCTATTGCTCAATTAGACTTATCCGAAGCAGGGTTTAAGTCAACGTAAGTGTTGGGCGTAATTTATTACGCCCTTTTGAACTAAAGCCCAATCGTTAATCACCACTAATAGCCATAATCATCTTGTAACTTCTTCGCTAACTTAGCACTCATCATCGCTCTAAGTGCTGCAGGCTTAACCAGCTTACGCATAAAACCAACATCGGCATTTTGTGCCTTATCCTCAATGCCTTGCTCCGAAGTCGCCGTAATTAATATCGCCGGTATATAATGATGACTCTCTCGGCGCATATCCGCAATTAGGGTTAACCCATCAGCTTGATGACCTGCTGGTAAGCCAGATTGATAGCCCAATTGATAATCAACTAATAAAATATCAATCTCATGTTGATGGTTAGCAAATTCTTGCAATGCTGTTTCACGTGAATCAGCAGCAAAAATATTACATTCCCATGCCGACAGTAATTCAACCATACCACTTAATACATCGGGATCATTATCAATACACAACACCGTGATACCTTTTAAGCCCATGCTCATTGTCGGCATTACTGTTGTTGGTTTTATCATTAATTTAGTTGCTTTTTCTACCGAAATAGAAAATTTACACCCTTGGTTTTCTCTCGACTGTAAACTTAATGAATGTCCTAATAACTGCACTAATGACTGAGTAATATTTAAACCTAAACCTAAGCCTCTACTTGAATGGCTAGTAACAGTGTCTAATTGCGTAAATTGCTCAAAAACTAGCTCCTGTTTTTCTAAAGGAATCCCTGGACCATTATCTAATATTTGAATAAAAACATGCCCCTTAAACACCCGTGCACCCAATAACACTTTACCGGGGCTAGCATAACGAAAGGCATTACCTACTAAGTTCTGAATAATTCGCCTTAATAAGTGTTGATCAGATTTAACCCAAAGCTTAGTTTTCACTAATTTAAATTCAACACCTTGATCGCCAGCCAAAGCAGAGAATTCTTGGTCTAAATCTTGAAACAAGTCATTTAAGGCAAAAGTTTTCACAAGCGGTTTGATATTGCCACTTTCTAAACGCGAAATTTCAGATAAATCAGCTAATAAGTCATTTGCCGCTTTAAGGGATCTATCAATATTATCTACTTGCCTTTGTTGCTCCGGCAATAAACTGTGTTGCTCGGTTAATGCAGAAGTAAACAAACGAGCAGCTTCCAAAGGCTGCATTAAATCATGGCTACAGGCTTTTAAATATTGGCTTTTTTTAAGATGGGCTTGTTCCGCTTTCTCGTGGGCTGTCGCTAATGCTTCATTGGTTTTGGCTAACGTAAGTGTACGCTCATATACTCGCGTTTCTAAATCTAAATTCGCTTCTTTTAATACTTGCTCGGCTTGACGATACGCAGTGATATCCGAAAACAACATAACAAAACCACCATCAGGTAATGGATTGCCTTCAATGCGAATAGTTTGCCCATTGGCTTGTTGTCTCTCTGAGCTATGAGGACTGCCTTGGCGCAAATATTCAAGACGTCTGTAGACTTGCTTATCAATATCACCTACACCACAAAAACCGCATTTCACATTATGACGAATCAATGATTCGACAGGGCAACCCACATAAACAATTTCAGAAGGGTAATCAAATAAGTCTAAATATTTCTTATTCCATGCGACCAGTTTTAAATTTTCATCTACTATCGACATACCTTCACTGGCATTTTCTATCGCACTCTGTAATAAATTTTGTGAAAATTGCTGCTTTTGACTTGAAGCATCTTCAACCAATACCGCCAAGTCATCGAGGGCAAGATCTCTGCCATTTAGCGCTGAAGATAATACCAAACGTGCTGATGACGCACCCATGACCGTAGCTAAAGTGTTTTCAGTGTGTTGCAGTAAAAGTTGATTATAAATCACATTACCTAGTTGCGTTTTATCATTGGCTGAAAGAAATAAACTAAAACTCGACTTCGCCTTAAGCTCGCCAACAAAGCGAGAAGCTAACAGCTCTAATTCGCTCACATCAAGCTGACGTTTATTCTCTACTCTTGATAAGGCGGGTGATTGCCACTCTAAAAACAATGAGGCTTGTACTCTCTCTTGTACACTTTGTCGGCTTATCTGTGACAACGCCCACATCACAATGATGTTGGCCGCTAAACTAAATAGGGTTGCCGTCGTTTTAGCGGGTAAAATACCTTCAGCAAAAGGCGACGCATACAAGCCAAACTGGGGTAAAAAGTTTAAACTCAACCATAAAATAAAGCCCACTAATATGCCCGCATAAACGCCCATTAAACTAGCTCGTCGCCAATAAAAAGCCACCACTAAGGCAGGCGTAAGCTGTGCAAAAGCACCAAAAGCCACCTCACCTAATGACGATAACGTATCAGGAGAAGCCATCACAAACACACCGTATCCTGACATGATCACAAAGAATATCAAAAACTTACGTATGTTTAATAAGCGTTTTCTAAAATTATCGTAATTACTTTGTGCTACCTTTTGTTTGCGATAAAGCATAGGAAAAACAATTTCATTACTGAGCATGGTACTTAACGCAATAGCCGAGATTATGACCATAGAACTGGCAGCTGACACCGCGCCAAGAAAAGTTAATAAGGTCAACCATGTCTGCCCTCCAATGCTGGGTAAAAACAAAACGTAGGCATCAGAAGGAACGGTATCACCTAAGAGTAATTGCCCCGCCAAGCCTAACGGCGCGGCAAAAAAAGCAAATAAAAGCACATAAACAGGAAATATACGCCGACCTAACCAAGTGTCTTTTTGATCTTTCAGCTCAACTACCATCACTTGAAACTGTCTAGGTAACGATAAGAATGCCGCCATCACAATGACTAACATACCTAACATGGCACTAATATTTTCCACATTCATTTGCTGTTCAAATTTCAAACTTGCACTCGATTGCTCCCATATATCTAAGGGCGAGTCAAATAACGAAAAACAAACAAATAGCCCCACGGCAACAAAAGCAAAAAGTTTTACTAAAGATTCAAAGGCGATTGCCAACATCACTCCTGGATGTCGCTCAGTGACATCAATATTTCGAATACCAAATAAAATGGTAAACATAACTAATACTAAACTGACCACCAAACCAATGTGCCAATGACTTAAGCTTTGATCAATTTGTAACTGCTGAAAGGTATACACCATGGCTTTTAATTGCAAAGCTATATAGGGCATGGTGCCGACAAACGCAACAATAGTCACCATAATGGCAAGATTATGTGATTTACCAAAACGTGCTGCTAGCAAGTCAGCAATAGAGGTTAAGTTGAGTTTTAAACTCACGCGAATAATACGCTGAATAAATGGCCAAGCTAAAATAAATAAGAGTATTGGCCCAAGATAAATAGGAATATGTGATAGAAAATTAGTAGCTGCTTGCCCTGTTGTTCCTAAAAAACTCCATGAAGTACAGTAGACTCCTAGCGTTAACGCATAAATAATTCCTTGCGCTTTTTGCGCTAATTGATGCTTATATTTATCCCCTAAAAAGGCGATAAAGAACAACAGTCCAATGTAAAGTAAACTGATACTGACTAATTGCCAATTGGGAAACATAGTGACTCTCTATCATTGTCATTCTGAACCAGATCAGAACCTAAAACTGCGTACTAAAGAATACCAATATATCTAACTAGTTACATCCTCATAAAGACGACTTTTAGCTATTTGTCGTCAAATAGTTGCGCAGCCATCTAAAAACTTTGCTAAACTGCCATCGAAACCAAGGAGTGCGATTTTATTTTTGTAAAATAAAGTTCCAATCGCTGAGATGTTGATGATATCAACAAACCCTTTGAACCTGGACGGGAATTAGTCAATAATTTAACAGTTATCGATTAATATAACCGGCGTAGGAATGGTTAGTGATCAAATCACAGTCTATTCAAGATAACCTCCCAGTGCCGGATCCCATAGTATATTTTACTTATGAGATCTTTATGAATTTTACCAAATCTACACTAACACTCGCTGTTTCTTCTGCATTAATTTGTAGTTTAAGCGCTACTGCCAATGAAGAGCCAACAACAAAAGCTCCTATTGAAGTAATTACAGTTAGCAGTGACTTTCGTCAACAAAACTTATTGAAAACACCTGCATCATTATCGGTATTAACTGATATTGAAATAAAACAACGCAATGCTCAACATCTTGAAGAATTGATAGCGGCTAGCCCCAACGTTAATTTTGCTAGCGGCTCACAACGTGCCCGTTATTATCAAATTCGTGGTATTGGTGAACGTAGTCAATTTCAAGAGCCTATTAACCCTTCTGTGGGCATGATTATCGATGGAGTGGATTTTACCGGTATCGGTAGTATTGCCAATCTGTTTGATGTGCAACAAGCAGAAGTTTTTCGTGGACCACAGGGCACACGTTTTGGCGCAAATGCGTTAGCAGGACTAATAAATATTACAACAAATACACCAACGGATGAATTTGAAGGTGCGATTAAACTAGATGCAGGTAACTATGACAGTTACGGCCTAGGGCTAGCGCTTTCAGGCCCAGCAACAGACGCTGTGAATTATCGCCTAGCAGCTAATCAATATAAAAGTGATGGTTTTATTGATAATACCTATTTAGCTAAAGATAATACTAACAACCGTGATGAAACTATCCTCAGAGGCAAATTATCAATAGAAGCAAGTAACGATCTTACCATAGATTTAGCCGCTTTCTACTTTGATTTCGATAATGGTTATGATGCCTTTTCATTGGATAACACTCGCGAAACTCTTTCTGATCAACCGGGAGAAGATAGTCAAAAAACCTCTGCTTTTTCTGCTAACTTTATCTATCAAGGTTTTAACGCCTTGACGTTAATAGCTCTGGTTAGTACTGCAGAGTCAGATCTTGCTTATGGCTATGATGAAGATTGGGCTTATACGGGCATTTCTGATCCGGCCAATATTGAAAACCAAGATTATGCTTATTGGGAATATTCATCTCAAGATTATTATTTTCGCGATAAATCTATCCAAACGCTTGAGTTAAGGGCCTTATCAAACAACAGTAGTAAATTATTCAATGGTTCAACCGATTGGGTTGTGGGTGTATATTTCAAACAAGATGATGAAGATTTACTTCGTCAATATACTTATTTAGACAATGATTTCAATTCCACTTTTAACACGCAGTCAGTCGCTATTTATGGTCAGCTGGATACCCAACTAAACGCCCAGTGGTCATTGAGTACTGGGCTGCGCGTTGAACAACGTAGTGCTGATTATATTAATTCAGACGATTTTTTTGATAGCATTGATGATAAAATGATTGGTGGTAAGTTAGTACTCACGTACATGCAAAATGAAGACAGTTTTTGGTATGCCTCAATCAACCGTGGTTATAAAGCAGGTGGTTCAAATACCGATGGTAGCTTACCTAACGATTTACGTACCTTTGATCCCGAATACGTAGTCAATTATGAGTTAGGTTACAAAGTCTCCTTATTTGATAATGCCGCCTTTATTCGCTCTGCTATTTTTTATATGGACAGAACCGACATGCAGGTTAAAAGCTCACAAACTATTACGCGTGGAGTTGGTAATTCTGAATTCATAGATTATTTGGGTAATGCAGCTACAGGTTCGAATAAAGGTATTGAAATAGAAGCTAATTGGCAGACTAACGATTTATTAGAATTTTACGGTTCGGTCGGTTTATTAGATACTGAGTTTAATAATTTCATTAATGCTCAAGGCGTTTCTTTAAGTGGTCGTGAGCAAGCCCATGCCCCAAATTATCAATTTAACTTAGGTATGAACATAACGCCTAACAACCATTGGTTAATCAATGTTTCTGTTAACGGTAAAGATGAATACTATTTTTCCGATAGTCACAATGAAAAATCAGAGTCCGTTACTTTACTCAATGCCTCTGTCAGTTACTTAATTGATAATTACCAAGTTAAAATTTGGGCGCGTAACCTAACAGATAAAGACTATGCTAACCGTGGTTTTTATTTTGGTAACGATCCAAAAGATGGTTATACTGCTAAACAATATACCCAGTTAGCTGAGCCGCTTGTCTTTGGTGCTTCGTTAGATTATCAATTCTAAGCTTTCAACCCTTTCCCTTCGACAAGCTCAGGATGAACGGCGAATTGCCCTGAGCTACCGTATGCCCTGAGCTACCGTATGCCCTGAGCTTGTCGAAGGGTCGAAGGGTCAATAGGCAAGTGGTAATAAAAACAAAGCGCTACCTCTTACTTAACAATTAGGAATTTTATGAAAATATCAATCGAATTAAGTTTATACCCATTAGCCATGGATAATTTCAAAGATGAAATATGGACCTTTATTAAGCGCCTTCGTCAGGTTGATGGCTTAACCGTTGTCACTAATGGTATGAGCACACAAGTGTTTGGTGATTATGATCTAGCCGTAAGCAATGTAATGCACGAGATTAAACAGGTTCACAGTACAACAAGTGCAGCCGTATTTGTTTGCAAATTTATTAATGGTGATCGTTCACAAGTAGAAGCAGAAAGTTAGTGTTTGATTTATTTGTTAATTTAGGTGATTACCTAACGACTCTCCCTTGGTTAGAACTAGTTGCCATGTTACTTGCTCTTGCCTATATTATTTTAGCCGCTCAAGGTTCATTGTGGTGCTGGCCTGCTGCTTTTATAAGTACCGCGTTATATACCATTATTTTTTATGATGTACTGCTATTAATGGACAGTGCACTCAATGTTTATTATTTAGTGATGGCAGTTTATGGTTACTGGGCTTGGCAGAAAAACACATCGACAAGTGCTACTCAAAATCAACCAACAAAAAATACGCCGTTAGCGATAGTTTCTTGGTCAGCTAACAGTCATTTAAAAGTTTGCCTTATACTAACCGTAATTTCTTTTATTTTAGGTTACGTTATAGCTAATTATACCCCCGCAGCTTTTCCTTATCTTGATACTTTTACCACGGTTTTTGCCGTTTTTGCCACGTATTTAGTCACTCAAAAAGTACTCGAAAATTGGTTGTATTGGGTAGTCATTGATGCTGCTTCTATTTACCTTTATATAGAAAAAGGCTTGGTACCTACCACTGTGTTATTCATCATTTATGTCATTATTGCCAGCTATGGATACCTCAAGTGGCACGCTATTTATAAAGAATCAAAAATAAATAAAATAAATTTATCTGACATAGTTGCGGGTTAACACAGTGAAAGATGCGATCAGCGCTTTACCTTGTTTTACCCAGGTAGACAGTATTTCAATAATCGCGTCAGGGTTCAGTCAACACTGTTTTAAAGTATATGCTGATAACAAGGTCTATTTTGCTAAAACGCTCAGCGATAATACAGAAGTATTGGTGGCTGAATGTGCTGGTAAATCAGACCTTGGCCCGAGCGTTATTTATCATGATCAACATTGGCTTATCAGTAATTTTATTGATACTGACAATTTAGCGCTAAGTACATTAAGAGCTGATGAGAAAATCAAGCATGCGATTAAGTTGATGGTGCAATGTCATCAGCTAAATGTAATACCTGCTGAACTATCCACCGCAGATATTATTGAATCTCTTTTGAATAACCCACACTACTCAACACGACAAAAAGCAGCGCTATTCCAGTTTGCAGAATTGATTCTAGAACCACTGACTATCAGTCTAAATAATGTTTGTTGTCATGGTGATTTGAATTTTAGTAATGTATTAATGAATCAAGCGCAAAACACTTGGTTAGTCGATTATGAATGCGCCTGTATTGCGCCAATTGAATATGATTTAGCAATGTTTATTGCCGTGAACAGTTTGGATAATAATGACCGTACAAGAACTATTGAGCAATACGAGACTCAATCGTCTGTATGTGTTGATCTAGAATTACTCAATCATTATCTATTATTTTGTTACTTTATTAATGCCTTGTGGTATTTCAATACTTATCACCAAAAAGTGCTAGCCAAAGATATCACTGAAGATACAGCCGTACTATTCAAACATGCAAAAAAACAGTGGTATGCGCTTCACTTATCACTAAAAATTGATGACTCGCCTTTACTTAGTCGTTTCAGTAGTAAACTCACTAATATATTCACCACCCTTAATTTTAGCAATCAAACGTAATTTGTAACTATCACCTTTATTAGGAACAAAACTGTTTAGGTGTGTTTTGCTGCGCCAATAATAAGGACTTTTTTGCATACCTAATGGGTAAGCGGTCATATTGTCGTCTTTATCCACTAAAAATAGCGTTGCGGTATCTAATGGAAAAGTAGAGTTAACCTCTGTAATACCCTCTTCATCAGAAATATTCACTTTAAACTCACCTGATTTAAGTACACAACTGTTATTAATTATATCGCAATGCCCTTCTGGTACTAACTGGATAAATTTTTCTTTATCGGCTTCACTTTCCTTGTAGAAGTCCGCGCCAACAAAACCTAATACAGCAAGAATAGGAGCAACCATAAAAGCAACTTTAAGATGTTTATTCATATTATTTTCTATTTATTATCTATTTATTATAACAGGGAGGTAATTTAACAGAAAAAGCTAGACGACTCTTTAAAAAATTGCCGTCTAGCTTTTTATTCTTTAGATTTTATTCAATATTTAATCAGTAAATATTGAACTTATCATCTTAGTGATCGTGTGCTGCCGGAGCATCACCTGGAGCACGCATATTTTCAACAAGTGCTTGAATATGTGCTGGAGCTGGACCAGTAAACTGAAGAACGATGAAAGCTGTTGCAAAGTTAACTAGTGCGCCAACTGCACCAAAAGCGTTAGGCGATATGCCAAAGAACCAGTTAGGACCTGAATCACCTAAGAATGAAGTACCTGGGATAAACATAATACCTTTATGTTGGAACACATAAAGCATAGTTATACCGATACCAGCACACATGCCAGAAACTGCTGCTGTACCACTCATTTTCTTAGAGAAAATACCCATCATTAATGCTGGGAAGATACTTGATGCCGCTAAACCAAAGGCTAATGCAACCGTACCTGCAGCAAATCCTGGAGGATTCATACCAAGATAACCAGAAACTAATATTGCTATAGTCATAACGATACGACCTGCAAGTAATTCATTTTTCTCTGATAAGTCAGGTGTTAATACCCCTTTCATTAAATCATGTGAGATAGATGAAGAAATTGCTAACAATAAACCAGCCGCAGTAGATAACGCAGCCGCTAGACCACCAGCAGCAACTAAAGCAATTACCCAGTTAGGTAAATTAGCAATTGCCGGGTTAGCTAGTACCATAATGTCACGGTCAACTTTAACCATTTCATTTGGAAGTAATACAATCTCTTTACCAGAAATCGAACCTGTAATGGTTATCGGAGCATCTGTTTTATTAGATGTATACTGAATTAAGCCATCGCCGTTTTTATCTTCAAATTTCAATAAACCAGTTTTTTCCCAGTCTTTGAACCATTGAGGACGTTCAGCATAAGCAAGGTTTTCACCTGCTACAGGTTCAATAGTATTCATCAAGTTAAGACGAGCCATAGCGCCAACTGCTGGAGCAACGGTGTAAAGTAAACCGATGAAAACTAGTGCATAACCTGCTGATTGACGTGCTGCTTGTACTGAAGGAACAGTAAAGAAGCGCATAATTACATGGGGTAGACCCGCAGTACCAATCATAAGAGAGATAGTATAAGCGAACATATTCAATGTGCCGCCTAAGTTAGCCGTTGTATATTCTTTAAAGCCTAACTCAGTAACAACAAGATCTAATTTATCAAGTAAGTAAACACCACTACCATCAGCTAAAGTACTACCTAAGCCTAGTTGTGGAATTGGATTACCCGTTAGTTGGAATGAAATAAAGATTGCTGGAATAGTATAAGCAAAAATCATTACTACATACTGCGCGATTTGCGTGTAAGTAATACCTTTCATACCACCTAGTACAGCGTATACCCAAACAACGAACATACCGATGCCTAAGCCTAAACCGTAATCAACTTCTAAGAAGCGAGAGAAAGCAACACCCACACCTTTCATTTGACCGATGATGTAAGTGATTGATGCAATAATTAAACAAACCACTGCAACAATACGCGCAGTTTTTGAGTAATATCTATCAAAAATGAATTCAGGTACTGTGAACTTACCATGCTTACGCATGTAAGGTGCAAGTAGCATGGCTAGTAATACATAACCACCTGTCCAACCCATTAAGAAAACTGAGCCACCGTAACCTAAGAAAGCAATTAAACCAGCCATTGAAATAAATGACGCTGCACTCATCCAATCGGCACCAATTGCCATACCATTTTGCATTGGGGTAATACCACCGCCCGCTACGTAAAAATCACTGGTTGAACCCGCACGAGCCCACCAAGCAATCGCAAAGTATAATGCAAATGTGCCAAATACTGCGATGTAAGTATAGAGTTTTAACTCTTCCATTATTTGCTCTCCTGTGCATATTTTTTATCAAGGACATTCATTTTGTGGCCATACCAAAATATTAAACCAAGAAATGAATAAATAGCACCTTGCTGCGCAAACCAAAAACCAAGTTTGTATCCACCTAATTGAATTGCATTTAGCGGCTCTACAAGTAGTAAGCCAAAACCAAATGAAACTACAAACCAGATTGCAAGACAGATAAAGATGATACGGATATTTTCCGACCAATATGTTTCTTTATTTTCCACAATAGTCTCCTAACGACGTTGTTTTAATTTTTATTACGGAATTAACGTTTAATATTATTTTTACGCTAATATTATTGAAAAACACTTAATGTAATAATTCTCAGAAAAAGTGTGGTTATAGATTGCTGTCCGTTACCTTAAATACATACAAGGCAGAGACAAAAATCCATATTCAACTTTTACTGTTGCTAATCTATCAAGGTTTTTTTTTTTCGGATATTACACTTTAGTCTAGATTACTGACTATAGTCGCATTTTATAAGGCGCTACACGGGTAAACAACCGGTATTAAGGGGCTTTCTAGCGTTTTACTCATTTAGATGGTTGACTGCACAGGCATACCACTCTAAATTAATCACTACTACCCAAGGTAGTAAGCATAGGTATAGCTTTAGCTCGGATGCTAACCTACAGGTTCTCATAGATGCAGGCAACACTAATAATGGATATTGAACTTTCTGAAATCTCACGCTTTATAAAAAGTATTCCTCCCTTTGACAGCTTACCTCAACCGGCCCTTGCTAGGCTAATACGCGAGTTAAGTATTAATTACGTGCGTAAAGGCGACACCTTACCGCCTGACAGTATCATTGATCCGCGTTTATATATTATCCGCAAAGGTGCACTCAGTTGTTCGACTAGCAATGATGAGCTAATTTCTCGTTTAGGAGAAGGCGATTTATGCACCGAATTTTGTAAACAAATATTACACCTACCAAATAATATTCAACAAAGAGAGCAACGACTAATACAAGCTGACGAAGACTGCTTAATCTATAGCCTTAATTGCGAAGTGATACGTGAGCTGACTAAACAATTCCCAAGTATTGATGACTATTTCAGCTATAACTCAGCGCAACGACTCAAACAAAGAATGTCTAAGGTTAATGAAGAGGCTGTCATTTCGTCTTCTTTGATGAATACCTCCGTGAGTGATTTTTATCATTCGCCTGTCGTTGGCATCGACGCTACTCAAAGTATTCAAGCTGCGGCAATAAAAATGACCGAACATGGCTATACTTGCTTAGTGGTACTTGATAACAAAACCTTTATTGGCATAGTCACTGATAAAGACATTCGTCGTCGCTGCGTAGCCGAAGGTTTACCTACAACGACCAGAATCAGTGAAATAATCACCCGTAACGTCAACACTATTGATATAAAAAGCAATGCTTACGATGCTTTAATGGCCATGACAGCCAAGCATATACACCATTTACCCGTTACAGAGCAGGGCGAAGTCGTTGGTATGATAACGACCACTGATTTAATGAATAATGAAGGCCATAATGCCGTCAATTTCTCTAGTATTATCCATAAAGCGAAAAATAGAGAAGAATTAAAAGAAATTAGTAAGTTACTGCCAAAATTACAAATTCGCTTAGCGAAATTAGGCACTAGTGCGGATTATGTGGGTAAAACTATTAGTGCCATAACAATGGCTTTTACTAAACGTTTAATTGAAATGGCCGAAGAAAAATATGGTCAAGCACCCGTTCCCTACGCATGGATTGCAGCCGGATCACAAGCAAGACAAGAACAACTAGCCCATTCAGATCAAGACAATGGCCTCATCATTTGTGATTCTATGAAGCCAGACGATGATGCATGGTTTGAAAAGTTAGCCCATTTTGTGTGTGATGGCTTAGCTAGCTGTGGGTTTATTTATTGCCCTGGCGATATAATGGCAACCAACCCCAAATGGCGTCAGCCCACAAAAGTGTGGCAACAATACTTTGATCGTTGGGTTGATACACCCACCCCAGAAGCCTTATTAAATGCGAGTGTATTTTTTGATTTAGATACCATTTGTGGAGAGACCAGTTTACTGGGCACTGTTCGTAAAAACTTACTCAAAAAAACGCAAAAAAGTAGTTTGTTTATCGCCCACTTATCAAGAAATGCGTTAGGCTTACGCCCCCCTCTTGGCTTTTTCCGTGATTTTGTTTTAAAGCAAGATGGTAAACACAAAGACACCTTAGATCTTAAACATAATGGCATTGCGCCTATTGTTGATCTTGCGCGTATTTATGCACTTTCTGAAGGCGTTAGCGCGGTGAATACTATTGAACGCATTAAACACGCGGCAGGCTCTGCGGCTATTACCCAATCATCGGCAGACAACCTTATTGATGCGTATGAGTTTTTAGGCGTTTTACGCGTAAAACACCAAGCCAATCAGTTGATGCGAGGGCTAGAGCCTGACAACTACTTATCCCCAAAAGAATTATCAAAATTAGAGCGAGAGCATTTAAAAGATGCGTTCAAAGTGATCAAAACACTGCAAGACGCAAGACAAGCGAGCTTTTAATGGCTATTAATACACTAATCAATTGGTTTGCAGGCTATGAAGCCAAACGAAAAAAACTCTTAAAAAAAGTGCCAAGCGGCCCTTTACACGATTTTTTGTCGGTGCCTTTTCCTGCACTTGACACCCCGCTAGCTGAACTGCCTATATTAGCCGTAGATTTTGAAACCACCGGACTTGATTCTAAAGCCGATAAGTTACTCAGTGTGGGTTTTGTGTCACTACAGCACGCGCAAATAAAATTGAATTCCAGTTACCATCAAATAATTAAAGCGAAAACACAACTGGCAGAAAGTAACGTGATAATACATCAAATTACCGATGATCAAAAAGAACAAGGTCAACCACTAGGTATTGTAGTAGAGCAACTATTAAAAGCGTTAGCAGGCAAAGTAATGTTAGTGCATTTCGCCAGAATTGAACGGCAATTTTTACAACAAGCTTGCCTTGAACTGTATGGTTTTATCCCGGAGTTCCCTATGATTGATACTTTAGTAGTGGCAAAACGACAATTGGATAAACGCGATATAGCTTATGATCCGTCTGAATTACGTTTATCAAATTTACGCAGTCAATATCAACTCCCCCCTCACGATGGCCATAATGCGTTAAATGATGCCATTGCCACAGCTGAATTATTACTTGCTCAAATGGCAAACAAAGCCAATACTGATAAGGTATTACTCAACGATATTATTTTATAAAGGGTAACAACAAGCACTTGGCTATATAGGAAGACATATCAACACTGGCAATAATTAAACGCTACCGGTGAAATGTTATGGCGGTGAAATTAGGCACTATGTTCCATTGACTCGGTTTGTACCAAACAATATTTGCGCGCTTTTAGACGGGATTTAAAGGCGAATTCACCTCGATTATAGAGCGAAAAGCCTCTATTTTCGACTAAAGTACTAGCACAAAAACAAAGGATTAGACTAAAGGACTACCATACGAGTAACATTCTAGACTTTAGTCCAATATATTTTCAAGGCTATTAATTTTAACTTATCTGCAGAAAATAATTTGACGCTAGTTTGACGTTAAATTCAAAAGTACTGTAGTAATACAGCGTTAATAAAACAGAAGCAAAAGAGACATAAGAGCTCAGCTTTATAAACAAAATACAACAACACAATGGGAACTCTCAATGAATAAATTTAAAAAACTATTACTTGCATCATCAATCCTTGTCGCTACAGGCGCAGCAAATGCCGGTTACACAGTAAACACCTCTGACACTGATGCAGTGTCTTTTGGTGGCTACATTAAAGTAGATGCTCGCCATGTGACTGGTGATGTTGCCTATCGCGATTTTTGGTTAGGTGCTGGTACAGGCGTTGATGCCGGTGAAAGCAAATCTCAAACAAGAATGTTTGCCAATGAATCTCGCTTTAACATGAAGTATACCCATGGCGATGTAATGGGCTTTATTGAACTAGATTTTTGGGGAGGCGGTGGTAATGAAATTATTTCTAACTCAGCTAACCCACGTATTCGTCATGCGTTTATTAAATATGACAAATTCGTTGTAGGTCAAACATGGACTACATTTATGAACACCAGTGCCCTTGCTGAAACCCTTGATTTTGCCGGTCCTATTATGGGCGGTGTATTCGGACGTCAAGCACAAGTGCGTTACACTAACGGTGCTTTACAAGTTTCTTTAGAAAACCCTCACACTCATGGCGGTGACGATAGCGAATCTTCTATGCCTGATTTTATTGCTAAATATACCTTCAAAGGTGACTGGGGTAATGTTTCAGTAGCAGGTTTAGTTCGTCAATTAGACACTGCGAGTGTAGCTGCTGTAACTGCTGTAAATGCGGCAGATGCTGTAACCGTTTTAGATGCTGTCACTGGCCTGCCTGTAACAATTACACCTGCTATAACTGCTGTAGCTGCTGCAAACGGTATAACTGGTGATTCGGAATCAGCCTTTGGTTACTCTATTGCCGGTCGACTTAAAACTATCGGTAAAGATGATTTCCGCTTCCAATACAGCGGCGGTGAAATAGGTCGTTACGTAGGTGCTGTTTCAGCAACAGATGTCGTAGGTCAAAAAGTTGAAGAAACTGATTCATACCTAGTCGCTTATCGTCATTTCTGGACAGAAGACACAAGAAGTACGCTTACTTATGGCCATGCAGAAGCTGATCTATCTGGTTGGGAAAGCAGCCAATGGAGTCTTAACGTGTTAAAAAACTTAACTAAGCAATTAACAGTAGGTGTTGAAGTAGGTAACTATTCAAGAGATGACCTAAATATTGATTCTGATTTTGCTCAAGTTTCATTAAAATACGTACTTTAGTTAACTATCCTAGCTAAAAACTAACGACTTTACGTTAGTAAACCTCCAACCGAGGTTGTTTTATGGGGAAGCTTTTGCTTCCCTTTTTTTATGGCCCGTTTTTAGGATAACAAAAGATAAACTGTCTTATACGTTAGCCAGTTTACTCGGCTTAAACCACACGTCAGGGGACATTCGGCTGGTTTACCCTGTTAAGGGTATTAACTCGATTGAAGAGACTTAACCCCGCTTGGGGGCTATTTTTTCAACTTGGCAAAGGCATCGGCAAAGGCATTACCCATTGCCGCATTATCGATTGGCTTTGCTTTCGGGGCCGCTTTACGTTTAGGCTGATTTCTTTGGTTAGGCGCGGGGGATTTACCTGTTGAGGTTTGCTTCGTCTGTTGAGGCTTTGGATTTGTCGATGGTGATTTAGCATGTGCACGCTGCTCACTGACATTGTCATTGAGACGCATCGTTAAACTGATGCGTTTACGGGCAACATCCACTTCTACCACTTTGACTTTAACAATGTCACCGGCTTTGACGAACTCACTGGGATCATTAATAAATTTATCCGTAATCGATGATATATGTACTAAGCCATCTTGATGAACACCAATATCAACAAAAGCACCAAAATTAGCCACGTTAGAGATAACACCTTCGAGTATCATACCCACGGTTAAATCAGTCATTTTATTAATGCCATCAGCAAACGTAGCGGTTTTAAATTCAGGCCTTGGATCACGACTTGGTTTGGCTAATTCACTAATAATATCTTTTATCGTTACTTCACCAAATTTCTCTGTGACTAATTCATTAATGTTAACTTGTTTTAATTGCTCGCTATTATTTAATAAACTCGCGCTATCAAGGTTAAGTTGTTGAATGATTTTTTCAACAATAGGATAAGTTTCTGGATGAACGGCACATTGATCTAACGGGTTGTCTCCCTCTCTAATCCGTAAAAACCCTGCGGCTTGTTCAAACGCTTTTGGCCCTAAACGCGCCACTTTTTTAAGCTGTTTACGATTGGTAAAAGCACCCTGTTCATCTCGAAACTGTACAATATTATTTGCCATCGTTTTATTTAAACCTGCCACACGTGTTAATAATGCCGCCGACGCGCTATTAAGATCAACGCCCACGGCATTCACACAATCTTCCACCACGTCATCAAGGCTTTGACTTAATTCACTCTGACTCACATCATGTTGATATTGGCCTACACCAATCGCTTTTGGATCTATTTTCACCAACTCTGCCAAGGGATCTTGTAAGCGCCGAGCAATAGAAACCGCGCCACGTATTGACACGTCTAAATCGGGAAATTCATTGGCAGCAAATTCTGAGGCCGAATAAATGGATGCGCCGGCTTCTGACACCATCATTTTTTGAAGTTTTTGCGACTCAAATTGACTGATAACTTCGCCAACTAACTGATCACTTTCACGTGATCCTGTACCATTGCCGATAGCAATTAATTCGACTTTATACTGCTGACAAATATTCACTAAAGTGCGTACTGACTTATCCCAATGATTTTGCGGTGCATGAGGAAAAATAGTGGTGGTATGTAATAACTTACCTGTGCTATCAACAATGGCAAGTTTACAACCGGTACGTAAGCCGGGATCTAAACCTAGAGTAACTTTGGCACCCGCGGGTGCTGCCATCAGTAAATCAGTAAGGTTTGTCGCAAATACTTTAATGGCTTGCTGCTCAGCTTTTTCACGCTGTTGGCCTAAAAGCTCGTTACTTAAACTGACACTTAATTTGCTTTTCCACGCCATGCGCACCGTATTAGTTAAAAAATTTGCTGCTGCCTGTCCGGTAAGTCGTAATGTTAAATGTTCGCTGATGATCTGCTCAGCGCTCGAAACACTGGCGCTCTCTTGGCCAGGATCAACATCAATTTTAAGCTGTAAAAATCCTTCATTTCGTCCTCGTAACATCGCTAACAGTCGATGTGACGGCACCGTTTTCAATTTTTCACTGTGATCAAAATAATCACGAAACTTTATCGCCGCCTTCTCTTGCCCTTTACTGACTTTAGCGGTTAAATGCGCTTGTTTTAACATGTGATTACGCAATTTTTGCAATAAATTGGCATCCTCACTAAAGCGTTCCGCTAAAATAGAACTGGCACCCTCTAACACAGCTTTAACATCGTCAAAGCCCGCAGATGTATTTACATATGATAACGCTTCTTGTTCTGGCTTAAGCTGCCACTGATTAAATAAACGCGTAGCCAGTGGTTCAATTCCTGCTTCGATGGCCATTTGCCCTTTGGTACGGCGTTTGGGCTTAAAAGGTAAATATAAATCTTCTAACCGAGTTTTATTATCTGCATTAGCAATTTTCTTCGCTAACTCAGCCGTTAATTTACCTTGCTGCTTAATGCTGGTTAATATCACCTGACGACGAGCCTCTAGATCACGTAAGTAACTTAACCGTTGCGCCAAATGACGCAGATGATTGTCGTCCAACCCTTGCGTTGCCTCTTTTCGATAGCGAGCAATAAAGGGCACCGTATCACCGCCGTCTAATAACGTGATGGCAATATTGATTTGGCTAGTGTTGACGTTAAGTTCTTGGGCGATTTGTTCGGCAATAGCTGACATTAATTTACGGTTCCGGTGTTGGTGCTAGAATTTGGTAATTATTTACTGACTCTGATCCCGTTTCTCCGTTCTTCCGCTCATCCTGAGCCTGTCGCCCTTCGGCTACTCGTTCCTCACGCTCAGGGTGAACGGTATACTACCCCGTTTATCCTGAGCCTGTCGAAGGAAGCAGACGGCAACGCGTAAAATAGCCAGTTCAATAGATACCAATTTTTTAATATTGTTGATCATACCAGAAACTCACTTAAGCGGACATTGAACTTTATACCCTAGGGAATAAAGAAACTGTCTTTCTACGCACACATTAGATTACTAATGTATTGAAGGTAAATAGATAAAGTAAATAACCGCAACATTTCATCTTTATATTATCCCATTGAATTAGGGTAGAATATAATAAACAAGCCGATACAATTAATTCTAAGGAGTCAAATGAAGACGTTATTAATAGCACAAAATCAAGGTACCCCTCTTTTTGTCTTTGAACAAAAACACGCTTTCGAGTCTTGGTTATCAAAACAGACATCCTTTAGTCAAAACTGGCTTACACAAATAAACTTTTCAGGTAACGGTTTAGCGCTTATCCCCAATGAACAAGGCGAATTAGCTCAAGTGATTTTTGTTGTTGATGATGCCAGTGATTTTTTTGCTTGTGGTGATTTAATTAAAAAGCTTCCTACCGGACAATACTTGCTACACGCAGAAGTCAAACATCAGCAAGCGATTTGTTTTGCCTGGCTAATAGGCGCGTATACGTACACGCGTTATGTGACGACAGGTCCAAAAGAACAGCCTTTACCCACCTTAGCCGTTACGGATCAACGCCTAGTGGATAGCGCGATAAAGTATGCGGAGGCAACGGCTTTAGTACGTGACTTAATCAATACACCTGCTGCGGATATGATGCCCAAAGAGTTAGGTGAAAGCGCACAAGCACTGGCGGATAATTTTGGTGGTACACTGAAACAAATTATTGGTGAAGATTTGCTCACCCAAAACTATCCAACGATCCATGCCGTTGGGCGTGCAAGTGCTCACCAACCCCGCTTGATTGATTTGTCTTGGGGTAACAAACAGCACCCAAAAGTCACATTAGTGGGTAAAGGGGTATGTTTTGACAGCGGCGGGTTAGATTTAAAACCGTCAGCCGGTATGCGCAATATGAAAAAAGACATGGGTGGCTCTGCTCATGTACTGGGTTTAGCACACTTAATTATGTCGCATAAGTTACCGATTAATTTACGCGTGTTAATTCCTGCAGTTGAAAATGCAGTATCTAACAACGCCATGCGCCCCGGTGATGTACTAACCACGCGCAGTGGTTTGACGGTAGAAATAGACAATACTGATGCCGAAGGTCGCTTAGTCTTATGTGATGCGCTAACCGAAGCGGATCAAGAATCTCCCGAGTTAATCATCGACTTTGCAACCTTAACAGGCGCCATGCGAGTGGCGTTAGGAACAGAATTACCCGGCTTTTTTTCAACCTGTGATGAGATTGCAGCAGGTATCACTAACGCTGGCGGTAAAATCAGTGATCCCGTTTGGCGTATGCCGTTATATCAACCTTATAATGACTTGTTTAAAAGTACTATTGCCGATATGGCTAACTGCTCGACTACCCCTTTTGGTGGAGCGATTACAGCCGCGCTTTATTTACAGAAATTTGTTCGCAAGGAAACTAATTGGGTACATTTTGATGTGATGGCGTTTAATGTTCGCACTTTATCGGGTCGGCCTTTAGGTGGCGAAGCTTTCGGCATACGTGCCGTATTTGATTATTTACAAACACAATATAAATAACGAATTATAAAATTGCCCCTTCGGTTAACGAAGAAGTAAACATTGCGTTAACTGAAGGGGCAGTGATTCTACCTGGAATGTAATTTTAACCTTCTAGGCATTGAAAAAATTTAAAAATGTTAACGACAATATAAAGCCTCACGTTACACTGTCGTTATACTTTATTTTATGAGGAAAATGATATGACTAAGACATCAGGTGAACAAGTTCGCCGACAAGTAATGGGCGATGAATTTGTTGATCGCGCGTTGAATAATACTGATGATTTCACCCAGCCGATGCAAGATTACATCAACGACCATGGCTGGGGATCAACATGGCAAAGAGAAGGCTTAGATCGTAAAACGCGTAGTTTAGTCACCATTGCTATGTTAGCCGCATTAAAAGCGCCACAAGAACTCAAAGGTCACATTCGCGGCGCACTCAATAATGGCGCGACCAAAGAAGAAATTAGAGAAGTGCTGCTACACAGCGCCGTTTATTGTGGTGCGCCTGCAGCACAAGAAGCCTTTAGAGCCGCCAAAGAAGTACTATAACTGAGCCGTTATACCGTGTCGTGATGAAAGCGCCATGATGACAAACTTCTTATTTAGTGGGTGAGCAGATCACCCACTAACATTACTTTATATTCCTCATATACTTATCTCTCAGATACCTAATAATACATGCCTATGTAGATCAATCAGGAAAAATTTATTATTAAGAAAGAATGTCATTTCAGCCGTGCTTTAGCTCCTTCGGCCCTTCGACAGGCTCAGGATGAACGGAGACGTGAGAATACTCACTAGCACCGCTTTGGAGCGTGGCGTGGTCAGTCAAACCATAAACCGTTCGCCCTGAGCATCTCCGTTCGCCCTGAGCGTCTCCGTTCGCCCTGAGCATCTCCGTTCGCCCTGAGCATCTCCGTTCGCCCTGAGCGCGAAGCAGTCGAAGGGTGCAGTCAAAGGGTGCAGTCAAAGGGTGCAGTCGAAAATCACATTATTAATAAACTCCTGACTAAAGTACATAGGCAAGTAAAACTATGAATGAATAAACTCACCTATCATTCGATAGGTTTCCTCGCATTCACTTTTAACTAGGCTATCAAGTAACATGTACGCATGTATCATACCATCAAAAGAATGTTGATCTACTTTAACACCTGCTTGTCGTAAAGCTTGACCATAGGCGATACTTTCATCTCTAAGGGGATCACAGCCCGCCGTAAAAATAAGAGTTTTAGGCATGCTTGCCGCCATTGGCATAAACAAGGGCGATGCCTCTTTACTCTGTTCTTTTTGTTGCAAGTAGTGATTAAAATACCAAATCATTTTTTCTTTTTCTAATAAAAAGCCTACGCCATTTTCGTCTGTAGAAGCACAGCTCATGGTGTAATCAACACTGGGATAAATAAGGATCTGTTTATCAATATTAACCGCTGTGTTATCGATATTATTACTTGCCAAGGTTGTACAAATAGCACCGCCTGCACTGTCTCCAACAATGATTAATTCTTGAGTAAATTTTACGCCTGATAAGACCTCTTGATAATGCGCTAAAGCATACTGGCTATCTTCAACACCTGCTGGGTACGGAAATTCAGGTGCTAGTCGATACTCCACGGCAATAACAACACAATTCCCCGTTTTCGCTATTTTTCGACTAATAGTGTCGTATAGCTCAATGCTGCCACACATATGACCACCACCGTGATAATGCAACACCACTGGTAAAGCTTCTTCAGGATCAAGGCTATACACTCTAACGGGTATAATGTGCGTTGAGGTAACAAAAGCACTTTCTTGAACAAAAGCTAATTCAGGCCCTTCCCCAATAAATACACTCAGTTTTTCAAGGTTTGCCCGCACTAAGCTCGGAGTAAGTTGTACGCCACTTTCTTTTGCTTCTTTAGCCGCAAGGTTTGCTTGCTCCATCAATCCAGTAAGTTTATCTGATATTATGCCTCGCATGATGACTCCTCTTGTTCGGGCGCGGGTGTTACTTCTAGGTTCTTATAGTTTGCCGTTTCTGCCAAAAAGAAGCTACCAATAAAAAAGAGACGTCTTACCACTGTGATTAAAGTAAAAGCGCGGGTATAGGTGTATCATTATGACGTGTTAACTAAATAGACTTTAATCACCTTTTAATAACGAGTTTATACTGTGAAAACTAAATTAATTACCCGTGCTGGTTACCAAAAACTGCAAAAAGAGCATGACCATTTATGGAAGGTTAAGCGACCCGAAATAACAAAGATTGTCTCTTGGGCAGCAAGTTTGGGTGACCGTTCGGAAAATGCTGATTACCACTTCAATAAACGTGTTTTACGTCAAATCGATGGCCGGGTAAGATTTTTGAGAAAACTGTTGCCTGATCTGACCATTGTTGACTACTCGCCTCAACAAGAAGGTAAGGTTTTTTTTGGTGCCTGGGTAGAAATAGAAAATGAATCTGGGGACATTAAAATATTTAGAATTGTCGGCCCAGAGGAGATTTATGGGGATGCTAAAGATTATATTTCAATAGATTCACCGATGGCACGCGCGCTTATTAAAAAAGAAGTGGATGATGACCTGAGTGTCATGACGCCTGAAGGTCTAAAAGAATGGTCTATTAATTCAATCACGTATGAACAAACATAATACCAATCATTATTTTAGCGAGGTAAATTCAATGCTATCATAGCGTTTATAGCCAAGCGAATTCAACATACGGAATATACTGTGAATAAAAGTATCACCACCAATATAATCGCCTTAATTGCAACACTGATAGGCTACGTTTCAAGTCAACATCTCATTTTTACCATTGGTTTGTTTGCGTTATCAGGCGCCATCACTAATTGGTTAGCCATCCACATGCTTTTTGAAAAAGTTCCAGGGTTATACGGTTCAGGCGTTATTCCTGCACGGTTTGAAGATTTCAAATTAGCTATTCGTCAGTTAATGATGGAGCAATTTTTTACCAAAGAAAATATCGATCGTTTTTTATCAAGTCGCTCAGGTACTGCTGCGCCTATTGATTTGAGCCCCATCATAGAAAAAGTCGACTTATCACCGGCTTTCGACAGTTTAGTTTCGGTCATAGAAAACTCCTCATTTGCCCCCATGCTAGCGATGGTGGGTGGCACTGAAGCATTGCAACCGATGAAAGATCCTTTTATTGAAAAGATGAAAGTGTCCATTCAAGACATAACCCAAAGTGAGCAGTTTAGTGCTTTATTACGCGACGAATTAGAACAACCTGATATGATTGCGAATATGCAGGGAAAAGTGAGTGATATTATTGAAAAACGTCTTAATGAATTAACACCAAAATTAGTGAAGGAAATAATTCAAACGATGATCAAAAAACACTTAGGTTGGTTGGTTGTTTGGGGTGGGGTTTTTGGTGGCTTAATTGGTTTCATTGCCGCACTAACGAATAATTTTTAAGCCTAAGATAAAACTTACCTACATACCGGAAAAATTAGTCCATAAATATACGTGAAAATCCTTAATTTTGATGCACTTTTAAGCTATGCTTGCCTTTTAATTATTTCTTTCAATAAAAAGGGTTAATTCATTAACATTGAACCCTTAAAATATAAGGTAAATTTCAGCCATGTTTGCTAGTTTAAAAGCGCTGCCTGCCGATCCTATTTTAGGCCTATTAGCTAAATACCGAGAAGATACTAACCCAAAAAAAATTGATTTGGGTGTTGGCGTTTATAAAAATGAAGCCGGTGAAACGACCGTACTTAATTGTGTAAAAACGGCTGAACAGTATCGTACCGACAACGAAACAAGTAAAGTTTACATTGGTCCAACCGGTTCAAGCCTTTTTAATAATGAAATGGCTAAACTTATTTTTGGTGAAACACATAAAGTGTTAACTGAAAATCGTGCGCGAACTATTTCTGCTCCGGGTGGCACAGGCTCCTTACGTGTTGCTGCTGAGTTTATCAAATCATGTAAAGCCGGCGCTACTATTTGGGTGAGTAACCCAACATGGGCAAACCATACTGGTTTATTTCAGGCTGCTGGTTTAATTGTAAAAACCTACCCTTATTATGATTACGAAAATAAAAATTTAGATTTTGACGGTATGTTAGCTGCGCTTAAACAAGTGTCGCCTGATGATGCCGTGTTATTACACGCTTGTTGTCATAATCCTAGTGGTATGGACTTAAATAACGAACAGTGGCAACAAGTTGCCGACGTTGCAAAATCAGTAGGTTTTCTTCCTGTTTTAGATATGGCATACCAAGGTTTTGGGCAAGGTTTAGACGAAGATGCTTACGGCCTACGTTTAATTGCTGAGTCTGTAAAAGAAATGATTGTTTGTAGTTCATGTTCAAAAAACTTTGGTTTGTACCGTGAACGTATTGGCGGCTGTACTATTATTGGTGAGTCTAGCTTACAAGTGGATATTGCTAATTCAGTCTTGTTATCTATTGTTCGTGTTATTTATTCTATGCCACCAGCACACGGCGCAGCCCTTGTTGAAACTATTTTATCTTCAGATGAATTACGCAATGAATGGTACCGAGAATTGGCTGAGATGCGTAATCGTATTAATGGTAATCGTCAGCTAATTGTTGATAAATTAATAGAAAACGGTGTAACACGCGACTTTAGCTTTATTACTCGTCAAGCGGGCATGTTCTCTTTCTTAGGTTTAACGCCTGCGCAAGTTCAACAACTACAAGACGAATATAGCATTTATATGGTTGGCTCTAGCCGCATGAGTATTGCTGGTATTGCTAACCGTAATGTTGACTACCTAGCACAATCAATTGCTAAAGTACTTTAGGTCTTTTGTACCTCACATCCTGAGCTAAGCTTAGGATGTTGAACAGTCAACCCAATATTGTGGGTTAATCTTAGAATGACAATAAGTAAAGGAAAATACTGTGACTGTACCGGGTAATTTATTTATTCTTTCAGCACCTAGTGGCGCTGGAAAATCTAGTTTAATCAATGCATTACTAGAGCAAGAATCAAGCCGGCCTATGCAGGTTTCAGTATCTCATACTACCCGAGATCCTCGCCCAGGCGAACAAGAGGGTGAGCATTATCACTTTGTTTCTGTGGCGACGTTTAAAGAACAAATAACCCATAATGCTTTTTACGAATATGCTGAAGTTTTTGAGAATTATTATGGCACCTCAGAAGCCGCAATTGATGACCAGCTTTCTCAAGGTGTTGATGTTTTTCTTGATATAGACTGGCAAGGTGCACAACAAGTACGCCTAAAAAAACCTTCCGTTACTACTGTATTTATTAGCCCTCCCTCAAAACAAGCGTTAGAAAATCGTTTACGAGGCAGAAGACAAGACAGTGAAAAAGTTATCGCCAGTAGAATGGCGAAAGCGCAAGATGAATGTTCACACTTTAACGAATTTGATTACATTATTATTAATGATGATTTTAAGCAGGCCTTGGCTGATTTAACCACCATAGTGAATAATCAACGGTTAACGCGTAACCAACAAGTGGCACAGCATACTGTTTTATTAAATGAGCTTATTTGTTAGTCATAACCAGTGTATTGCGTTATTTCTCATTTAGTGAGAAGGAAATTATTTAGTGGCTCATGAGCTACTAAATTAGAAGATTCAGATAACATATACAATAAAGCGCTACGATTTTAGCTAGAACAAAGTCTTTTACTTGCTAAATGACCTATCGATCAGTAGAATGCAGCGCTATTTTATAAATTTAGTTGGAGTGACCAAATGGCTCGCGTAACTGTTGAAGATGCCGTAGAAAAAGTCGGTAATCGTTTTGATTTGGTGTTAGTTGCATCACGTCGTGCTCGTCAAATTGCAACGGGCGGTAAAGATCCTTTGGTTGATGTCGAAAATGACAAACCAACCGTATTGGCTTTGCGAGAAATTGAAGCGGGTTTAATTACCAATGCTTTAATGGATACATCAGATCGCCACGCACAGATTCAGCAAGATACTGCTGAGTTAGATGCTGTTGCGGCAATTGTGGGTGGTCAAACACAAGAATTAGGTTAAACAAGCAACCACGCTTACTTTACCCTATAAACGCGTAACTTATTTTCTATTAGTCATAGAAAATAAGTTACGCGTTTTTTATTGCTTATTGTACCACGACAGATCACTTCAAAATTTGCTTTGCATTTAGCGCAAAGCCACGTATTCTATAGCTATAGTCGTTTACTATCAATTTGGAGTGATAGGTGTATCTATTTGAACCATTAAAAGAATTAAGCTCTACTTACCTATCAAAATCGCAGGTAGACTTGCTTAAGCATGCCTATGTTGTCGCAAGGGATGCACACGATGGTCAAATGCGCTCAAGTGGTGATCCTTATATTACCCATCCTGTTGCCGTTGCGCTTAATCTAGCCAATATGAAGCTAGATCATGAAACCTTAATGGCTGCACTACTGCATGACGTTATAGAAGACACCCCAGTTACTAAAGATGAACTAGCAGAATTATTTGGTCATACGGTTGCAGAGCTTGTTGAAGGAGTTAGTAAACTCGATAAGCTCAAGTTTGACAATAAAGAAGAAATGCAAGCGGAGAATTTTAGAAAAATGGTTTTGGCCATGGTGCAAGATATCCGCGTTATTTTAATCAAATTAGCGGATAGAACCCATAACATGCGTACTTTGGGTGCTTTACGCCCCGATAAACGTCGTCGTATAGCCCGTGAGACGCTTGATATTTATGCGCCCATCGCTAACCGTCTGGGTATTCATGATATTAAAGATGAATTGGAATTACTTGGCTTTCAAGCACTTTATCCTATGCGCTCTAGAGCACTAAAGTCCGCAGTAATTAGCGCTCGCGGTAATCGAAAAACCATTATTAATAATATCCAAGCAGAAGTATCCGCACGCTTATCTGAAAGTAATATTGACGCTCAAGTTATCGGTAGAGAAAAACACCTATACTCTATTTATCGTAAAATGCTGAATAAAGAGCTAATGTTCAATGATGTGATGGATATTTATGCTTTTCGTGTCATTGTTGGTGGTAAAATAGATGACTGTTATCGCGCGTTAGGTGCTATGCATAATTTATTTAAACCCATTGAAGGTCGCTTCAAAGATTATATCGCCATTCCAAAAACTAATGGCTATCGTTCGTTACATACTTCCCTCATTGGTCCTCATGGGATCCCTGTAGAAATACAAATAAGAACCCAAGACATGGAACAAATGGCCGACAAGGGTGTTGCTGCTCATTGGTTATATAAAGAAGGGGGTGATAACGCCGACACGACCGCACAAATGAAAGCCCGTCATTGGATGCAAAGCTTATTAGAATTACAACAAAGCGCAGGTAGTTCATTTGAGTTTATTGAAAATGTAAAATCCGACCTATTTCCAGAAGAAATTTACGTATTTTCTCCAAAAGGACGTATTATTGCATTACCTATGGGTGCGACCGCGGTTGATTTTGCCTATGCGGTTCACACAGGCGTTGGTAATTCATGCGTTGGTGTGAAAGTTGATCGCAAACCCTACCCTTTAAGCCGTGCATTAGATTCTGGACAAACTATTGAGGTGATAACTTCTGCCGCGGCTAGACCTAACGCCACTTGGCTCAACTTTGTCGTAACGTCAAAGGCTCGTTTACAAATAAGAACCTATTTACGTAGTCGCGAAAAGACTGAATCAAAAGCACTAGGATTACGCTTATTAAGTCACGCGCTTGGTAACGTCTCACTTGACGATATAAGTAAAGAAAAAATTGATGATGTTGTGCAGCAAAATGGCAATAATAATTTTGATGACTTATTGACTAATATTGGCTTAGGTAATGCGTTAAGTATCGGTATTGCCAGACGACTTACTAATGAGTTTACTGAAGACAGTGAGTTAACCCCCACATACAGTAAAATCAAAATGCCGATTAAGGGTACAGAGGGTATGTTAGTTAGTTATGGGAAATGTTGCCGCCCTATTCCAGGGGATTTAATTTTAGCCTATTTAAGTCCAGGAAAAGGCCTAATGGTTCACCAGCAGGGTTGTAGAAACATTAAAGGCCATGAGCCTGGCGCTTTATTCCCCGTAAAATGGGATAGTGATATTGATAAAGAATTTATTGCTAAACTCAGAATAGAAATCATCAATCATCAGGGTGCTCTAGCGCAGCTAACTAATGTAATAGCCAAGTGTGGATCCAATGTACATAGCTTAAATTCAGGCGAAAAAGAAGCGGGCCTTTATATGATCGATATGGAAATAACCTGTCGTGATCGTATACACTTAGCTGACATCATTCGAAAAATCAAGGTAATGGTTGATGTACAACGTGTTATCCGTAATAAATAAAAACTGATAAGTAGCGTGTTACTCATCACAAAAATTAAATAGCAGGAAATAAAATGAAAAGCATTATCACAACAGATCAAGCACCCAGTGCTATTGGTACTTATAGCCAAGCCGTTAAAGTCAACAATACGGTTTATTTATCTGGGCAAATTCCACTTATTCCTGAAACGATGGCAGTCATCGAGGGTGGATTCGCTGAACAAACCGAACAAGTATTTAAAAACATTGCTGCTGTATGTGAAGCAGCAGGTGGTAGTATCAATGACATGGTAAAAGTGAACATTTTTATGACTGATTTAAGTAACTTTGCCACGGTTAATGAAATAATGGCGAAATATTTTCAGCAACCTTACCCTGCGCGCGCCGCCATTCAAATATCGAGGTTGCCAAAAGATGTTGATATTGAAATTGATGGTATATTGGAATTACCAAACGTCGACTAGCCTATTCGTCATCAATCAAACTTTATGCTGCGCTGTCTACATTACTCGTCCATATCACTTATAGCTATAAGTGATATGGACTCTTAACTTAACAGCTTGCCTCAATTTCGCTCATTTAACATATTAACTTTATTAATAACAAACTATGACTCCAAAAAGACTACAGCGCATCAATACCATGCTTGATAAGCGCCAGCCAGACCTTACCGTATGTATGGAAGGTTTACATAAAAGCCATAATTTAGCCGCAGTAGTTCGCACCTGTGATGCTATTGGTGTTAGTGATGTACATGCCGTATGGAAAAGTGAAGAAGCAGAAGTCCGTGGCGGTAGCGCTGCAGGAAGCCAAAACTGGATTGATGTTCATAATTATAGTAAAACAGCTGATGCTATTGCTGCCATGAAAGCACAAGGCATGCAAATATTGGTCACTAACTTATCCGATACTGCCGTTGATTTTCGTGAAATTGATTACACTAAGCCCACCGCTATTATCTTAGGACAAGAAAAATTTGGTACTTCCGATGTTGCCTTAGCCTTAGCCGATCAAGATATTGTTGTTCCTATGGTTGGTATGGTTCAATCACTAAATGTGTCTGTTGCCTGTTCAGTGGTGTTATACGAAGCACAGCGCCAACGACAATTAGCCGGCATGTATGATACGCCCAAGCTGAGTCACGAACGCAGACAACGCGTATTATTTGAAGGGGGTCACCCGATTTTTGCTGACGCTTGTCAACGAAAGGGCTTACCTTATCCAATCATAGATGAAGAAGGAAATATTATTGCTGAAGAAATATGGTGGCGAAAAATGCAAATGGATAAAAGCGCCTGGCAACAACTTGATGATTAATTACTCAGAACGGTTTTAAGCCCAAAATTTATCATGGAAGCATTAACTAAACTCTCTCAAGTCGCTTTAACAACACTGAAAGGTGTTGGCCCCAGCATGGCAAAAAGACTAGAAAAGCTGAGTTTATTATCTGTACAAGATTTATTATTTCATTTACCTCTGCGTTATGAAGACAGAACTCGCGTATCCACCATTCGAGACTGCCTTGTTGGTACGCATACAAATATCATTGGTGAAATAACCAGTAATCAGCTTACCCATGGCAAACGCCGTATGATGGTGGTTAACGTAAATGATGGTACAGGTAATGTACAATTATGTTTTTTTAGCTTCTCGGCTAGTCTAAAAAACAGCTTGAGTGTTGGGCAAACTATTCGTTGTTATGGCGAAATCAAGCGTGGTCCAAACGGCTTTCAAATAGTTCATCCTGAATACTGTTCTTTAGACGATGATCGCGCGTTGACTCCCGTGGAAGAAACCTTAACACCAGTTTACCCTACCACTGACGGCTTAAAACAAATTTCACTACGCAATTTAACCGATCAAGCACTTATTCGACTTCAACGTGGACAAGTGGAAGAGCTATTACCTAGCGATTTATTCGACGAGCCGTATTCACTAGAACAAGCATTAATCATAGTTCACCGGCCGCCGCCAGAAGCCTCAACCAGTCAACTTGAGCTAGGTAAGCACCCTGCGCAATTGCGTTTAATCAAAGAAGAGTTAATTGCACATAACTTAAGTATGCTTAAATTGAGGCAAAATAGTGACGTTCATCAGGCCATTTCATTAAGTCTTGAACAAGCGATTGAACGCTATGACTCTGCTGGCGATACTTATTCCACTGAAGACTCTTTTTTAAAGGCGCTGCCCTTTTCTCCTACTAACGCACAGGCTCGCGTGGTAAAAGAAATAAAAACTGACCTAGCTAAAGCTCAGCCCATGATGCGTTTAGTGCAAGGTGATGTAGGCTCGGGTAAAACATTAGTTGCCGCCCTCGCCGCGCTAACCGCCATCAGCCAAGGTTATCAAGTGGCGCTAATGGCGCCAACAGAAATTTTAGCCGAACAGCACGCCATAAACTTTGCCCATTGGTTTACCCCGCTTGATATTAGCGTTGGTTGGCTCGCGGGAAAAACCAAAGCGAAAGCGCGTCGTTTAGCACTAGAAAAAATGGCCAGTGGCGACATGCAAATGGTTATTGGCACCCATGCTTTGTTTCAAGCCGATGTACAATTTAACAAGTTAGTGTTAGTTATTATTGATGAGCAACACAAATTTGGTGTTCATCAACGGCTATCACTGCGCGAAAAAGGCGTTTTTGATGAGAATTATCCTCATCAATTAATTATGACTGCTACGCCTATTCCTCGAACTTTAGCCATGACTGCATACGCTGATTTAGACACCTCGGTTATTGATGAACTACCGCCAGGACGCACACCCATTAATACCGTTGCCCTGCCCGATTCCCGTCGCGAAAACGTTATTGAGCGCATAAGAGAAGGCTGCACCAACGACAACCGTCAAGCGTATTGGGTTTGTACCTTAATTGAAGAGTCGGAAGTATTACAATGCCAAGCCGCAGAAGACACCGCCATACACTTGCAAGAACAATTACCTGAGTTGAAAATTGGTCTGGTTCATGGGCGAATGAAAGCCGTAGAAAAACAAGAGATTATGACGCGATTTAAAGCGGGCGAAATCCACTTGTTAATTGCAACAACGGTTATTGAGGTTGGCGTTGATGTACCCAATGCCAGTTTAATGGTTATTGAAAACCCTGAACGGTTAGGTTTGGCGCAACTACATCAGTTACGCGGTCGTGTAGGTAGGGGCTCAGTTGCTTCACATTGTGTGTTGCTATACAAAGCACCGTTAACAAAAACAGCCACCAAGCGTTTAGCGGTATTAAGAGAAAGTAATGATGGTTTTGTTATTGCCGAAAAAGATTTAGAAATTAGAGGGCCTGGCGAATTGCTTGGCACTCGTCAAACTGGCTTAGCTGAATTGAAAATTGCCGACTTAGTGCGAGATGGTTATCTTATCCCTGAAATTAAGCAAAAAGCCTACTTATTATCACGTCAAAACCCTGAATGTGCTCAAGCACTTATTCAGCGTTGGCTAGGTAATAAAGAGCGCTATTCAAACGCATAGCCTTGCCTGCCCCTTCGACTGCTTCGCGCTCAGGGCGAACGACCATAACATCCGTTCATCCGTCGAAGGGCCATAACATCCGTTCATCCTGAGCTCGTCGAAGGGCCATAACATCCGTTCATCCTGAGCGTGTCGAAGGGCCATAACGTCCGTTCACCCTAAGCGTGTCGAAGGGCCATAACATCCGTTCACCCTGAGCGTGTCGAAGGGTTCAAGGGGCTAAAATCCTACTAGAATAACATTCTTTCTCAATGTAAATTGTTCCTGATTGATCTACATAAGTTTGATAGTTTATTGGGTATTAATGTGCTTCCTCCCAGTTGTCTCCTATGCCTGCTTCAGCAATTAACGGCACACTTAATTCAACCGCATTATTCATTAGTTCAACTAATTTAGCTGTCGTTTCTTCAACAATATCTTGATGTATTTCAAAAATTAATTCATCGTGTACTTGCATAGTCATTTTAATACGGTCATCATTTTGTTCAGATAACCAAGTGGCAACGGCTAGCATCGCTTTTTTTATAATATCTGCCGCTGTGCCTTGCATAGGCGCATTAATAGCGGCACGTTCCGCTGCTTTTTTACGCATACTATTTTTAGCATTAATGTCGGGTAGATATAATCGACGGCCAAATAATGTTTCTACAAAACCCTGCTCACTGGCTTGTTGGCGAGTTTCTTCCATATAAGTTAATACGCCAGGATAGCGTTGAAAATACTTGTCTTGATACTCTTGTGCTTGATGACGACCAATACTCAATTGCTTAGCTAAACCAAATGCTGACATACCGTAGATCAAGCCAAAGTTAATTGCTTTAGCGCTACGACGCTGATCGGTGGTTACTTCATCTAATTCAACAGAAAATATTTCAGCTGCAGTCGCCCTATGCACATCTTTACCCTCACTAAATGCGGTCACTAAGCCTTTATCATTCGATAAGTGGGCCATGATACGTAATTCAATTTGAGAGTAATCAATCGCAACAATTTTATGATCTTTCGGAGCAATAAAAGCACAACGAATTTTACGACCTTGCTCTGAGCGAATTGGAATGTTTTGTAAGTTTGGATCGGTTGACGATAAACGCCCTGTGGCAGTTACGGCTTGATGATAAGACGTATGCACTCGTCCCGTTTTAGGGCTAACCATTAACGGTAATTTATCAGTATAAGTTGATTTTAACTTACTCAAACCGCGATTTTCTAAAATCACTTTTGGCAGTGGATAATCAAGCGCCAACTCTTGTAACACTTCTTCTGCGGTAGAGGGAGCGCCTTTAGGTGTTTTTTTAATAACAGGAATGTTTAACTCTTCAAATAATATTTGTTGTAATTGTTTAGGAGAGCTAAGGTTAAAGCTTTTTCCGGCGAGGTTATGAGCTTCAATTTCTAATTCATCTAACCGCTGACCAATACTTTGACTTTGCTGATCGAGTATATCGCAATCAATCAACACGCCTGTTTGCTCCATTTGTGCCAATACTGGCAGTAATGGTATTTCAATGTCGTTATAAACACTAAGTTGCTCAGGTAGTTGCTCAAGCGCAGGAAAAATAGCGTGGTGTAAACGCAAGGTTACATCAGCATCTTCAGCGGCGTATTGACCTGCTTTTTCAATCTCTATTTGATTAAAGGTTAACTGCTTTGCCCCTTTACCCGCAATATCCTCAAAATGAACCGTTTTATAATCTAGATATTTAAGCGCTAGTGCATCCATATTATGGCGTGTAGCAATACTGTTGTAACAATAGGATTCAATCATGGTATCAAAAGCAATGCCTTGCAATTTAATATCATAATGACTTAAGACATTGGCATCGTATTTTAAGTTTTGACCAACTTTTTTAATTCGGGTACTTTCTAATAGTGGTTTTAATTGTGCCAATACCCAGTCAAGATCAAGTTGTTCTGGTGCATCAATGTAGTCATGAGTCAAAGGCACATAAGCAGCCTTGCCCACTTCGACAGCAAAAGATAAGCCGACAAGTTCTGCCTTCATATAATAAATACTGGTGGTTTCGGTATCAAAAGCAAAAGCATCACTGGCAGCTAATTTAGTTAACCAGCGATTAAATGCTTCTTTATCAAGGATGATATCGTATTCACTCTCAGCCACGGCCACTGAAGCCACCTCAACACTAGTCGATTCAGTTACACTAGCATTTGTTTTTACCTTAGACGTACTCGTTGTTTTTTTACCACTACTGCCTTTATCTAAATCAGCTAACAAACGTTTTAGTTCAAACTCTTGATAAAGCGATCTTAATACATCAGTGTCTGGTGCACTGGGTGCTAATTCTGCGGCAGTTTGCTCTAATTCAACATCGCATTTAATGGTGGCCAATTGATAAGACAGCGGTAACTGCTCTAATGCATCACGTAGGTTTTCACCCACTTTGCCTTTCACTTTGTCCGCATTGGCAATAACGTCATGTAACGTGCCATATTCTGCTAACCATTTTACCGCGGTTTTTGGACCACATTTAACTACGCCTGGTATGTTATCCACTTTGTCGCCCATTAAGGCAAGGTAATCGATGATTTGATCAGGGCGAACACCAAATTTTTCACTAACGCCAGCAACATCCATTTCTACATCTGTCATGGTATTTATCAAGCGAACATGAGGCGTTACTAGCTGCGCCATGTCTTTGTCGCCTGTCGAAATAACTGTTTCAATGCCAAGCTCATCAGCTTGTTTTGCCAATGTGCCAATAACATCATCGGCCTCAACATCAGGTATAACTAAAAGCGGTAAACCCATAGCACTAATAATTTGGTGTAAAGGCGCAATTTGAGTGCGTAAATCATCAGGCATAGGTGGACGATTTGCTTTGTATTCAGGATACATATCATTACGAAAGGTTTTCCCTTTAGCATCGAAGATCGCGATAATATTGCCATTAGGGTAGTCTTTTTTCAAACTACCCAGCATATTTAATACACCGGTAATTGCGCCGGTAGGTTGACCACTTGCTGTAGATAAAGCTTGCAGGTAAGGCACATGGTAAGCGCGAAATAAATAAGATGAGCCATCGACTAAAATAAGTAGTTGTTTTATTTCTGCAGGAATTTGCAAAGATTTTTCTGGCAAAGTTGTCATAAGGAGTGAGTCTAAACAATAAGATGGGTTAAGCATGCCACAAAGCGCGCTTTAGCTCTACTACACCGTGATAATTGGTTCAAGTGTAATGTGGATAACTTTGTTGATAAGCACAAGCTAACGCCATAAAATAGAGTAGCCCTATTCTAATAGGCCTACTAAAGTTATTGATTTTATTGTAAAATATTTATTTTAAATTGTTTTTACATAAGATGTTTTTTATTTTTATTTTTGTGGATAAATAAAATTTTTTACCCTTACTTTTTCACTGTCTAAAAAAAACCGATAAAATAATGAGCTAAGATACTATCAGGATTTCATAGTATTGCGAGTACATTATTAAACTATTTTTACATACTTTTTGCTATTCAAAAGAACAAAAAAACATAAGCTAACACTGGCGTGACCTGACAGCTGTTCAACCAGTTTCGAAACTTCCGATATAGTTAACGTAACGATTAATTAAGTTATTGCTACGCCTCCTTACTCTAGAAAAATATTAGTGTATCGAAGTAAATAACACTTACCGTACCGTTATTTTTATTAGCTTACTTTATATGAGGCGTAATAGTAGGAATGAATATTTATTGTTACGCCTGATTGATTACAGCGTAACAAACTCTTCTGCTGACGTGGGATGTATTGCAATCGTATTATCAAAATCAGCTTTCGTCGCGCCCATTTTCATCGCAACAGCAAAGCCTTGTAGGAGTTCATCACTACCAAAACCAATACTATGTAAACCCACAACTTTTTCATCAGCGCCAGCACAAATTAACTTCATTCGTGTTGGGTCACGGTAATCTTCAGTCATTGCTTGATAAAGTGCAGTGAACTGTGAATTGTAAACACTCACATTGTCTTCACCATATTGCGTAACCGCTTCTGCCTCCGTTAATCCTACTGTGCCAATAACCGGATGACTAAAAACAACCGTGGCGATCCCTGAGTAATCTAAATGTTCATCAGGTTTATTGTTAAATAAACGTTCGCATAAACGACGACCTGCCGCAACAGCCACTGGTGTTAACTGTGCACGGCCCGTATTGTCACCAACCGCATAAACACCCTCTACATTAGTATTTTGATATTTATCCGTAACAATAAAGCCTCGCTCATTTAGCTCAACACCTGCTAGCGCTAAATTAATATTATCAGTCGCTGGCTCTCGGCCTATTGCCCATACTATTTTTTCAACTGGACCAACCGACTGGCCATTAGTTAAATGCACCACTAACTTACCATCAACTAATTTTTCAATACGCTTCGGTGTACTGTGGTTATGTAGTGTAGGACCATGCTTTGCCATTTGCTCAACCAATGTATTACTTAACATATCATCAAAGGTGCGCAGCGGTTTCTCATTTCTAACCAATAAATGCGTTTGGGTGCCTAGGGCATGAAATACACCCGCTAGTTCTACCGCAATGTAACCGGCACCAATAACGGCCACTGATGTAGGTTGTTCGGTTAACGCAAAAAAACCATCCGAATCGATGCCAAGTTCAGCCCCCTCAATATTGGGGATAGAAGGACGACCACCGGTAGCAATAGTAATATGATCAGCAGTATATAAGGTGCCGTTTACTTCAACTGTATTTTTATCTATAAATTTAGCAAACCCTTGAATAACAGTAACATTATTTGCATCAAATCCTCGTTGATACGCGCCATGGATTCTTTCAATATACGCTTCACGATTTTTAACTAAGTGGCTCCAATTAAACCCTTTTTTTTCTAAGTTAAAACCATAGTCATTTGCATATTTAAGCGCATCGCTAATTTGCGCAGCATACCACATGGCTTTTTTGGGAACACAGCCAACATTCACACAAGTACCACCAATATACTTGGCTTCAATTACTGCTGCTTTTTTACCCAGCTTTGCGGCTCTATTCGCCGAAGCAATACCGCCGCTACCCGCACCAATAGCTAAATAATCAAAATGTTGTGTCATGGTAAATCCTTATGTGAACTAATTTATCTTTATTATGTGGGTACAAAAAGTCATATAATCAAGAGGTGACCGCTTCAAATCAGTACTATTGAGCTTACTTTAAGTAACCCTAGATGATTTGATGATAATAGCGCTAAAATCTACCAAAATATTAAATAGCAAAAAAATGCCTCTGTTACGTAATTGCCCTTGAATATTTCCTTTGTTGTCATCACATATACACTATCATTTATTTAATTTGTAACCCTTATGACTAATCCTTTATTGCTCAACTTGCCTTTACCCGCATTTTCAAAAATAAAACCTGAACATGTAAAACCAGCAGTAGAGCAAGCGATCGCTAATTGTAAAAAAGTGATTGGGCAAGTATTAGCTGAACAACTTACTTTTACTTGGCAAAACCTAGTCATGCCAATTGATGAAGTGGATGACATATTATCTAAACTTTGGTCACCTATTTCCCACATGAACTCGGTAATTAGTAGTGATGAATTACGAGAAGCTTACGAGTCATGTTTACCTATATTATCAGAATACAGCACCTTGGTTGGTCAACACCAGGGCTTATATCAAGCTTACTTACAGTTAAGCAACAGTAGTGAATTTTCTAGCTTAACAACAGACCAACAAAAAGTTATTACCAATGCGTTACGTGATTTCAAATTATCAGGCGTGGCGCTAAATGATGATGACAAAAAGCGATATGGCGAAATTGTCAGTCGTTTATCAGAATTAAGCTCAAGCTTTAGTAATAATGTACTTGATGCCACAGAAGCGTTTAGTATCAACATTAGTGATAAAAAAGATTTATCCGGCTTACCTGACAGTGCCTTAGCCGCAGCGCAAGCACTTGCCAAAAATAAAGAACAAGCAGGTTATAATTTCACGTTAGACATCCCAAGCTATTTACCGGTAATGATGTATTGCGACAATCAATCATTACGTGAAAAGTTACATCGTGCTTTTGTCACTCGCGCTTCTGATCAAGGGCCAAATGCTGGAGAATTCGAGAATAGCGGTATTATGAATGAACTATTAGCACTGCGTCATGAATTAGCTCAATTACTCGATTTTGATAACTATGCTGAACATTCTCTCGCCACTAAAATGGCTAACTCTACCAGTGAAGTTATGGAGTTCTTAGAAAACCTTGCCATTAAATCCAAACATCAGGGCGAGCAAGACTTTAAAGAGTTAAACGATTTTGCCCGCACAGAATATTCGCAAGAGACGTTGCAAGCATGGGATTTAGCCTACTACAGCGAAAAACTGAAACAAAGTCGTTATACCATTTCAGATGAAGAACTACGTCCATACTTCCCTAAAGATAAAGTGGTTGAAGGCTTATTTACCGTGGTTAACCGTTTATTTGGTTTAACTATTACTTGTCGCGACGGTGTCGATGTATGGCATGATGATGTAAAATTTTACGATGTTTTTTCTGCTGATGGCCAACTACGTGGTAGCTTCTATTTAGATTTATACGCCCGCGAGAAAAAACGTGGTGGCGCTTGGATGGACGACTGTGTGGGTAGAGCTAAACTTAGTACCGGCGACATTCAACACCCTGTTGCGTACCTAACGTGTAATTTTAATGGCCCTGTTGGCGATACGCCAGCACTATTTACCCATGACGAAGTAGTCACCTTATTTCACGAGTTTGGTCACGGTTTACACCACATGTTAACGCAGATAGATGCGAGCGCTGTTTCTGGTATTAATGGCGTACCGTGGGATGCCGTAGAATTACCAAGCCAATTTTTAGAAAACTGGTGCTGGCAGCCAGAAGCATTAGCCTTTATCTCTAGCCATTTTGAAACCGGTGAATCATTACCTCAAGTACTTCTAGATAAAATGCTTGCAGCAAAAAACTTTCAATCAGCCATGCAAATGTTACGTCAATTAGAGTTCAGTATTTTTGATTTTACCATGCACGCTAGTTATACCAGTGACGCTAAGGACAGCCATATACAACAAGTACTAAACCAAGTTAGAGAAAAATACTCCGTAGTAAAAGCACCTGAATTTAATCGCTTTCAACACGGTTTTAGTCATATTTTTGGTGGCGGGTATGCTGCAGGATACTACAGTTATAAATGGGCGGAAGTCCTCTCAGCCGATGCCTTTGGTTTGTTCGAAGAAGAAGGTATTTTCAACCAAGCAACAGGGCAGTCTTTTTTAAATAATGTGTTAGAAAAAGGCGGTAGTGAAGAACCAAGTGAATTATTTAAAAATTTCCGTGGTAGAGCACCTGAAATAGATGCCTTACTTCGTCATTGTGGTATTGAAGCTTAATCCATGACGACAAATACCACAGAAAAATTTAGTGATTTATACCAGCGTGCCGCTAAACGAAAAGGCGGCGTAAAGGCATTAGAATTATTGCTTGGTAAAAAGATTATCGGTAAAAAATTGCTTAACGATCAAGCAGCCCAACAAGGTGTGGCAACGTTAAGTGATGATCGCATTTTATCTGCATTTACCAAACAAATTTTTAAATCCGGTTTTGTCTGGCGTGTTGTAGAAAATAAATGGCCTAACTTTGAAGAAAGCTTTTTTAATTTTAATATTGAAAAAGTGCTGATGATGCCCGAAGAAATGCTTGAGCGAAAAGCTGCTGACCCCAAAATTATTCGTAATTATAATAAGGTCAAAACCATTCAAGCCAATGCACAGATGATATTCGATCATCAGGTAGAGCGTAATACTAGCTTTGCACAGTTCATTGCCCAATGGCCAAGCAGCGATGTTATTGGTTTATGGGCCTTTTTAAAAAAACACGGTCAACGCCTTGGGGGTAATACCGGGCCTTATGCGTTAAGACTATTAGGTAAAGATACCTTTATACTAAGCTCAGACGTAGAAGCTTATCTCAGAGCTAAAAATATTATTGATGGCGGTTTACAGAGTAAAAAAAGCTTAACGGCTATTCAGGCATTTTTTAATAAACTCCAGCATGAATCGGGTTACAGCCTCACCCAACTTAGCCGGTTAATCGCCTTTGCCAGTGGTGATAATTATGTGCAGCTTGAGGCAGTTTAATGATTAACGTTCTTCATCAAAACATTGCCGTTGCCTATAGTGATTCGATAGACACCGATCGCTGTAAACTTATCGCCAAAAAATGGCACCTTAATTATATTGGTGATACTGCATCAGCACGCAAACATACTTCATTAGATTTTTTATTACAACTCAACCATCAAATACTTGAGTTAATAAAGCTTGATGAACCAAAACTTAGCGGTATTAACGTTGATTTTGTTGACGGCGCTGTGGCGCACCGTCGTAAATTTGGTGGCGGTAGAGGCCAAGACATTGCCAAAGCTATCGGCCTAAAACATGGTTTCGCTCCGCACGTATTAGATGCTACCGCCGGCTTAGGCCGCGATGCTTTTGTGTTAGCGAGTCTGGGTTGCCAAGTCACTTTAATGGAGCGTATGCCCGTGGTTGCCGCCCTACTCGATGACGGTTTAGAACGCGCTAAACTCAATGCAGAGGTAAGTGAGATAGCTCAACGTATGCGGTTAGTCCACGGTTCGTCTATTGAAGATATGACGTTAGCCGATCAGGTAGATGTGGTATATCTTGATCCTATGTACCCACACCGTGATAAATCAGCAGCAGTAAAAAAGGAAATGCGTGTGTTTCAATCATTAGTGGGTGAAGACTTAGACGCAGATGCGTTATTATCGCCCGCACTTGCTTTGGCTAAATATCGCGTTGTAGTAAAACGGCCTAGTTATGCGCCTCCGCTAAATAACCAAACACCCACAACAAGCATCAAGATGAAAAAAAATCGATTTGATGTTTATGTAAATAAAGCAATTCCAAAAATGTAACTCATCGTCGATAGGCCCGAGTTTATAGGTAAAGGTTGTACTCGCTTAGCACACAATAAAAGTGATTTATGTAAATTGATTAAGCGTAAACTAACACCATAAGTATTTAACAAATCAATACACTGTTAAACTTAACAAACAAATAAAAGGGCTTTATAGCCCTTTTTATATATACCCGTGAGTAATCAAGATGCATGTTACCAAGTGCACTTTCAATGGTGATGGGTATTAGCACGATGACAGAAAGATTATAATAGTATCAACATTTTCAACGTCCCTTCGTAGGACTTTACTAATTAGTTTTATTTTTAAGGTGTAACAGTGATCACAACAGACGTATTAATAATTGGTGCCGGCGCGGCAGGCTTAATGTGTGCTGCACAAGCAGGGTATCGCGGTAAAAACGTTGTTGTGGTTGATATGGGAAAAAAACCCGCACGAAAAATATTGATCAGTGGTGGTGGCCGTTGTAACTTTACTAACCAAGGTACGACACCTAATCACTTTATTTGTCAAAATCCTCATTTTGTTAAATCAGCTTTAAGCCGATTCACTGCTGATGATTTTATTGAACTAATTGAAAGGCATAGCGTTAATTATCATCATAAAACCTTAGGGCAACTATTTTGTGATAATAGTGCTCAAGACATAGTTGATGTTTTACTTACCGAATGTGATTGGGCAAGCGTATCGATTAACCTTCGCACTGAAGTACTTTCCGTGAGTAAAGACTCGGAACAGGGTTACCTTGTAAAAACATCTGATAAAGATTATCGATGCAAATCATTAGTCATTGCCTCTGGTGGGCTAACTATGCCAAAACTAGGCGCGTCTCCTATTGGTTATAAAGTTGCAGAACAATTTGGACTCGATGTTCTACCCACAATAGCGGCCTTAGTACCTTTCACTTTGCATGATCATGACAAAAAACGCTTCGATGGCTTATCTGGTATCAGTATCGACTGTCAGGTAACCAGTGAAAATGGTATGAGTTTTCGTGAAAATATTCTTTTTACTCACCGTGGCCTATCAGGGCCTGCCATATTGCAAATTTCCTCTTTTTGGCAAGCAGGTGAAGCGATTACTATCAATTTATTACCTGAAAAAAATCTCAACGCAATTATCAATGCCTGGCGTGAACAGCAACCTCAAAAGTCATTAAAAAATCTTTTATCAACCTTATTTCCTAAGCGTTTTATTGAAACATTAATTAATGATGGGACGTTTACCGCCAACGTTGCAGATAAAGCCATCAACCAATTAAACCATGATGAGATAGATAATTTAGCTCATGCAATCCACACTTGGCAAATCAAACCCAATGGCACTGAAGGCTATCGCACCGCAGAAGTCACTTTAGGGGGTATTAATACTGACGAACTTTCCTCTAAAACCTTTGAAGCGAAAAAATCTAAAGGCTTATATTTTATTGGAGAAGTCACCGATGTTACAGGCTGGCTTGGTGGTTATAATTTTCAGTGGTGTTGGTCTAGTGGCTGGGCCTGTGGACAAGCAGTTTGATTTGTTTTGTTTTTATATAACCAATTGAAATTATGTAAAATGAATCTACTTCACGTTAGCTTATTACTGAGGCCTGTTAATAATCTCCAACTATTTATAAAAAGTGACTGTTTACGGTTTCTATATCTTGGTATTATGGGTTATTAATATAAATTAATTAATATTAGTGATGCGGACATGATAGAAACGCATACAAAATATCTTATATACCTAAGGAAAATTATGCCAAGCACCAAAAATCGTCGATTACGTAAAAAATTATATTTAGATGAGTTTGCCATTTTAGGCTTTGAATTGTCATGTACATTAGATGTAAAAACGTCAGATGAATTTGATTCAGTTTTAAATCAATTGGTAGACTTTATTGAAAGTCGTGACCTTTCGATGGGAGGAGGAGGTAACGCTGAATTATTTGGAGCTTTTATCTGTCCAAATAACCGTTATGCATCCGCTACTAATGAAGACCGAGATGCTCTTACCGCTTGGCTTGATGAAAACAAATCCACTAAAAATGTTACTGTAGGCGAGTTAGTTGACGCAAACTACGGCGCATAAGTGACTAGAACATTAGCGATACAAGAGTTAGTCTTAATCGCTAATGTTGCAATGGTAGTTAATGTCTCGTATACATAAGTGAACACTGTAGTAGCTTCTTTGTCATATGTCTATTATTTGAATATTTCAATCATATGAATAGCTTTTGACGATAATAATCAGCACATACTTTATGGGGCAATGAAGCCAAAGGATTAATCAAGGTACCACTTTATGAGCTTTCTTTTTATCCCCATTTGATTTCTTCCTTAAGCGATTTACCTTCCAGTTGATAAGGCAGCACTTCCTGCATCCATGAACATTTAGTTTGATTTAGACACAATCGATGTTGAACCCATGAAAAATGAAAGTAAACGAAAATTAACACTCGCACGTTAATCAAGTCATTCAAAAAGTTAACCTATGTTCACTTTGAAATAAATGCGTTATTAACCAAATATTGCTCGCATTAATTTAATCACATGTTCAACTTTTTTACCTTTTTTAACTTCAATAATAATAGTACTACGCTTATTTCTAATGTACTCAGGTATTTCACTCTCAGCTAGTGCCTCATCAACAATCTCTTCAATGGTCAACTTAACTCGAACACGTCGTGATGATTTGAAACTACTTACACTGGTTCCTAGCTTTTTATCACGTATTCTCAAATAATTAGACTTAAATGCAACATCCTGATCTGCATAAAGAAATAAATCGACAAGAATAGCGCGTGTGTTCCACAATTTACATTCGCGTTCATCACTTGGTGCTCTTTGATGCCACCAAGCAAAAGTACGCATTGTTCCAATCAGGTCTTGCCAATAACTTTCAAAATCGTAATTATTAAATTTAGGTATGCCTAGTCCCTGACATAAAATATCAACTTTAGCGTTAGTAACCGCAATAAATTGATCTGGACGGCGCAGCGCCAATAAACGACTTGCTGGTGCTAATGGCGCTTTTTCACCATTGACCTTTGTTTTTGTATAAGTACTAAATATTTTTTTATAGGCAACAACAAATTTTTGGTATTGAGCAGGTGTAACATCACCGCTCAATGGAATAAAACTAAGGGCCGTGTCAAAAGCACCAGGTTGTTCTGTAAATAAGGTATGGAAAACTTTAGCCCCTTTGGTCGGAGCAAACCATTCGATGTCAAAATTATAAATAGTATGGATATGTTTATTGGTATGTTTACCTGCAAAAACTAGACGATCTAACTCTGTCATTTCACCTAACGGAGTTTGTTCAAGCCCACGAACATAATCCAATAAGCTCAAGCGTTCTTCAAGTGCGTGTAATGCTGCTTGTTGCTCAATAAAGTCCACAAATATTGGCCAGGGCGCTAAACGTGCCATTTTCAGCTGACTAGCACTAGCACCTATTTCTAATACAACAATAAGTTTTTCTAATGGCTTAAATTGTTCATCGTCTAATAAGTCACGGTTAATCCCTTTTTTACATATCTCTAAAAGCTCAACACACCACCCATAAAAGTCTTCAGGATAATTAGTCACCTTAACAGCCATTAGATTTAGGCTAAGCTCTGAAATATAAGTTAAAGCTTTCTGGTAATGTGAATTTTCAACATCAGATAAGGCCATTGTAGCTGGGGAGGATAGGAATTTTTTCATTAAAGGTAAATGCTCCAAAACTGTAAACTGTAATATTAATATAAATCCGCAGTAGAAATGCGAATCTTCAGAAAGCAAAAAGCCCGTCACTTTCGTAACGGGCTTCTCTTAATAGAAGCTTAGCAATGTCCTACTCTCACATGGGAACTCCCACACTACCATCGGCGCTACTGCATTTCACTTCTGAGTTCGGAATGGGTTCAGGTGGGTCTACAGCGCTATTGTCGCTAAACAAAAACTTTTTAATCACCGCGCTACTTTTACATAGGCAATAATTAGCAATCTAGGAAATTTGATATAATCTACAAAAGAATTCTTCAAGTAACACGCAGTACGTGATTTTTCTATGTCAGTCTTCACACAATCTTTAAAACCACTTGGGTGTTGTATGGTTAAGCCTCACGGGTAATTAGTATCAGTTAGCTCAAGACTTCACAGTCCTTACACACCTGACCTATCAACGTTGTAGTCTCCAACGACCCTTTAGGGAGCTTAAAGCTCCAGTGAGAACTCATCTCAAAGCCTGCTTCCCGCTTAGATGCTTTCAGCGGTTATCAGTTCCGAACGTAGCTACCGGGCAATGCCATTGGCATGACAACCCGAACACCAGTGGTTCGTCCACTCCGGTCCTCTCGTACTAGGAGCAGCCCTCTTCAATTCTCAAAC
>CAJXQM010000022.1 GCA_913058145.1 uncultured Colwellia sp.
ATTGCAAATATTAATATTAAATAAATCAATGCCGGTGCGATTCCTAGACGGACACTCTGTTTCTGACTTCAGTCGATTTAAAGATATATGACGTGGTTTAATGGATTCGACGTGAACGTCTCGCTAAATGCACATACCCTAAGCTGATCATTAACCCTAGACTTGCTCCAACGTAATAAAAGGAGCAACGTATGAGCCGTAAAACTTTCGATAAGTGGAAAATTCTTGTAGAGCAACAAATCACCAGTGGCCTATCTGTACCGAAGTTCTGTGAACAACATCAATTAAGCGCTAAGTATTTTTATGCGCGTAAAGCTATTATCGCTAAAGACAATAACCGCACTGGTTTTATACAAGCCAAAGTTGTGACCAAGCAAACCACCATCATCGCCCAGCATGTTGAACACCTCATAAGACTGAATCTGCCGGTAGGAGAATTGTCATTTCCTCACGATACTTCTCCTGCATTTATAGCTGAGCTGCTCAATGGGTTAACGTATGAGAATGTTTAGTGGCGTACCGGAGGTTTTTCTTTACCGTGATTTTGTTGATTTTAGAAAGTCCATCAATGGTTTATCCTTGATTGTCGAACAACAAATGGTTTTATCGCCGTTAACGGGCAGTGTCTTTGTTTTTTGTAATAAAGGCCGCGATAAACTCAAAGTGTTGTACTGGGATAAAACCGGGTTCGCTTTATGGTATAAACGCCTTGAAAAGGATAAATTCAAATGGCCTAAAAAACTCAACGCCACTTCACTCAATTTAACTGAGCAGCAATTACATTGGTTGTTCGATGGCTTTGATGTACTTGGACATCAAGCGGTTTATTATGAATCAGTCGCCTTATAACTTGTGATCATAAGCAGCATTTATTGATCACCAAATAATCTTAATAAAGCCAATAAGTTAGTGCGGTTTATTGATAAAATAATCCCATGACTGATGACATTAACAACTTACCCACCGACCCCAAAGCCCTACAAGAAATGGTGCTATCTCTCCAGTCACAGGTCAAAAACCTGACCGCAGAAAAGCATCACCTCATTGAGCAGTTTCGCTTAGCTCAACAGCAACGCTTTGGTGTAAAGAGTGAAAGTCATCCAGCGCAAGGGGATTTATTTAACGAAGCAGAAGTCACGCTTGATGTGATTGAAGAGAGCGTTGAATCTATACCAACAACAAATAAGAAAAAATCTGTTCGCAAAAAGTTACCAAAAGACCTTGAACGTGAAGTTATCATTCATGATATCAGCGATGAAGAAAAAACCTGTGATTGCTGTGGCAATCAACTACATCAAATGGGTGAATCGCGCAGTGAAAAGCTTGAATTTATTCCCGCTACAATTAAAGTTATTGAACATGTTCGATTAAAGTACAGTTGCCGAGGGTGTGAAAAAGAAGGTATAAAGACTAAAATAAAAAGTGCTCCAGTGCCAGCAAGTCCTATACCTAAAGGTATAGCTACGCCCTCATTGTTAAGCCAAATAATCACCAGCAAATATCAATATGCGCTACCACTTTATCGTCAAGAAAGCCTGTTCAAACAATACGGTATTGAATTGAGCCGCAAAACGATGAGTGAATGGATGATGAAGAGCAGCGCCTTGTTTAAACCGCTTTATGATAAATTGCACGAAATTATTTTACAGCAACGTGTTATTCAAGCGGATGAAACCACGCTAAACGTGATTAATGAAGACAAAGCTAAGTGCTATATGTGGCTCTACTGCACAGGCAGTGACACGCCCACTAAAAATGACATCCCTAATATTGTTTTGTATGACTACCAATCAGGTCGAGCAGGAAAATGTGCGGCAGATTACCTTGAAGGTTACACCGGTTATTTACAAGTTGATGGTTATGTGGGTTATGAAAAAACATCAGCAACGTTAGCGGGCTGTTGGGCGCATGCTCGTCGAAAATTTCAAGAAGCAGAAATCGCGCAACCCAAAGGTAAAACGGGTAAAGCGAATATGGCGCTTAACCACATTCAAAAATTGTATCGGTTAGAAATTGAATTAAAAGATAAAACCCCAGAAGAAAAATACAAAGGTCGCCAAGAAAAAGCCAGTCCGTTGCTCAGTCAGTTTTATCAGTGGTTAGAGCAAGCCAACGTGCCACCAAAAACCGCTTTAGGCAAAGCTATCCAGTACTGTAAAAATCAGTGGCATAAACTTAACCGATATATTGAAGATGGCGAGCTTAATATCGATAATAACCGCGCAGAACGAGCCGTGAAACCGTTTGTTATTGGGCGAAAAAACTGGTTGTTCTCAAATACAGCGAACGGTGCAAAAGCCAGCGCAATGCTTTATTCAATGATAGAAACAGCAAAGGCTAACGGCTTAATACCATTCGATTATATTAGGCATTGCCTAGAGGAACTGACCAATCTTACACTTGATGTCGACACTTTATTACCTTGGAACGTAAAACTTAGTTAAGTGCTTTCCCCAGACCTTCACGATTCGACTACCCCAGATAAGACATAATAACCTTAACTGGAGAACATGAATGACAAAACGTAAAAAATACACCAAAGAGTTTAAACTTGATGCAATTTCTTTAGTCAGAGATCAAAATATTAGTGTATCTGAAGCGAGCAGAAATCATGTGATGGAATTCCGTACTCAAGAGATAAGTATTGCTCAAACCAATTTCGTTTCATGTTAGCAAACTTTTCAATAGCAACCCAGCTATCGCAGCCACAGATAACGGCGCATAAAGTAATAAAAAAGATGTCATCTAATTTATGTAATTGCTTTCTTTGAAGGGGTGGATCTGTGATATCTTTGAAATGTTCGATAAGTGTTGGCTTCTGTTTAGTCATTTTACTTGGCTTAAAGCGAAGTAATAGATCAAATCAGAGGATCTGTGTCAAGTTATTTTTAATGCGATTGCCCTAGTTCAAGCATTAAGAAGAAAGTGTAAATAATACAAATGTTATTATAATTAACATAGAGTAATCATGCTATATTACTCGCACTTTGATCAAAATAGGATTATCGTTACCATTCATCCTTTTCTAAAACAATTACAATTTCAGCTGTTTTTCTAATATGAATTTCATTCGCTTTTAGTGCTGATTTAACATCTTTGTTTAAAGCGGCTTCATAAATATCAGTATGTTCGCTATGAATATTACGTTTAATATGAATAGCTTCTCTTGCTAAATGGCGATACCGTTTATGTTGGTCGTAAAGAATATGATAAAACTTTATCAAGGTTTTTGATTCACAAGCAGATAATAGTGAGTCATGAAATATTTTATTATATTTTTCTAAATCAATATTTATATCATTATCTGTAGAATGTTCTACTTTGGATAAACGATGAAATGCACCTAAAACTTTTGATTCCCAATCATCATCTCCGTTTAAAATGCTTAGTTTAAGTACCTCGTTTTCGATGAGTACTCTGGAGTTTGTAACATCAATTAAATCTTCTTTGCTCATTTCCATTACGTTAAAGCCTTGTTGACCTTTAATAGCAACAAAACCGTCAGCACATAATCGACTTAAGGCTTCTCTAATTGGAGATGCTCCTATGTCATAGCATTTTCTTAATGGTTCTATTTTTAATTTGCTTCCAGGCAGCAAGTTACCATGAATAATGTCATTTCTAATTTTGAAATAAACAATGTCAGTTAAGGTTTTTGGCATGTTAATTTTATATCGTCATTTTATTAGTGTGATTACTTGTAAATTATACATAAGAAAGAACAATAAACCTACTACTCATGATTATATATAATTACGGTAATAATCGAATATAAGTAATAATATATATATTATTGTTTATGTCGATATTGTCAGGTATACTTTTTTATAAGTAAAATCGATAATTTTAAAGGGGAATACATTGTTCAACATTAAATATTTCGGGGTTGCCTTATCACTAATGCTTCTACAAGCATGTGAAGCCCCGTTAAAATTAGGTGCTGTTATTGAGCAAGAAAGTAAAGCCAGTCACAGAAGTGATCGTTTTCAACAAATAAATAGCAATGATAGCTCTGTAGTGGTTGTTGGTTCTTTTGGTGTGATTTTGGTGTCAAATGATAAAGGTGATACTTGGAAAAGAACTCAGCTTTCATCACAGCCATCCTTTATTGATATTACGCACTGTCCAGATAAAAGCTATGTGGCATTAACACTTGAAGGGGCTGTGTGGCTTTCATCAGATAATGGTAACTCTTGGCAAGAAAAGTCATTAATGTCTGAAGAAACACCTCAAGCAATAACTTGTGCACCTGATGGGAAAATATGGGTTGTGGGGAGTTTTAGTACTTTTTTATCTAGTAATGATAAAGGAGAGTCATGGCTTAGTGTATCACTCGATGAAGATATGATTCTTTCTTATATCAAGTTTTTTAATCATTTTAATGGGATTGCAACAGGTGAGTTTGGTAGCTTACTTACAACGAATGATGGCGGTTTAACTTGGCAAACTAAAAATCCTATGCCTAATGAATTTTATCCCATAGCTTCATTATTTAGCAGTATGAATGATGGCATTGTTGTTGGGTTAAGTGGAAAAATATTAGCAACACATAATGGCGGTAATACTTGGCAGGTAGAGCAGTCGAATACTAAAGTTCCACTTTATGGTTTAACAAAAAACGATAGATATATTTATGCTACAGGTGCTTTAGGGAGTTTATTAGTTAAAGATTTATCTATGAGCAGCGCCGCTTGGACTCAATTTCCGCAACAAACTCGGTCTTACCTTAGAGGTGCGCTAGCCTTTGAAAATAAGCTGATCATTGTAGGAGGGAAAGGTTTACTTAAAAATGCAGACTTAGCTAATAGTGAGGCTAAAAATGATTAATTTTATTAAAAAATTAAAAGAAATAGATGCGATTGTTTTTTCTTATCCAAAAGTTACCGCATCAATTATATTGGCGATTACTGTATTTTTTGCTTTCCAATTGCCTAGCGTCAGAATGGCATCAGATTTTGCAGATTTGCTCCCGCAAGAGCATGAGTATATAAAAACCCATAATAAAATAAGTGAAACCTTTGGCGGTGCAAATAATATTATTGTTGCGATTAAAGTTAAAAAAGGAACAATATTTACTAATGATACGCTAAATAGAATTTATAGGGTTACACAATCGATTGATGCGTTGACAGGAATAAATCATAATTTAGTGAGTAGTTTAACTCACCGTAACACACGAAAAATTTGGTTAAACGAATACGGCACAATGAAATCTGCGCCACATTATGATCCATTAAAAAAAGGCGGATATACTGATGAAGAATTAAAAGTTTTTCAGAGTGAGGTTATTGCAAATCCACGCGTTTATGGCTTGCTTGTTTCACCTGATTTAACTTCTGCTTTAGTCAGAGGAACCCTCAATGAAGGTGAACTTAATTACGAAGCTATTTTTAATGAATTGCAAAATATTCGAGTAGAAGAACAAACGTCTGATATAGAAATATATGCAACAGGGCAGCCTGTTTTAATTGGTTGGGTAACAAGCTATGTAGAAGAAATTGTTCAAATTTTCTTATATACCGTATTGGTACTTGTTGTTTTATTATTAAATTACTTCAGACGATTTTATGGAGTTTTATTACCCGTTATTGGCATTGTTTTAACGACAGTATGGGGGCTAGGAATGTTATCGTTACTCGATTACAACCTTGATCCTTTAATGATGGTAGTCCCATTTTTGATATCTGCTAGAGCAATGTCTCATGGTATTCAGTTAGTAGAGCGTTTTTATCAAGAGCACAGAAAAGAACACGACAAAAAAATTGCCGCAAGAAAAACCTTTGAAGGACTGTTCAGACCTGGTTCTTTAGGGGTTTTTTCTGATGCTATTGGTTTGTTATTGATTTCTTTAGGCTCTGTTCCTATAAACGATAAATTAGCTATTTACTCATCACTATGGGCCGCTAGTGTTATTGTAACCGTACTAATTTTTATTCCCGTTTTACTTGCACTCCTTCCTGAAACAAAACAAAAACCGCACAGACATAGTTTATTGCATAAAGTATTTAGTCATTTTTCTAAAGTTACTTGCACTAAAGTTGGTGCTAGAATTACATTGTCCTCAGTGGTTTTTTTATATGTTATTGGAGCATACTTTAGTTCGTGGGTACAAGTAGGTCAGTCAGAGGCTGGATCTCCATTATTGTACCCTGACCATGATTACAATGTTTCTTCTCAATCAATTAACCAACTTTTCCCCGGCTCTGAAGAGCTTTACATTATTGCTCATACAGAAGAAAAAGCAGGCTTAAAAAAACCAGAAGTGATAAAAGCATTAGCTGATTTTCAAAACCATATGTTATTAGACCCTGAAATGGGGGGAACAAAAGGTTTACCTGATTTAGTCACGCAAGTTAATCAAATTATTCATAATACTGATCCTCGTTGGCTGGCTTTTCCAAAAGATAACTTTGAGGCTGGTGGCTTAATGTTTACTTATATGATGTCTAGCCCGATTCCGGGTGCTTTATTAGAGTTCTTAGATCCTGAAGAACAAAACGCAAATATGGTTTTTTATTATAAAGATCATAAAGGCGAAACTATTCGTAGAGCTATTCAAATGGTAAAAGACTGGTCAAGTTCACCTATTGCTCAAATTAAAGGGTTTTCATTAGAATTAGCTGGTGGTGTTATTGGGGTAACTGCTGCAGTTAACGAAGCGGCTTACGAAACTAATATTGTTGTTATTCCACTTGTTTTTTTACTTATTTTTGTTTTTGTCACCGTGTTCTATTGGTCTATTCATGCTGGCTGGCTAATGTTTGTTGCCATGTCATTCGCTACGACTTTAACTTATGCTTATATGGGAGTAGTAGGTATGGGTATTAATGTTAATACAGTACCTATTATTGCTGTTGGGATAGGTGTTGGAATTGATTATTCAATTTATATAATGGACAGGATTAAAGAAGAATATATAACTCATAAAAACTTACAAAAAGCGATTGAAGTCGCAATAAGTACTACAGGTGTTGCCATTGGCTTTACAGCGCTTGCATTAATTGCAGGTGTAGTGATGTGGGTATTTATTTCAACAATGCGTTTTCAAGCAGATGCCGCCTTATTGTTGATTGTAATGTTAATTTTAAATGCGCTTGCAGCAATGTTTTTGGTGCCAGCTTGGATTATGTCGTTTAAACCAAAATTTATTATAAATACTGATGTTAAATAAACAGTTATTTAAATAAATATATTTATTATAAAAAACATGAAACTAAGGGGAAAGTTATGAAAGTAAGATTACATTACTTTAAAAATATTTCAGTATTTAAAAAGAAAACTGCATTACTAGGAGGGGCATTACTTCTTGCTTCTACCTCAAGTTATGCAAATGAACCAGCAGATATCAGTGGTTTTATTGAGAATGCTACAAGCGTCAGAGAAGATAGAGGGTTATCTAAATTTAGAAACACGCTGCAGTTAGAGTATTCGAAAAACATTGGTAATTTCGCAGGGTTTTATGATGTATCAATAAACGGTACATTTAGAGCAAGTTATGATGGCGTTTATGATCTTAATGATGATGAATTTGGAGCAAAAGCAGGTCGTGCCATTAATATTGAAGATCAAAATTTTGGCTCTGTGCCTCATGGTCAAGGATTAGGGTCAACCAACCCTGATTCACCCTATTTTGGTGCACCGCTTCCTCCTGGACATGTACTTGGTGTTAATATAACCAACAACCCTAATTCAGGCATGATTGTTTTAGGTGAGAATTTACATGCGACCAATGGTGGTGTGGCTTTTGGTGTTCCAGTTAGGCCTTGTGATGTTGATTCTAGAGGGTGTATCAATGGCTATATGGATAAAACTGAAAACGAATTAAGGTTTTCTGAGTTCAATGATAATTTAGATTTTATTCGTGAATTATATATGGACGCTAGCATGGATTTAGATAGCGGTACCTTATTTAATTTAAAAGTTGGTAAGCAACAAATAGTATGGGGTCGTACAGATTTATTCCGAGTATTAGATATTATAAATCCGGTGGATTTTTCTCGCAATAATATTTATGACGAACTTGAAGATATTCGTATTCCGCTTTGGTCTATTGCTGCTGAGTGGCAATACGGTGCCAATGAAACGTTTGATGATATTAACTTACAATTAGTTTGGGTGTTTGATGAATTTAGACCTAATAATCTCGGCCAAGGTGGAGAACCAAATGCGATCTTAGATGCAGGTTCTTTCTTTAGAGGTTTCAATAACTGTTGGGAAAATGGTTGTACTGTTGCTAATTTCGCAGGTGGTGCAGCTGCAACAGATTTTGGCCCAGGTCAAATAGGTATTAGACAAGCTAATGTACCGTCATGGTCAGTTGATAACACGTCATATGGTTTTAAAATTGAAGGTGTTTATCAAGATATAGGTTTTTCGGTTAATGCTTTTAGTTATTTATCTCAGTTACCAAGTTTGCGTGGTGGCATAGAAGCAACAAATAGCTTTACTGGTGAGAAAGATGTATGGCCATATTTAATTGCCTTTGATATTGAATTTCCTCGAATTAATATGTTTGGTGGCTCACTTGATTTCTATTCAGAAAGTATAGATTCAGCTTTTAGAGTTGAGTCGGCATATACCACTGGTGAAGAGTTTGCCAATACATTAAAACCTCGTTTGTTCTCTGAGTCAGACGTTTTTCGTTGGGTTTTAGGGGTTGATAAAAATATATTTATTCGCTCAATTAATGCGAATAAAGCTTTCTTAGTGTCATTTCAAACGTTTGGTCAACACATACTCGATCATGAACTTGAGCAGTCAATAGGTACAGATGTTGGTTTGCCAGGCTTTGGTTTTGTTGGTATGCCTGATTGGAAAGATAATTATATATCTACCTTATTATTCAAGGGTTGGTGGTTAAATGATAGTTTAAGCCCTCAAATTTTAACAGCGTATGATTGGCGTGCAAAATCAGGTGTGATTGCTCCTTCTATTGATTGGATAAAGGGTAACTTCCGTTTTACGCTGACAGCTAATATCAAGTTTGGTGATGGAGCGAAAGAATTTAGCGATTGCCGTACTTGTAATCCATTTAACCCTTTTACAGCTACACCGTTCCATACTGCTGAAGGTGGAGCTTCATTCGATGCAGGTTTAGGTGGCTTTGAACCATTAGGTCGATTTAGAGCGGGTCCAATAGGTATGGCAAATAAAGAAAGCGAACTACAAGTAACGTTCCGTTATAGTTTTTAATAAATAGGAGTTATTATGAAAATATTTAATAAAATAAAATATGCAGTTGTTATTTCCGCTATGGCGGTGCTAACAGCTAATGCAACTAAAGTTGACGAAGCGATTGAAAAATCATTCTACCCATATAAAAATGGTTTTCCTAATGTGGAAAATATTAAACCGGGATTAGTGATAACTAAAGATAATGTGGATATAGCAAAAGATGTGTTAGATCCTGAAATGATACAACATATAAAAGATGGCTGGGTAGAAATTACAGTAGATAAAAGTACTGACTTTATCCTTAACAATTCCTATATTGAAGCAACAAAAAATAATGTAGGTAAAGTGAAATTACCAGAAGAAAAAGGTAATTTACAAGGGGGCTATATTGCAGGGAGACCTTTCCCTGAAGAGCCTCAGCTTGATGATCCTCGTGCCGGTGAGAAATTGGCATGGAACTTTCAGTTTGGCTATAATTGGGGCGATGGTGCGGCAATAGACCCTTTTTATTGGCGCTATCGCAATATGAACTCTAATAAAGTTGAGCGTGAACTGAAATTTGATTTTCACTTTTTAAATTGGGCACATAGAGTAAATCATGAGCCGTTACCAGAGATTAATCCTAACCCGTCAGAGTTATTTCGATCAATTTATGTTCATGTAGAAGAACCTTACGATGTTAAAAACACGCAACTTCTTATACACCGTTATCAAAATGATTTAAAACGTGATAATGCTTGGCTATATTTAGGATTTCAACGTCGCGTACGTCGTTTAGCAACAGGTCAAGTTACTGATTCCTTTTTGGGCTCTGATTTAATGATTGAAGATTTCGAAGGCTACAATGGCAGAATCTCAGATATGAATTGGAAATATTTAGGCACCAAATCCATGTTACTGCCGTTTTATAATCATAATGAGCAAGCATTAACTGATGAATTTAAAGAAAAAGACGGTTATAAATTTGTTGATTTTCATGGTAAAGGTGGTTGTTTCCCTAATGTGACTTATCAACTACGAAAAGTCTATGTATTAGAATCTTCACCCATTGACAGTAATCACCCTATTAGCAAACGTCGTCATTTTGTTGATGCACAAACCTTTACCTTACCACGCACTATTATTTATGACAGAGCGGGTAAATATTGGAAATCTTGGATGATTGGTCAAGCACATCCTGATCACCATTTAGCGATTAATAAAGGCTCAGGTGTTTCAATAGATGATAGTTTCGGTATGATGGATGTTCAAGCAATGCATTGTACTACGGGTCAATTTAAAGGGATTGTTGATCCTGATTTAAATAAACCTAAAATGTTTAATGTTCAGTATATGCGTACATCAGGTAAATAACTCATTGAATATATTGGTATAAATTAGTAAGGCTCCTATATAATGGAGTCTTTTTTTTGAACCTCTATTTAATGTATGTTTTAGTGGACAATATCGATTATTTTAGTTAAAATCGATATTAATTCTGGTGGTTGAATAAATTACATCTTCTAAATCCATATGAGCGACATAATAATGTTAGAAATTAAAAACTTTATAAATGGGAATTTTGTTAAATGTGTTTCAGGTAAAACCTTTGACAATATTAACCCAGCAAATAATGAAAAAATTGGTGTTGTATATGAAGCGGGTAAAGAAGAAGTTGATCTAGCCGTGAAATCAGCTAAAGCTGCACTAAAAGGTCCTTGGGGTAAACTTCCTTTGGCAGAACGCATGTCTATATTACATAAGGTTGCCGATGGTATTAATGCACGTTTTGATGAGTTTTTAGAAGCTGAATGTTTGGATACCGGTAAGCCGAAATCATTAGCATCTCATATTGATATTCCTCGTGGCGCATCAAACTTTAAAGTATTTGCAGACGCTTACAAATCAGTTGCTAATGAAAGTTTTATGCTTGATACACCGGATGGAGCTGGAGCATTAAACTATTCAGTTCGTACTCCTAAAGGTGTTGTTGCTGTTATAAGTCCATGGAATCTACCTTTATTATTAATGACCTGGAAAGTAGGGCCGGCCTTAGCATGTGGTAATACAGTGGTTGTTAAACCGTCTGAAGAAACGCCAAGAACAACAACTTTACTAGGTGAAGTAATGAATGATGCAGGAGTTCCTCCTGGTGTATTTAATGTTGTACATGGCTTTGGACCTGATTCAACGGGGGAGTTTTTGACAACACATCCCGATGTTGACGGTATTACTTTTACTGGAGAAACAAAAACAGGTGCGGCTATTGTAAAAGCCTGTGCTGATGAAATACGCCATGTTTCATTTGAGTTAGGTGGGAAAAATCCAGCCGTTGTTTTTGCTGATTGTGATATGGATAAAGCCATAGAAGGTACTACTCGTTCTGTTTTTGCCAATTGTGGTCAAGTTTGCTTAGCGACAGAAAGGGTATATGTAGAAAGACCTATTTTTGATGAGTTTGTTGCTAGACTTAAATCTTCAGCTGAGAAATTAAAACTAGGCTCATGGGATGACGAATCATCCAACATGGGTCCTTTAATTAGCCAAGAGCATAAAGAAAAAGTGTTAAGCTATTATAAAAAAGCTAAAGATGAGGGTGCTACAGTTGTTCTTGGTGGTGGCGAACCAAAAATGTCAGCTGAATTAAGTGCAGGTTCTTGGGTTGAACCAACTATTTGGACAGGTTTGCCAGAAAGTGCAACCGTGGTTCGTGAAGAAATATTTGGTCCTTGTTGTCATATTCAACCATTTGATACAGAAGAAGAAGCTGTTGAATTAGCTAATGATACTAAATATGGTTTAGCTGCTTCTGTATGGACAGAAAATAATTCTAGAGCACATCGTGTTTCAGCTCAAATTGAAGCAGGTATTGTTTGGGTTAACTCATGGTTTTTACGTGATTTAAGAACGCCTTTTGGTGGTGCAAAACATTCAGGTATAGGACGAGAAGGTGGAGTTCATTCATTAGAGTTCTATACAGAATTAAAAAATATTTGTATTAAATTATAACCTTATATATAGGATTTTTACTATGTTAGAACAATCACTAATTCAATCGTATGCTGATGAATTGTTTGATGCCTTGAGTAATCAAACAATGGTAGAGCCATTAACGGATAGAAGTCCAGAAATGACAATAGAAGATGCATATGCTGTTTCAAATCTTTTATTAGAAAAAAGAATGACCATCAATAAAGAAAAAATTATTGGTAAAAAAATTGGTGTAACGAGTGCTGTAGTACAAAATATGTTGGGTGTTGATCAACCTGACTTTGGCTATTTGACCGATGCTATGGTTATTGATGAAAGTGAAGTACTTTCGTTAAGTAAAAAAATGATCCAGCCAAAGGCTGAAGGTGAAATTGCTTTTGTATTAAAACATGATCTTATTGGTCCTGGTGTAACGGCAAGTGATGTCATACGTGCTACTGATTTTGTAGTTCCTTGTTTCGAGATTGTAGACTCTCGTATTAAGGATTGGAAAATAAAAATTCAAGATACTGTAGCGGATAATGCATCTTGTGGTTACTTTGTTTTAGGTCAAAACGTCGTAAGCCCCAGAGATGTTGATTTATCGACTTGTGGCATGGTTGTTGAGCTTAATGGTGAAATCATATCAACAGGCGCAGGAGCTGCGGCTCTTGGTGCATCACCTGTAAGCTGTGTTGTATGGTTAGCAAACACATTAGGTAAATTTGGTGTTCCTCTTAAAGCGGGGGAAGTTATTCTATCGGGTTCACTTGTTCCTCTTCAAGATGTAAAACCGGGTGATTATATGTCGGTAAGTATTGGTGGTATTGGCCGTACAAGTATTCGTTTCGATTAGTTTTAAACTATTTTTTAAGGTTGGTTATTATGAAAATTCGTTGTGCGTTAATAGGCTCAGGCAATATAGGTACTGATTTATTATACAAATTACTAAGAAGTGATGTGATAGAGCCAGTATGGATGGTAGGTATAGATGCAGATTCTGATGGTTTAAAAAGAGCAAAAGATTTGGGTTTAAAAACAACTCATGGAGGCGTAGATGGATTAATTCCTCACATTCTTGAAGATAATATTCAAATTGCATTTGATGCGACCTCTGCTTATGTTCATGCTGAAAATTCAAGGAAACTTGTTGAAAAAGGTGTCAAAGTTATTGACTTGACGCCTGCTGCTATTGGTCCATTTTGTGTTCCGCCTGTGAATTTAGAGGAACATCTTTCTCAAGGCAAAGATAATGTAAATATGGTTACCTGTGGTGGTCAAGCGACAATACCCATGGTTTATGCTGTGAGCAGAATTCAAGAGGTTAGTTATGGTGAAATTATTGCCACAATTTCATCTAAATCTGCAGGGCCAGGAACACGTAAAAATATTGATGAGTTTACGGTAACTACATCGGGTGCTATTGAAAAAGTTGGCGGCGCTGATAAAGGCAAAGCTATTATTATTTTAAACCCAGCCGAGCCTCCCATGATGATGAGAGATACTGTTCATTGCTTAACTAAAAATGAACCGGATCAAGAAAAAATCACTCAATCTGTATTAGCGATGGAAAAAGCTGTTCAAGCCTATGTTCCTGGTTATCGTATTAAAGAAGGACCTGTTTTCGATGGTAATCGTGTTTCTATTTTTCTTGAAGTGAAAGGTATGGGTGATTATTTACCAGAATACGCGGGTAACTTAGATATTATGACGGCGGCTTCAGCTAAAACAGCTGAAATGTTTGCTAAGCAAATGATAGAAAATCAAAAATAAAGGACATTACTAATGAGTAAAATAATCAAAATTCATGACATGTCATTACGTGATGGTATGCATTCAATAGCACATCAATTTTCCTTGAAAAATATGGTAGATCTATCTCAGGCACTAGATAAAGCAAGAGTACCCTTAATTGAAGTAACACATGGTGATGGTTTAGCAGGGGGTTCTGTTAATTATGGCTTTGCAAAACATACAAATAGCGAATATCTCAGTGCTGTGATCCCTAACCTAAAATATTCTAAAGTCTCTGTATTATTAATTCCTGGTATCGGAACTATTAACGACCTTAAAATGGTTGAAGATTTAGGTGTAAAAAGTGTAAGAGTTGCTACACACTGTAGTGAAGCGGATGTATCTGAACAGCATATTTCTTACGCCGTTAATCGCGGTTTTGATACGGTTGGTTTCTTAATGATGAGTCACATGCTTAGTGCTAAAGATATTGTAGAACAAGCGAGGAAAATGGCAGGTTATGGTGCTAATTGCTTATATGTTACCGATTCTTCAGGGCATATGCTTCCTGAAGAAGTTACTGAAAAAGTTAGTGCTATGCGTCACGCTTTTCCTGATTTAGAAATTGGTTTTCATGGTCACCATAACCTTGGAATGGCTGTAGCTAACTCCATTGCAGCCGTTGAAGCCGGTGCTGATAGAATTGACGGCTCTGTTGCCGGCTTTGGCGCGGGTGCAGGTAACACGCCTTTAGAAGTTTTTGCAGCAGTGTGTGATTTAAAAGGCATAAATTTAGACATTGATTTAAGTGCATTAATGGATGCAGCTGAAGATGTTGCAACCCCTATAATGGGCGATAAATTACCCCGAGTTAGTCGTGGGGCATTAACGTTAGGTTACGCTGGAGTTTATTCATCTTTTCTTTTGCATGCTATAAGGGCTGAGAAAAAGTATGGTGTACCTGCGCGTGAGATTTTACTAGAGCTTGGCCGACGTAAAACCGTTGGTGGTCAAGAAGATATGATTGAAGATGTTGCTTTAGAACTTTTAAGAGCAGGAGGTTAATATGAGTACTTTAAGTAGAGCTACGGTTGCTGAACTAGCAGAGCACCTAGAGAATGCCGAATTACAGGCATTTGATGTTGAAAAAATAACCAATAAATATCCTGATATGGATTGGGAAGATGCCTATGATATTCAATGGGAAATTCGTGCAAGAAAAGAAAAAAGAGGCACTAAAGTAGCAGGATTAAAAATGGGGCTAACATCCTATGCTAAAATGAAGCAAATGGGCGTTGACACACCTATTTATGCTTTCCTTGCTGATTATTTTAGCGTACCTGACGGTGGTTCAATTGAAACAGATGAACTAATCCATCCTAAAATTGAAGCTGAAATTGCTATTATTACGAATAAAGAATTAGCAGGCCCTGGCTGTACTGTTGCACATGTATTAGCCGCAACTGAATGTGTGGTTCCTGCTGTAGAAATTATTGACTCACGTTATGAAAATTTTCGTTTTGACTTGAAAAGTGTCATAGCAGATAACGCTTCATCTTCTCGTTTTGTTACTGGTGGAAATCCTCGACGTGTTGAAGATGTCGATATGAAGACATTGGGCGTTGTTATGGAAATTAATGGTGAAGTTGTTGCTACTGGTGCTGGTGCTTCAGTATTAGGAAACCCAGCAGCAAGTGTTGCTATGCTTGCAAATATGCTAGCTGAACGAGGCGAAACCATACCTGCTGGAACTTTTATTATGACAGGTGGTATTACAGCAGCTGTTGCAGTAAAAGCAGGTGATAGTGTTTGTGTTCGTTATCAAGATATTGGTTCCGTTAGTTTTACTTTTAAATAGGAGTATAAAATGCCTTTAATTCAAGCTACTATCATTGAAGGTCGAACACTTGAGCAAAAAAAAATGTTTTATGAAAAATTGACAGCTGTCGCTGTTGAAAGTTTAGGTGTAAAGGCTACTCAAGTTCGTGTTGTTTTAAATGAAGTTCCGGCTACTAATTGGGCTGTGGGCGGCATTAGCAAAGCAGACATGGATGCTGAAAAGTAACTTTTTACTGATTTTTAATGGTGTTTAATGAAGTTTGATAACGAAAATATCGAATCATTGCTGGTAAATAAAGATTTAAAAGCAATGATTCGATTTGATCATAAAACGGGTACTATTTGGCTTGACCAGGAACGTATGCTCTTAATGCATACTGCTAGCTTTGGCATATTACGTGCTGAACTTATTAACTCATTTGGCACTAAATATGCTAAAAATGTTTTAATGCGAATGGGTCATGAATCTGCAATATCAGATGTTAATTTATCAAAAAAATTGCGTAAAAATGAGTCATCAATTGACTTGTTTATGAGTGGTCCACAATTACATGCTCTTGAAGGTATGGTCAGTGTAAAGCCAATTGAAATTACATTAGAAAATGATCAGTTTTATGCCGAATTTTATTGGGATAACTCTTTTGAAGCATCAGAACATATTCGTTTGTATGGAGTAGGCCAAGAATCAGTTTGTTGGCAGTTACTTGGTTATGCGGATGGTTTTACAAGTAAGATTTTTAACCGCACTATTCATTATAAAGAAGTTGAGTGTGTTGGAATGGGAGATAAACGTTGTCGTATCGTCGGGAAGCCTCTCGAAGAATGGGATGAATTAGAGCAAAAAGAAACCTTATATTCATTACAATCAATGGCAATAAAGTTAAAAAATCTAGAAGAGGAAGTTACCGATTTACGGATTGAAAAACAGACTTCAGTATCTTCCCAAAATATTATTGCCGATTCACCTGCTATAAGAAACGTTATAAACCTATTAGATAAAGCTGCAGACACAAATGTCACCGTATTAATGCTAGGTGAAACAGGTGTTGGAAAAGAAGTTTTTTCTCAATATTTACATAAAGTAGGGAATCGAAAAAAAGAGCCGTTTATTGCAATCAATTGTGCTTCAATTCCATCTGAATTAGTTGAGTCTGAGTTGTTTGGTGTTGATAAAGGTGCATTTACGGGCGCAGATAAAATGAGAAAAGGTCGTTTTGAGCGTGCGGACGGTGGCACTATTTTTCTTGATGAATTAGGAGAGTTAAACTTAGAGTCGCAAGCAAAAATGTTAAGAGTTCTTCAAACTGGTCAGTTAGAGCGGGTAGGAGGCACCACTGTGATAACGATAGATGTTCGTATCATTGCTGCTACCAATGCCAACCTCTTAGATATGGTTAAATCAGGCCAGTTTAGAGCTGATTTATATTATCGTATAAATGTATTTCCAATCAATATTCCCCCTCTAAGAGAACGGCTAGCTGACATTTCAGGACTAATAATTAAATTTATTGATAAATTCAATACTAAATATGGTAAATCAGTCCAATCTATTACTGATAATACCTTACACCGATTTCATTCGTATAATTGGCCTGGCAACATAAGGGAGCTAGAAAATATTATTGAGCGAGGTGTTATTCTAACGGAAAATAATGAAAAGATTGAATCAACGCAAATCTGTATAGGGATGCCTGAATCCTCAATTGAAAGTAATAGTATAAATGATGATGGTGGGATATTAAATCAATCACAGGAGTTGATGGATGATTTTGATAGCTCTCAATATGAAAACTACCTTTTAAAAGCTATATCATCAGGACTTTCATTAAATGATTTAGAAGTCGATTTACTAAAATTAGCTTTAGAGCAATCGAATGGGAATATTGAAAAAGCAGCGAGATTATTGAAGATTACAGGGCCTCAGTGTCGTTATCGGATGAAAAAAATAAATGAAAAAATATAAAGTAGCAATTCTTTCTGGTGATGGTATTGGTCCTGAAATAATGAAAGAAGCAATTAAAGTGTTAAAAACGATTGAAATGATATCAGGTGTTACATTTGAACTTGAAGAGGCTGATTTTGGTGCAAATGCATATTTTAAACTAGGACATTCTTTCCCAGAAAAAACGAAATATATTTGTATTAATTCTGATGCGATTTTAAAAGGGCCTGTCGGTCTAAGTTACGAAGAAACAAAAAAAATACCCATAGAACATCAGCCTGAAAGAGGAGCTATTTTACCATTACGGAATTTTTTAAATACATACGCAAATATTAGACCTGTATATTTATCTAAATATTTAAGTGAATTTTCACCATTAAAAAATGAAATAATACAGGATGGTATAGACTTTATTATTGTTAGAGAATTACTTGGCGGACTGTATTTTGGTGAAAAAACATTAGGAATAAATGAAAATGGTAAACGTTACGTTAAAGAAACACTAGAATATGATGAAGATCAAATCAAACAAATTTTAATTGTTGCATTTAAAATTGCAATGAAACGTAAAAAAGTTTTGCATCACATTCATAAAAGTAATGTATTGAAGTCTAGTGTTTTATGGAATGAAATAATTGAAGAACTTGCAGAACAATATCCTGAAGTTGAAATTAAATATCAATTAGTTGATTCAACAGCAACATTCCTTTGTCTAAATCCTAGTATGTTTGATGTGATGGTAATGGAAAATATGTTTGGAGATATATTAAGCGACCAAGGAGGCGGCATATTAGGCTCTTTAGGATTGATGCCTTCTGCATGTTTAGGAGATAAAGTGTCTTATTATGAACCATCACATGGATCAGCGCCTGACATAGCAGGCCAAAACATTGCTAATCCATACTCAATGATCGGCTCTGTAGCAATGATGCTAGAATATAGTTTTGGTATGGTTAAAGAGTCTAGAAGTATATGGGATGCGATCCAAAAAGTTTTGATAGATGGTTTTTGTACTCAAGATTTATTTAACCTTAATGAAAATACAACTTTAGTAAGTACTGATGTTTTTGGTGACAAAGTTGTGAGTATATTATTAGATAATAAATAACTTTTATTAAACTAATTATTCAAGTTTATATAATTTTTATTTGCTGAGTAGCAGTATTGGTTATGGTTTTTTGTCCTAACCAATATTTTCTTTCATATACACTTTTTGTCATCGCTTAATGGCTGCATCTCAATTAACAATTTTAATATGTCAACATCACTAGAACACAAGTAAGTATACTTTGTCACATATTAAAATATTGCTAAACAAGGGGTAATGAAATTACTTTCTAATTTGTTATCTGAATAAATAAATCTATTTTAAAGGTTTTTTTAAATGAAAAATATTGTAACACTTGGACCTAAAAATACCTTTTCAGACATTGCAACTAGAATTTACTGCTCCTCACAAAATCATCAACTTAATATCTTGTATGAAAAATCCATTAAAGATGTTTTAGACAAATTAAATGAAAAAGAAATTGAGCTAGCCGTTTTACCTATTGAAAATTTGTCTGAGGGTTATATATCTTTGGTTTTAAACTACTTTATTAAAACTAACTTATTTATTAAGGAAGAAATTTTATTACCAGTTAACTTTTCTTTAGTGAGTGATATGACACATTGTAGCGAAATCAGAAAACTCTATGTACAATTTGTAGCAAAAGGACAATGCTCTAACTTTATCAGTTCACTGACAAATATAGAGTTAGTTATAACTGAAAGTAACATAGAATCATTAAATCTATTTAGTCTTAATAGAGAAGGAAGCGCTGCTGTTGTTCCAAATAAAGTGATAAAAGAAAATAAATTCAATCTAACTTTAGATAATATAAATGATTACAAAAATAATCAAACGAGGTTTTTAGTTTTAACGAATAAAAATAAGATAACTATCAACCAAAATCATAATAACTATAAATCAACCATTATGGTTATAAATGAGAATGATTATCCCGGTTTTTTAGGTGATGTTTTATCTTCTTTTTCAAAAAGAAACATTAATTTAACATCAATTAATTCAATACCAACTAAAGACATTTTTGGTAGGTATTATTTTTTGATTGATTTTGATGGTTATATTCATGATAAAAATATTGAAGCAGCATTAGTTGAAGTAGAAGGAAGACATTCCATGAAAATACTCGGTTCTTATAAAAAAGCAATGTAAATCCAGATGCATATTCTCATGCATCGCGATCATCATCTATTGGTATCAAATTGCAGCATCCGTCATTAACCGTTTTATTTCTTTTTCACTGTAAATATAAGGTGGTAATCGTCGGTGCGTCGGACCAAGGTAACCATTCAAGCCGATCACTTTTTTGTCTGCCAGTAGACCTCAGTAAAATCTAACTTTAGTGATCGGCATCAGTCAAGGAATTTAGTTTTTTTCGCATCGATTCACCTTTTAATTCTAACTTTATTGCTCCGTGAACAAGTCGATCTAGGATCGCATCCGCATGTGTCGATTCTCCTATCATTTCATACCAATTCGCTATCTGTAATTGGCTAGCAATCAAGGTTGATTTTGTATCATATCTCGCATCAATTAATTCCAGTAAATCACTGCGTTGTTGAGCCGTTAATGGCTCTAATCCCCAATCATCTAAGATCAGTAAATTGGCAGAGCTAAGCTTGTTGATCAGTTTTCGATAACTACCATCGTCTTGCGCCAAAAACATTTTTTCTAATAGCTCCTTGAGCCTAAAATAATAAACGCTACTCCCTTGTTGGCAGTGGTTTTGACCAAGAGCGCAAGCGAGGTAAGTTTTGCCACACCCCGTTGCTCCCGTGATCAAAATGTTTTGGTGAAGGCGAAGCCATTCACCTTGTGCTAAGGAACGGATCTGAGTTTTATCGAGTTGTCGTGCTGCGCCATAGTTGAGTTGAGCAAGCGTGCCGCCAACTCTGAACTTTGCTTGCTTTGTTAGGCAGTCAATTTTACGCTGGTCACGCTGCGTTATTTCATGCTCAAGTAATAAACTTAGCCGCTCTTCGAAGCTTTGTTCAACGTATAGATTTGGTTGCTCATATTGCTGCAATAGACTGATCATAACACACATCCTTATTAAATTATTCTAACTCGTATATTTGACTGATTGGGGTATCATATTTTAGATAGTTTAACGTGCGTAAATCTTTTATTCGCAGTGATGTTGAACCACTGAGATATAGAATTTATCTTCAGCATGAGGGGGTAATAATTATTTTTAATTGAAATAATTAACTAATAACAGTACCTATCCGTGTGGATCTATTTCTATATCGGTTGAAGGAATTGAACAGCAAGTTAATATTTCATCGTCTCCAACATAGGCCAGAGGGAAAGTTTCATAATGAACTTTCCCTTTAATTAACTTACATCTACACGCACCGCAAAACCCATCTCGGCAATGGTAATGTGTTTCAATATTTTCCCTTTCGAGAGTATTTAAAATATTCTTGTCTTGTTTGAGAAACGAAATAGTCTGCTCCTCGACAGTTATTTTCCAAGACATTACAAATCAAAATCGCTAAATTCGCCTGATGCAACGCTAGAATCAATTTGACCAACAAGATAACTAGATATTTCAGCTTCTTGTGGTGCAACTTGAACATTATCTGAAGTTAAATATGAATTCATCCAAGGTAGAGGGTTACTTTTTACATTGAAAGGGCTTTTTAATCCAATTGCTGTCATTCGTTGGTGGCTAATATATTCGATATATTCTTTAATAATGGCTGCATTCAAACCAATCATTGAACCGTCTTTAAATAAATAATCGGCCCATTCTTTTTCCTGTTCAACAACGTCTAAGAAAATTTGTCTGCCTTGATCTTCCATTTCGATACTTATTTCTTGCATTTCAAGGTCGTCTTTTCCATTTTTCCATATGTTTAACATATGCTGGGTGCCCGTTAAATGAAGGGCTTCGTCCCTGGCAATAAGTCGAATTAGTTTACTGTTGCCCTCAAGCAAAGACCTCTCGGAGAAAGCAAATGAACAAGCGAAACTAACGTAAAAACGTATTGCTTCTAATGCGTTAACTGAACATACCGCGAGATATAGTTTTTCTTTTAATTTACGTAAAGTAACATCGTGTTCAACACCTTCAGATGTATGTTTACCTTCACCATGTAAGTTATATAACTGTGAATATAAAATTAAATCATCAAAGTAAAAAGCGATACTTTCTGCGCGTTTCAATATCGCTGGATTTATGATGATTTCATCAAATATTTCGCCAGGATGGTTGAATAAGTTCCTCAGAATATGAGTATAAGAACGAGAATGAATCGTCTCAGAGAAGGCCCAAGTTTCAATCCAGGTTTCAACTTCTGGTAAAGAAGCGAGTGGCAGTAATACAACATTAACTGAGCGAGCAGCCATACTGTCAAGAAGGATTTGATACTTAAGGTTAGAGATGAAAATATGTTTTTCAGCTTCAGATAAACCTTGCCAATCGCTACGATCTTTAGAAACATCAACTTCTTCTGGCCGCCAGAAGAAAGATAATTGCTTCTCAATTAATTTTTCAAATGCTATGTGTTTTTGAATATCATAGCGAGATACATTTACAGTATTGCCAAAGAACATTGGTTCTTTTAAAGCATCATTATTTTTTTGGTTAAAAGTAGTATATTTCATTTTTTATTTATTCCGGGATGAAGCCACATATTTATTTTTATGCTGCTATTTTTAGTTGTGTGGCATTTTTTGTGATTTTATGTGGGGTTGCACACAAGTCTAACACGTTGTTTCTATTTGTTTTTGCTTGATTAATTCTGATTTTTTTGTTATTTTGTGTACATCCATGACGGAACTTTAATTTAATTATCTTAGCATTACCCTCAAGTAATTCACGTTCAGCAAAAGCAAAAGAACACGCAAAGCTAACATAAAACCGAATAGCTTCAAGCGCATTTACTGAGCAAATGGCAAGATATAAACGTTCTTTTAATTTGCGGGTATTTACCTCAATACTGCGACCTTCAACTTCATAGGTACCATCACCTTGTGATTGTAATAACTGTGTTGTTAAAATCACATCATCAAAATATTTGGCGATACTGGTTGCGCGTTTTAAAATGGCAGGGTTAACAATAATATCATCAAACACTTCGCCAGGATGGGTGAACAAGTTTCGTAAAATATGCGTGTAAGAGCGAGAGTGAATGGTTTCACTAAATGCCCACGTTTCTATCCAAGTTTCCACTTCAGGTAAAGAGACTAAAGGTAAGAAAACAGCATTAACAGAACGGGCTGCCATTGAATCCAATAGTGTTTGATACTTTAAATTAGAAATAAAGATATGTTTTTCTGAATCGGTTAAATTTTGCCAATCTGCTCTATCTTTTGATACATCCACTTCTTCAGGACGCCAAAAGAATGATAATTGTTTTTCAATTAGTTTCTCAAAAGCCATGTAGCGCTGTTGATCATAGCGAGACACATTGACGCTATTACCTAAGAACATTGGTTCTAATAAAGCATTATTTGGGATTTGATTAAACGTGGTGTACGTCATTTTTTTGTATTCCTTAAAGTATCACCGCTATAGTTTGAGAGGGGTGACAAAGAGTCTATACTTATCTAAACTCATTTAATTGTGTATTATTTTGTATGACTATTGAGCTATATCTTACATGCGCCGCCGGCACAGTCATCGTCTTCCACTTCTACATCATCACTGGCACCATCGCGCGTGTTATGATAATACATGGTTTTAATACCAAGTTTATAGGCGGTTAGAATATCTTTTAGTACTTGTTTGATAGGCACTTTGCCACCAACAAATTTAGATGGATCGTAGTTGGTATTTGCTGAAATTGTTTGATCAATAAATTTTTGCATAATACCGACTAGCTCTAAATAACCTTCGTTACTTGGAATATTCCATAGTAATTCGTAGTTTTGCTTAAGCTTTTTATACTCAGGTACTACTTGTTTTAAAACACCGTCTTTACTTGCTTTGACGCTGATTAAACCACGTGGTGGTTCTATACCGTTTGTAGCATTAGATATTTGTGATGAGGTTTCTGATGGCATTAAGGCCGAAACAGTTGAATTTCTTACACCAAACTCTTTTATGCTAGCACGTAATGATTCCCAGTCTAAATGCAAAGGTTCACCCGTAATACCATCAATCGTTTTTTTGTAGGTATCAATAGGTAATATACCTTGTGATAAACGTGTTTCATTAAACTTAGGGCAAGCACCTTGTTCTTTTGCTAGCAAATTGGTAGCTTTAAGTAAATAATATTGAATAGCTTCAAAAGTTCTATGCGTTAAATTGTTAGCACTACCATTGGAATAGTAAAGACCATTCTTCGCTAAATAATAGGCGTAGTTTATAACACCTATACCTAATGTTCTACGAGCTAAACTTGCATTTTTAGCTGCAGGAATAGGGTAGTCTTGGTAATCAAGTAAGCTATCAAGCGCCCGTACAGCTAGGTCAGCCAAACCTTCTAATTCATCTAAAGAGTCTATCGCACCTAAATTAAAAGCAGATAAAGTACATAGCGCAATTTCACCATTTTCATCATTGACATCTTTCATTGGTTTAGTTGGCAACGCAATTTCTAAGCACAAGTTACTTTGACGAATAGGGGCTTTACTTGGATCAAACGGGCTATGAGTATTACAGTGATCAACATTTTGTAAATAAATACGACCTGTACTTGCGCGTTCTTGCGCAAATAATGTAAATAACTCTATGGCTTTGATACGTTTTTTACGAATTGACTCATTATTTTCGTATTGAACATACAGTTGTTCGAATTTGTCTTGATCTTCAAAAAATGCATCATAAAGACCCGGTACATCACTTGGGCTAAATAAAGTGATGTAGCCGCCTTTTATTAAGCGCTGATACATTACTTTGTTGAATTGTACACCATAGTCTAAATGACGAACGCGGTTTTCTTCAACGCCTCGGTTATTTTTTAATACAAGTAAACTTTCAACTTCTAAATGCCAAAGTGGATAGAATAACGTGGCAGCCCCACCGCGAACACCACCTTGAGAACAGCTTTTAACCGCTGTTTGAAAGTGTTTGTAAAAAGGAATGCAGCCAGTATGAAAAGCTTCACCATTTCGAATAGCACTACCTAAAGCGCGAATACGACCAGCGTTTACACCGATCCCAGCGCGTTGTGATACATATTTAACAATAGCACTTGAAGCGGCATTAATTGAGTCTAATGAATCATCACATTCAATCAATACACAGGAAGAAAATTGGCGCGTTGGTGTACGTACGCCTGCCATTATTGGCGTTGGTAGTGATAATTTAAAGGTTGAAATGGCGTTATAAAAGCCTTCAACATAACTTAAGCGAGTTTCTTTAGGGTATTTTGCAAATAAACAGGCAGCAACTAAAATATATAAAAACTGGGCGCTTTCATAAATTTCACCGTTAACACGGTTTTGAACAAGATACTTGCCTTCAAGTTGCTTTATCGCAGCATAACTAAAGTTTAGATCACGTGTATGGTCTAAAAATAATGACATATGTTCAAAATCATCTTGGTCATAATCAATTAACAAGTGTTGATCATATTTACCTGCTTCAACTAATTTAACGACGTGATCATAAAGTTTAGGTGGTTCAAATTGACCATAGGCTTTCTTACGCAGGTGAAATACAGCCAGCCTAGCAGATAGGTACTGATAGTCAGGTGTTTCTTCTGAAATTAAATCAGCAGCAGCTTTTATGATGGTTTCATGAATATCTTCAGTTTTAATACCATCATAAAACTGAATGTGTGATTTAAGTTCAACTTGAGAAACAGAAACGTCTTCTAGACCCGCTGCAGCCCAATCAATAACACGATGGATTTTTTCTAAATCGATTGATTCTTTTTCGCCATTGCGTTTGGTAACAAAAAGATTATTATTCATGAAAGACCTGTGATGTAAATAGTTACTAAATTTTCAGTATGCTTTTTTCATTTATAAGCGATAAGACTTATAACTGAAAAAGCTCTTTTTTTATTATTTCCCTAAAGACGCTTAAAAAGTCAAACGCACAACATCTAGGGCTTTTTATAAAGCTAAGCACAAGATAGTGAGGTTTCGCTTTGAATGCAAGCGATAAAATAACTTGATTTTTCGTTGGCTTTTTACCTGTTGAATAAGGGTTAGTAACAACTAACCTAGTAAGGTTAATTCATGTAGTAACTTAGTAAAAGCAATATTTTTTTAATGTTTTTTGGTGAAAAAAATTTAGTTATTTTGATGTTTTTAGATGTGAACTTCAAAAATATAAAATAAAGCCAATACTTAACAATGACTTATGGGGTTTTGTGTTTGTTGTTTACGCAATTTGCTTAAAAATTAAAACGAATGCTATTAATTTTTACACTTTTTTAAAACACAGAATATAGTTAACATCTAAATTGGTCACCAACTTATGATTTTCTGTCACTGGATTATAATGAATGCCACTGGCATCAATACATTTTAATTGACTTTCTTCTGCCCAAGCGATTAATTGTGAAGGTTTAATAAATTTGTCATGATCATGCGTTCCGTCAGGCACCAACTTCAATATTTTTTCTGCGGCTAAAATGGCGAGTAGGTAAGATTTAACGGTTTTATTTAGTGTTGAAAAAAACACTAAACCACCTGGTTTTACTAATGTTGCGCACGCATTTATCACGGAAGCAGGATCAGGTACATGTTCAAGCATTTCCATACAAGTCACCATGTCAAATGTCTCGTTGCACTGTTGCGCCTTTTCTTCAGCGGTAATTTTTTCATAATTAATGGTTAGATTAGACTCTAATGCGTGAAGTTTAGCTACATTAAGTGGCTCTGTACCCATATCTATACCGGTTACAGTGGCACCTAATTTAGCTAATGATTCTGTTAATATTCCACCACCACAACCTACGTCAATTATTGATTTAGAAAATAGTTCTTGTTTTTGCCCAGCAATGTGTTGGCAAATGAATTGAACTCTTAACGGGTTAACCTGATGTAGAGGTTTAAAATCACCTGTTAAATCCCACCACTGGCTAGCGATATTTTCAAATTTAGCAATTTCGTCTTCATTTACATTATGCACGCTATTATGTTCAGTCATGAGTTAATCTAGTTGAAATACAGATGAGCAGATTCTAAACGAAACTTTTAGTTATACCAACCATAAACAATGATGAAACTAATTAAATAGATCAATAAATGTTTTTTAGCTCATTTTCTAAGCATAAATAGTAGACTTTATTTACGGTGATAAAAACGCCATTAAAACGACTAAATAAAGCTGTTTGGCATCAACAAAAACTATGCTAATATGCTGCGTTGATTTATGTTTGTTATGAAAAGATAATAATAAAAATCTAAGTGATTTTATAGTTACGTTTTAAGTTAAGGGATACATCTATTTATGTCAGATCTGGCCAAAGAAATAGTTCCAGTAAATATTGAAGATGAGTTAAAAACTTCCTATCTAGATTATGCCATGAGCGTTATTGTTGGGCGTGCATTGCCTGATGTACGTGATGGTTTAAAACCTGTACATCGTCGCGTATTGTTCGCTATGGAAGTATTAGGTAATGATTGGAATAAAGCTTATAAAAAATCAGCCCGTGTGGTTGGTGATGTTATCGGTAAGTATCATCCTCATGGTGATACTGCAGTTTACGATACAATTGTTCGTATGGCGCAGCCTTTTTCACTCCGATACATGTTAGTAGATGGTCAAGGTAACTTTGGTTCGGTTGATGGTGATAGTGCAGCAGCAATGCGTTATACCGAAATCCGTATGTCTAAAATTGCTCATTCTATCCTAGCTGATTTAGATAAAGAAACGGTCGATTTCGTTCCTAACTATGATGGTACCGAACATATTCCTGCTGTTATGCCAACGCGTATTCCTAATTTACTCGTTAATGGTAGTTCGGGTATTGCGGTAGGTATGGCAACGAATATTCCACCACATAACTTAACTGAAGTTATTAATGCTTGTTTAGCACTCATTGAAAATAGCGATATTTCATTTGAAGAGTTATTAACTTATATACCAGGTCCAGACTTCCCCACCGCCGGAATAATCAGTGGTCGTGCAGGTATTGAAGAAGCTTACCGCACCGGACGCGGTAAAATAAAGATTCGCGCTCGCGCGGGTATTGAAGTCAATGAAAGCACAGGTAAAGAAACTATTGTTGTGCATGAATTACCCTACCAAGTTAACAAAGCCCGCCTGATTGAAAAAATGGCTGAACTTGTTAAAGAAAAACGTCTTGAAGGTATCTCCGCGCTACGTGACGAGTCTGATAAAGACGGCATGCGTATGGTGATTGAAGTCAAACGTGGTGAAGTGGGTGAGGTTGTTTTAAATAACCTATATAAGCTAACACAAATGCAAGTGTCTTTTGGTTTGAATATGGTGGCATTGACTAATGGCCAACCAAAAATATTCAATATAAAAGAAATGATAGAAGCGTTTGTTCTACATCGCCGTGAAGTAGTGACACGCCGTACTATTTTCGAATTAAGAAAAGCACGTGAACGCGCTCATTTACTTGAAGGTTTATCAATTGCCCTAGCAAATATAGATCCAATCATTGAATTAATTAAAACCTCAACTACACCAAGTGAAGCCAAAGAAGCATTAATTTCACGTGGTTGGGATTTAGGTAATGTTGCAGACATGCTTAGTGCTGCGGGTAATGACGCTGCACGTCCTGAATGGTTAGAGCCAGAGTTTGGTATTCTTGATAACCAATATTATCTAACACCTGTTCAAGCACAAGCTATTTTAGATTTGCGTTTGCACAAGTTGACAGGCTTAGAACATGAAAAAATTCTAGCTGAATATAAAGGCTTGCTAGATGTCATCGCAGAGTTGATGCATATTCTTGCTGAGCCGACACGTTTAATGGAAATTATTTGTGAAGAGCTTGAAGCCATTCGTGATGAATTTGGGGATGAACGCCGTACAGAAATTACCAATGCTTCTCATGACTTGTCATTAGAAGACTTAATAACTGAAGAAGATGTTGTAGTAACACTTTCTCACGAAGGTTATGTTAAATACCAAATACTGTCAGATTACCAAGCACAAAAACGTGGTGGTAAAGGTAAAGCCGCAACTAAGATGAAACAAGAAGATTTCATTGAACGCTTGTTGATTGCTAACACCCACGATACTATTTTATGTTTCTCAGATCGTGGTAAATTATATTGGTTGAAAGTATATCAATTACCACTAGCGAGTCGTACTGCTCGTGGTCGTCCTATTGTTAATATACTACCGCTTGAAAATGATGAACGAATTACCGCTATTTTACCTGTACGTGAGTATGAAGAAGATAAATATATCATCATGGCAACAGCGTCAGGTACCGTGAAGAAAACAGCATTAACGGCTTATAAGAACCAAAGAGCTAACGGTATTATCGCACTTAATCTACGTGATGATGATACCTTGATTGGTGTCGATATTACCGATGGTAATAATGATATTATGTTGTTCTCTGATGCAGGTAAAGTGGTTCGCTTCAATGAGAAAAAGCACGATAGCGAAACCGGTGAAATAAAAATTGACCCTGAAACAGGTCTAGAGCAATGGGCATTAAAACCTATTGGCCGAACGGGTACTGGTGTTCGCGGCATTAAGTTAGACGGTGATCAAAAAGTTGTTTCTTTAATTGTCCCTAAAAATGATGGTCCAATTTTAACCATTACTGAAAATGGTTATGGTAAACGTACCGATTTAGCTGAATATCCAGCGAAGAGCCGCGCGACTAAAGGTGTTGTTTCTATTAAAGTAAGCGATAGAAATGGTCCTGTTGTGGGTGCTGTGCAAGTTGAAGAATTAGATGAAATCATGGTCATTACCGATAACGGCACGTTAGTACGTACTCGGGTAAATGAAGTGAGTGTTATTGGTCGTAATACGCAAGGTGTTCGTTTAATTCGTACGAGTGAAGATGAACATGTTGTTGCTTTACAGCGTATTGATGAAGTTGAAGAGCCTACCGAGTTTGAGGGTGAAAATGTTGAAGGAGAAGTTAATCAAGATGATGCATCTCCAGAACAAAGCTCAGAAGGTAATTCAGTAGATAGTTCAGAACATAGCCCAGAGCAAAGTGCTCAACAAGCTACTGAAGATGATGCGATAGACGACGACAAAGAATAAACGTAGTTAACAACAAAAAAGGGGCGGCTAATCACCGCCTTTTTTATGTTCAGGATGAACGGTATTTCGCGGTCACATGGATGTGAAAGAGCGTGTATTACTTTAAATTTATTTGAGAATAAGAAAATGTCAGAAGTTTTTAATTTTTGTGCCGGGCCTGCAATGTTACCAACAGCAGTAATGAGCAAAGCACAAGCTGAGTTTATTAATTGGAATGACACCGGTAGTTCTGTGATGGAATTGAGCCACCGTAGTAACATCTATATGAAAATGGCATTCCAAGCGGAGGCAGACTTACGCGAGTTAATGTCCATTCCTGATAATTATAAAGTATTATTTTGTCATGGTGGTGGTCGAGGTCAGTTTTCTGCTGTCCCGCTAAACTTATTACCTCAAGGTAAATCAGCTGACTACATTGTTAATGGCTCGTGGTCAAAAGCAGCCGCTATTGAAGCTAAAAACTTTGGTACTATTAACGTTATTAATATTCGCGAAGAGCACGATGACGGTGAAATTAGTCTTATACCTAATGCTAAATGGGCATTAAATAGTGATGCTGCGTATGTACATTACTGCCCAAATGAGACAGTTGATGGCATTGAAATTAATGAAATACCCAACACATATGGTGTCCCTTTAGTTGCAGATATGTCATCGACCATTTTATCCCATGAAATTGATGTGACTAAATTTGGCCTTATTTACGCAGGCGCACAAAAAAATATTGGCCCGTCTGGTTTAACACTCGTTATTGTTCGTGAAGATTTGCTTGGTAATGCTCAACGGGCAACACCTTGCATTATGAATTACCAAACCTCAGCTGATAATGACTCTATGTATAACACACCACCTACTTATGCTTGGTATTTAGCCGGTCTAGTTTTTCAATGGCTTAAAGAACTGGGTGGTGTTAAAGCGATTGCCAAAGTAAACCAAGCAAAAGCTGAATTACTCTATCAGGTTATCGATGGCAGTGATTTCTATAACAATACTATTGATACGCAATATCGCAGTAAAATGAACATTCCATTTTGGCTCAACGATGAAAGTTTAAATGAAAATTTTGTCGCACAAGCAGAAAAACAGGGCTTAATGGCACTCAAAGGCCATCGAATCGTTGGTGGTATGCGTGCAAGTATCTATAATGCTATGCCAATTGAAGGTGTACAAGCACTTGTTATTTTCATGCAAAAATTTGAAAAAGGAAATAGCTAGTATGGAACAGTTAACATTAAATCCAATAGATAAAATTAATGGTGAGGTTTTTTTACCGGGATCAAAAAGCTTATCTAATCGCGCATTGTTAATTGCTGCATTAGCTAACGGCGTGACTAAAATCACTAACTTATTGGTTAGTGATGACATTAATCATATGCTAAATGCATTAAAAAGCCTTGGTGTTGAATATACCCTAAGTGATTGCGGCACCGAGTGTACCGTTATCGGAAATAATGGCTTTTTCAAAACTAAAGAACCATTGGAACTTTTCCTAGGTAACGCAGGTACAGCTATGCGCCCATTGTGCGCAGCACTTGCAGCGAGTGAAGGTGAATATATCTTAACTGGCGAACCGAGAATGAAAGAACGTCCAATTGGTCATTTAGTTGATGCATTAGCACAGCTCAACGCTAATATAGACTATTTAGAAAATAAAAATTATCCACCGGTAAAAATAATAGGTAAAGCGTTAACAGGAAATACAGTGAGCATTGATGGCTCAATATCCAGTCAGTTTTTAACCGCGATTTTGATGATAGCACCCTTGTTAGGGACAGATACCGATATAAAAATTGACGGTGAGTTAGTCTCTAAGCCATACATCGATATTACGCTTGATATTATGCAAAGATTTGGTGTTAACGTGCAGAATAATGACTATAAGTCTTTCACTGTTAAAGGAGGCCAGTCGTACCAAGCTTTAGACAAGTACATGGTTGAAGGTGATGCCTCTTCAGCATCATATTTTTTAGCGGCAGGTGCTATTAAAGGTGGCAAAATCACCGTGCATGGCGTGGGTAAGCTAAGTGTTCAGGGAGATAAGCACTTTGCAGATGTTCTTGAAAAAATGGGTGCGGAGGTTATTTGGGGTGATGAGTCTATCACTGTTGTAGGTAAACCCCTTACTGCGGTGGATATGGACATGAATCATATACCAGATGCTGCGATGACTATAGCGACAACTGCACTTTTTGCTCAAGGTACAACTACTATCCGAAATATCTATAACTGGCGAGTAAAAGAAACTGATAGATTAACTGCTATGGCAACAGAACTCAGAAAGGTTGGGGCAGAAGTTGAAGAAGGTGAAGATTATATTTCGATTACTCCGCCAAAATCATTGAAACATGCTGAGATTGATACATACAACGATCATCGAGTTGCCATGTGTTTTTCTCTTGTTGCCTTGAGTGATACACCTGTCACTATAAATGACCCTAAATGTACGGCGAAAACATTTCCTGATTATTTTGATAAGTTAGCGCAAATCTCTTGCTAAATATGTAAGAGAGTGATTTTTTAGGCGATTTTGAGATATAAATCCCGTATAATGCGCGCACTTTTATCCTAGGTCAGTCATTATCAACGATAAATCAACTATAATGATTGTACGCTTAGAAAACAAGGAAATCATATGAATGAACAAATCCCCGTAATTACAATTGATGGCCCAAGCGGGGCAGGCAAAGGGACAGTTGCCAGACTTGTAGCTGAACAACTAGGTTGGCACTTACTTGATAGTGGTGCTATTTACCGTGTACTTGCCGTGGCAACTCAACATCATCATGTTAGTCTTGATGATGAAGAACCACTAATTCCTATGGCGGCACATTTAGATGTGCAATTTGAAATCAGTAGCCAAGGTGAAGGAAAAGTCATTTTAGAAGGTGAAAATGTGACTAATACCATTCGCAGTGAAGACATCGGTGCGTTAGCATCGAAAGTGGCCGCATTTCCTCGAGTACGTGAAGCTTTATTACGTCGTCAACGTGCTTTCTGCGTTACACCAGGGTTAGTTGCTGATGGACGAGATATGGGAACGGTTGTGTTTTCAAATGCGCCCGTAAAGGTGTTTTTAACAGCAAGTGCTGAAGAACGTGCACAGAGACGATTTAATCAGTTGAAAGAGAAAGGCTTTGATGTTAAAATCGGGCGCCTTTTGGATGACATACGTCAACGAGATGAGCGAGATAGCAGCCGAAAAGTTGCCCCGCTTGTTCCTGCAGAAGGAGCGTTAATAATCGACTCTACTGACCTTTCCATACAGGAAGTGGTTAATAAAGTCCTTTCATTTGCGAATGGAAAATTAACATAAACCTTTTATTTTTTAATATTTAAAAAATAAAATTAACTAAAGCTTACGTCAAGGATGTACCGAAGCTAATTTAATAACCCCATGAGACATGAAGTCGACTGGATTAATAACTGAGTTATAAATAAGTTATGATGGAAAATTTTGCAGAACTTTTCGAAGAAAGTTTAAAAGAAATCGAAACACGCCCTGGTTCAATTATTAAAGGCACAATCGTTGCCGTTAATAAAGACAATGTTATTGTTGATGCAGGTCTTAAATCTGAGAGTGTTATCTCAATTGATCAATTCAAAAACGCTGCTGGTGAAGTAGAAGTTGTTGTTGGCGATCAAGTTGACGTATCTCTTAAAGCCACAGATGATGGTTTCGGTGAAACTGTTCTTTCTCGTGATGACGCTAAACGTCATGAAGCGTGGCAAGTGCTTGAAAAAGCATATGAAGAAAAAGAAACTGTTATCGGTGTTATCAACGGTAAAGTTAAAGGTGGTTTCACGGTTGAAGTTAGCGATATTCGTGCTTTCTTACCTGGTTCATTAGTAGATGTACGTCCAGTACGTGACACTGCTCACCTTGAAGGCAAACCTTTAGAATTTAAAGTTATTAAGCTTGATCAAAAGCGTAATAACGTAGTTGTTTCACGTCGTGCTGTTATTGAAGCAGAAGGCAGTGCAGAACGTGATGAATTACTAGAGTCATTAGCGGAAGGCCAAGAAGTTAAAGGTATCGTTAAGAACCTTACTGACTATGGTGCATTCGTAGATTTAGGCGGTATTGACGGTCTACTTCACATTACAGATATGGCTTGGAAACGTGTTAAGCACCCAAGTGAAATCGTAAATGTTGGTGATGAAATCCAAGTTAAAGTATTGAAATTCGACCGTGAGCGTACTCGTGTATCTCTAGGTATGAAGCAGTTAGGCGAAGATCCATGGGTAGCAATTGCTAACCGTTACCCTGAAGGTTCTAAACTTTCAGGTCGCGTAACTAACTTAACTGATTACGGTTGTTTCGTTGAAATCCAAGAAGGCGTTGAAGGTTTAGTTCACGTTTCTGAAATGGATTGGACTAACAAAAATATCCACCCATCTAAAGTTGTTAGCTTAGGTGATACTGTTGAAGTACTAGTATTAGAAATTGACGAAGAACGTCGTCGTATTTCTCTAGGTCTTAAACAGTGTATTGCTAACCCTTGGGAAGAGTTTGCTAAAAACTTCAACAAAGGCGACAAAGTATCTGGTAAAATCAAGTCAATCACTGACTTTGGTATCTTTATCGGTCTTGACGGCGGCATTGATGGTTTAGTTCACTTATCTGATATTTCATGGGCTGGCGGTGAAGAAGCTGTTCGCGATTATAAGAAAGGCGATGAAATTGACGCAATCGTACTTCAAGTTGACCCAGAACGTGAGCGTATCTCGTTAGGCGTTAAACAAGCTGAAGACGACCCGTTTAATATGTATCTTGCAGATAAGAAAAAAGGTGCTATTGTTAACGGTAAGGTAACTGAAGTTGATGCTAAAGGCGCAACTATCGAGTTAATTGAAGGCGTTGAAGGTTATTTACGTGTTAGCGATATTTCTGTAGAGCGTATCGAAGATGCATCTGCAGCATTGAAAGTTGGTGACGACGTTGAAGCTAAGTTTATGGGTGTGGATCGTAAGAACCGTACTATCAGCTTATCTATCAAAGCGAAAGACCAAGCTGACGAACGTGAAGCTATGGACAGTTTAAACCAAGTTGAAGAAACTGGTTTAAGTGCAATGGCAGCAGCGTTTAAAAACGCTAAAAACTAGTCACTTATAATAAGTTGTTAGTTTACACTCTTTATACTTAGACTAATTAATTAGGAAAAGTAAAAAGAGTTCAGGGGAAGAGAGGTTATTTTAACCTCTCTTTTTATATTAACTTCATTAGCGCGAAGCTAGATGAATACTGGAGGGTCACATGACCAAATCAGAACTCATTGAAAAGTTAGCAGATAAATTAAGCCATTTATCCGCTAAAGATGTAGAACAATCGATTAAAGAAATCTTAGAATTAATGGCGCAATCTTTATCAAAAGGTGACCGCATAGAAATTAGAGGCTTTGGTAGTTTTTCATTACATTATCGTGCTCCTAGAGTTGGTAGAAACCCTAAAACTGGTGAATCAGTTGAGTTGACGGGTAAATACGTACCTCACTTTAAACCGGGTAAAGAATTGCGAGAAAGAGTTAATCTTTCGGTTGCTTAGTATTCTCTAATAATGAGAAACAACTTAAGTAATTGCAAAGCAATAAAAAAGATTAGATAATAAACGGCATACTTTGGTATGCCGTTTTTTTTTATTTAACATTATTAAGTAGGTTCTCACGTGCGTATATACTTTACTTTTTTCTTAGTTTTAATTTTACTCGCAATTGCTTTTGTTTTTGGCAGTCAAAATGAACAAATAATATCATTAAATTATTTAGCTGCAAGAGTTGAACTATCTATTGCGGCAGCCGTTAGTTTATTCACTACGATTGGTTTTGTCCTTGGTCTGTTAGTTACCTTGCTATGGCGCTTGATACGTAAAGGTAAAAAGTCTTTCGCGAAAAAACGTTCAACAGAAGTCTGAGAATTACTAACAACATGATTGAACTACTATTTTTATTACTCCCCGTGGCTATGGCCTATGGTTGGTTTATGGGGCGAAATAGCATAAAACAAAAAGATCACGCTATTAAGCAAGATTTATCTATCAAATACTCTACAGGTTTGAATTATTTATTGTCAAACCAAAAAGATAAAGCGATTGATTCACTTTTAGAAGCGTTAAAAGTGGAAGATGACAGTGTAGAAGCACATTTTGCCATGGCTAATCTTTTTCGTAAACGCGGTGAATTAGATAGAGCTTTAAAGGTCCATGAACATTTAGTTCGTCATGGCAACTTACCTACTAAAGATAAGCAACAAGCAGTATTTGAATTAGGTAAAGATTTTTTAAGTGCCGGTTTATACGATCGCGCAGAAAAAATGTTTACAAAACTATTGAAGTCTAAAGATTATGGTTTGAAATCATTAACCTACTTATTGCAAATATTTCAATCAACTAAAGATTGGCAGCAAGGTATTACCCACAAAAAATTAGTCGTAAAATTAAATGATAAGCGTTTATTACACACGTTGGCTAATTTTTATTGCGAACAAGCAACCAGTGCATTTGAGCAAGATAACTTTATTGAGGTAATAGAGTTGTTAGAGGAAGCACTATTATTAGATCCAAACTCTTGTCGAGCCAACTGGTTAATGGCGAAAATTTATGAAAATCATCAGCAATGTGAATTAGCATGTAAGTGTTATCAAGATATCTATCAACAAGATAAAGAATTTTTTCCTGATGTTATTGAACAAATGCATAAATGTTATTTAGATCTTGATGCCACAGACGAATTCTTTCGCTTTATTAAAAAAGTATATGACGAAACAGCCAGTTCAAGTGCATTAATTTCTTATTTAACCCATGTCGAAGATAAACATGGACATAAAAAAGCGAAAGAATTTATGTTGTCGGCACTTAAACGTCGTCCGACAATACGAGGCTTCAAACATTTTGTCAAAATGCAAATGCAACAATCAGATGATTTGGTTAATAATTCGAGTCTAGATCTGATCAAAGAATTAATTAGCGAATATTTAAAAGTCAAACATAGATATAATTGTCGTAATTGTGGTTTTAATAGCTCTACTCATTATTGGTCTTGTCCATCTTGCCACGAGTGGGAGCAGCTTAAACCAGTCAGAGGCCTTGAAGGTGAGTAGATAGTTAATTTGTCATCAGGTGTTACTATTTCATCGTCATAAATACTCATTGACTCGCGTCTACTCCGTGCTTATTTCTTGAACTAACATCAGCTGATTTAGAAATAACCATCTATGGAGCTAAGTATTTTAAAAATTATATTCCGGTTTGTAATTAAAAAATAGACAGCCGTTCGTCCTTAGCTTGTTGAAGGAGGTTCTTTGGCAAAATATAGTCAAACGTAATAAAACAGAATTGAAAATAGGAAATCCCATGTTAGATCCAAAAGTTGTTGTCGCTTTAGACTTCGATAAAAAAAATGATGCGTTATCTTTTGTTGATAAAATTTCTCCAACAGATTGTAAGCTTAAAGTTGGCAAAGAAATGTTTACTTATTTTGGCCCCGAGTTTGTTAAACAATTAACAGGGAAGGGCTTTGATGTCTTTCTTGATTTGAAATTTCATGACATTCCTAATACAGTAGCGAAAGCGGTAACCGCTGCAGCAGATCTTGGTGTATGGATGGTGAATGTACATGCTAGCGGTGGCATCCAAATGATGACTAAGGCGAAAGAAGCGTTAGTCAATTATGGAAATGATTCCCCTTTGTTAATAGGAGTTACCGTATTAACTAGCATGTCGGAAAGTGATTTACGCGGTTTAGGTATTTCTAAAAGTCCTGCAGAGCAAGTTGATTTTCTGGCTAGATTAGCCAAAGATAGTGGATTAGATGGCGTTGTTTGTTCGGCATGGGAAGCAGAACAGTTAAAGCGTTCATTGGGTAAAGAGTTTAAATTAATCACGCCAGGTATACGTCCTACTGGATCAGCTAAAGATGATCAACAGCGTATTATGACGCCAGAGCAAGCTATAAATGTTGGCGTTGATTATTTGGTGATCGGACGCCCAATTACAAAAGCATTCGATCCACAAGGTGTGCTAGAGCAAATTAATCAGTCGATAAGATAAAGTAAAAAATAATTAGTGCCAGCATAACAATAAATTACAGCTAAATTAGACAATAAAAAAGGCTTAATTTTACCATTAAGCCTTTTTTGTAATTTTAAGATCAAAAACTATTTTTGATAATTATGAATATAAGTCACTAAATCTAGAACTTTGTTTGAATAACCAATTTCATTGTCATACCAAGAAACAACCTTAACAAAAGTATCAGTTAAAGAAATACCTGCTTTTGCATCAAACACAGAAGTACAGGTTTCGCCAATAAAGTCGTTAGAAACAACTGCATCTTCAGTATAGCCTAACACTCCTTTTAACTCTCCCTCTGCTGCGGCGCTCATTGCTTGACAAATTTCAGCGTAAGTAGCTGGCTTTTTTAAGTTAACCGTTAAATCTACTACAGAAACATCAGGCGTTGGTACTCGAAATGCCATACCTGTTAGTTTACCATTAAGCTCTGGTATAATTTTACCGACAGCTTTTGCTGCACCCGTTGTTGATGGAATAATATTTTGGCCAGCGCCACGACCACCACGCCAATCTTTACCCGATGGACTATCAACCGTTTTTTGTGTTGCAGTTGTTGCATGCACAGTGGTCATCAAACCATCTTTAATTCCCCAATTATCATTTAATATTTTAGCGATAGGGGCTAAACAGTTAGTAGTACAAGAAGCATTAGATACAATATCTTGACCTGTATATTTATTTAAGTTCACACCACATACAAACATAGGCGTATCATCTTTAGGAGGAGCAGAGAGAACAACTTGTTTTGCACCAGCTTTAATATGTTTACGTGCAGTTTCATTTGTTAAAAATAAACCGGTTGATTCTACAACAACATCTACGTCAATTGCATCCCACTTTAAGTTTTCAGGGTTACGCTCTGCTGTAACACGAACGGTTTTACCATTCACAATAAGTTGACCATCTACAACATCAACTGTGCCATTGAAGCGACCATGTGTTGAATCATATTTTAACATGTATGCCATGTAATCTATGTCGATTAAATCATTTATACCAACTACTTCAATATCATCTCTTGCAGCAGCAGCTCTAAATACAAAACGACCAATACGACCAAATCCGTTAATGCCAATTTTAATTTTCATGTTAACCCTCTCAAATTTCAATATGTAGTAAAATTACACCATTTTGAGATTTTTTCAAGGAAAAGTTGGTTTTAACACTAAATAAGTCTGCTTTATTGGTTTTGTTACGTATATACACTAAAAAAATCTTATTTTGTTACAGTATTATTATTTTTGTGGTTTTATTAGGTGTTTACATGAATTAGATTTTTTAGCATGATAAAATGCTAAAAAATTTTGTGTGTCAGCTTTATCTTGAGTTTTAAAAAGTAGGCATGTTAGAGCTTACTTAGCTGATATCCTCTATAATAAATAGAAGTTAGGCTGTAATTTATATAAAACACTCCGTGTAATGCGGTTAATTTTAGGAATGTAATTTTATGACACAAGTTCTAGCTTTGAGTGACATTGGTTTTATTGGTTTAGGAGTAATGGGGAAGAACCTCGTTCTAAACCTTGCCGATAATGGCTTTAATATCGCAGTTTTTGATTTATGTGATGAAAAAGTTCAAGGGGTTATTAAGCAAGATAAAACTGAGAATACTACCGGAACACCAAGAATATACGGTTGTTCTTCATATACTGAGTTGTTATCACAATTAAAAGCACCGCACCTTATTGTATTAAGTGTGCCTGCTGGCGATCCTGTCGATCAAGTCTGTGAAAATTTAATTGGAGCAGGCATTCAACCTGATGACATTGTTATTGATACAGGTAACAGCTTATGGGTTGACACTGTAGTTCGGGAGAAAAAATATAAAAGTAACTTTATACTCTTTTCTTCGGCTATATCTGGTGGTGAAGTAGGGGCACGTTATGGCCCATCATTAATGCCAAGTGGCTCTCCTTATGCGTGGACGCGCATAAAACCTATTTGGGAAGCAATTGCTGCTAAAGTAGACACTAAAACCGGTAAGCCATTAGATCGAAAAAAACCAGGTGAAATTATCACTACAGGTGAACCTTGTGCTGCTTATATAGGTCCTGCAGGAGCAGGTCATTATGTCAAAATGATCCATAATGGTATTGAATATGCGGATATGCAAATTATCTGTGAAGCCTATCATATTCTCAACGTTGGTCTCGAGTTGAGTGCTAATGAAATTGCCACTATTTTTGAACAATGGAATAACGGTTTACTTGATAGTTATCTAATGGAAATAACCGTTGAAGTATTACGTCATAAATCTGTTGATACAGGAACTTCTTTAGTTCACTTGATTCTTGATAAAGCAGGGCAAAAAGGTACAGGTTTGTGGACCGCCGTAAGTAGTTTAGAAGTAGGCTGCCCAACACCGACTATTACGCAAGCTGTTTACGCTCGCTCTATATCATCGTTTAAGACGTTGCGCACGCAAGCATCAACACTATTGAAAGGTCCTGAACCAGTAACGTTAACAGACCAAGAAAAACAGGTAATAATAGAGCAACTTCATGATGCCATTTATTGTGCTAAAGTGAGTGCCTATGCTCAAGGCTTTCAGTTAATGAAGCTTGCAGGAAAAGAACATGGATGGACACTTAATTTTGCTAGTATTGCTAAAATTTGGCGTGCCGGCTGCATTATTCGCGCAACATTTTTGCAATCTATTGCCTTGGCATATGAGCGAAATAACGACTTAGATAATTTATTGCTTGATAATTTTTTCGCTGAGCAATTGAGCGAACGACAGTTAAATTGGCGTAAAGCTGTTTGTAGCGCTACGATGTTTGGCATCCCTAATGGTGCACTATCATCAGCATTATTTTATTATGACTCTATGCGTAGCGAAATTTTACCAGCTAACTTATTACAAGGTCAACGTGATTTTTTTGGTTCACATACTTTTGAACGTATTGATAAAGCAGACGGTAAACAATATCATGTACAGTGGTCAAGTGTTGAACGTACAACTATTGTAATAGAGTAAAGGTAAGATTTTATGACAGATGAATATTACAAGAACAAGCTCAGTGAAGCTGCATTTAAAATATGCCGTTTAGCAGCAACAGAACAGCCTTTTACAGGTAAATACAATAACCATTTCGATACAGGCATCTATTTGTGCGCCTGCTGTAATGCGCCACTTTTTACTAGTGAAAGTAAATTCGATTCGGGTTGTGGATGGCCTAGTTTTTTCGACTCTATTAATAACAATATAGCTTATATTGAAGATTTAAGTCATGCCATGGTACGTGTTGAAATTCAATGTCAACAATGTGGTTCTCACCTTGGCCATGTGTTTGATGATGGCCCTAAACCAAGTGGTAAAAGGTATTGTGTGAATTCATTAAGTTTAACTTTTCAAGCGAAATAACGGGTAAATATCCAGCAAAGATAAATGACACCTAATATTTAGGCGCCTTAAATCTAACAGTTTCAATGATTACAACTTTAAATGTTAGCTAATATATGACTCTACACGTCACCTAAAAAATAAACCGATAATAAATAAATGTTTTTATTTAACTGTCTTGAGACTATTCAATTTAATTATGGCTGTTATCACAACTGAATAAAAGCAATAGTGGTAAACTAAGAGAAGCAACTTCAGTTCATCTCACTTTTTAGCTTTTTAATAGATGCCAGTTTACGATGAAATACTTGTGTAACCTATAGCGAAATATTACATCTTGCATTACAATATGCGCAAAATAATATCACACTATGGTCTAGTTCTGATTTGCTAAAAACTAAGTTAATATGATTATAGTAAACGCTCGTTTAATTGATTGAAATAAAAGGTTTAACTAATGACATCTCATCTAGAGGAAGAATATCAAACAAGTTGGCTAGAACGCCAGGCTTTCGCAGAAAATATGCAACCTATCCTTGGTCAGCTATTTAGAAACAAAGGTGTTGAAATAACAGTTTATGGTCGCCCCTTATTAAATGCTTCTCCTATCGATATCATAAAAGCACATAAAACCGTTGCTTTGCATGAAGACAGTAAACTACGTTTACGTGAGAGCTTTCCCTTTGTTGAAGCGTTAAGTAAAATGACATTAGCACCAGCACGTATTGATGTAGGCAAATTGGCCTATCGTTATTTATTTCAAGGCATATCAAACGATTTGTCAATTGAACAATACTTAGAAAAAGAATTATCATCAATAGCAAATACCAAAAACGAACCTCAAAGCCAAGATGTGGTGTTGTACGGTTTCGGTCGTATAGGTCGTTTATTGGCACGTTTACTAATAGATCAAACAGGCCCTACGGCTGAATTGAACTTACGTGCTATTGTGTTACGTCCATCTAAAGGCGGGGATGATCTAGAGAAACGCGCTAGTTTATTACGCCGTGATTCTGTACATGGTGCCTTTAATGGTAGCATTACTATTGATAAAGAAAATAATGTAATCAAAGCTAATGGCGCTTTTATCAAAGTAATTTATGCTAAATCACCATCAGAAGTTGATTATACCGAATACGGTATTAATAATGCGTTGGTTGTTGATAACACCGGTATTTGGAGTGATGAAGACGGTTTAGGTCAACATCTACAATCTAAAGGTGTTGCTAAAGTTTTATTAACGGCGCCTGCTAAAGGTGATATCAAGAACATCGTTTATGGTGTTAACCATGGCATGATCTTAGCAACGGATAAAATAATTTCTGCTGCAAGTTGTACTACTAATGCGATTACGCCAGTATTAAAAGCACTTAATGATGAATATGGTATTCGCAATGGTCATGTTGAAACTATTCACTCTTATACTAACGATCAAAACTTAATTGATAACTACCATCCGGCACCTCGCCGTGGACGCAGTGCGCCTTTAAATATGGTTATCAGTACCACCGGTGCTGCAAAAGCGGTAGCTAAAGCATTACCTGAGCTTAAAGGCTTATTAACAGGTAACGCAATTCGTGTTCCAACGCCTAATGTGTCAATGGCTATCATGAACCTAAACTTGAAAAAAGCGACAGATAAAGATACGCTTAATGATTATTTGAGAAACATTTCATTAAAATCAGATCTACAAAACCAAGTAGATTACACTGCTTCAACTGAAATTGTTTCTACCGATCTTGTTGGCTCTCGCTATGCTGGTGTTGTTGATTCACAAGCAACGATTGTTGATGGTGACAGAGCTGTATTATACGTTTGGTATGATAATGAGTTTGGTTATAGCTGTCAGGTTGTTCGTGTTATGTCAGAAATGGCGGGTATCACTGTACCAACATTACCATTGAACTAATAAATAACGTCGAACGACTAATGTAAATTAGTGAATGTCGAACACAAAATAGGCGCTAACTTGTGAAGGTTAGCGCCTTTTTATTTATTCGATATAACAAAATTAACGATATTAACGATCACAACGTAAATAGATTACAAACAGCGTTTTGGTTTAGGTAAACCCGCATATTTGGTCGCTTGTTTTGCCGGACCGTCAGGAAATAGTTTAAAAAGATAACGGCTACTGGCTTTATCTTCACCAAACTCAGCTTTCATTGCCTTTGTTAATGCACGAATGGCAGGAGAAGTGTTGTAGGTTAAATAAAATTGACGAACAAAGGTAATAACTTCCCAGTGAGCTTTAGTTAATTCAAACTCATCATTTTTTGCCATCACTACGGCTATAGCTTCTTGCCATAGTGTATGATCTAGCAAGTAACCTTGCTGGTCCGTAGCTATTTTATCACCATTAAACGCTAAACTTATTGCCATGTAATCACTCTGTTTGTTGTCAACGTTAATTCGACTAAGTTGTTCATATTAATAATGGTATATAACGATTCATCTATTGTTATACCACGAGCTTTCGCGTGTTTATCTATCACGCTTAATTGAATGTTAGCTTCGCTGCCAATGGTACTAATTAACGGGTGATGTAGGTTGTAGCAACCATCATCAATAAAAACGATAACATCATTATTACGTAATACTTGCAAGCATTGAGTAAAATCATCACTATTAAAAGTACTTTGACGAACAATATGTAAGGTAGGCATTAAAATTGTTTCTCAGTTAAAATCGTAAAACAGTATGATGTGTTGCTAATTTGTCAGCAAATTTTTTTTTGGCTAATACTTGTACTTTCTCAATATGAAAGTCAGTAGTTAAGCTGCGCTGAAAAAGTGACTCTTGGCATACATAAATGTTTTCAAGATCGTAAAACTCAAAAGCAGCAAACGTTTTTAAGTAATCTTTTACTGAAATTAGTGCTCCATTTTGTTCTTGAATCAACTGCCAAACGCCATCACCTTGAAAAAATAAGGATGTGGGCTGTTCAAAAGAGCCGAATATTAAAGCTATATCTAGCGCATCTTTTCCGGCAGTATTTGAAAAGGGCGCTTTCGAGTTAATTATAGCAGTTAATTTAGGTAAAATATGAGGCATTAGAATTGCACCAATCGATCAGCTTTATTGACTAATTCAACTAACTCACCTAATCCAGAAACAGTAAAGTTAGGATGAATATTATTGGGTTGTCCATCACTAAGCCCGCGTTTTTCTGCTGCGGTAATACATAAGTGTAATGGCAGTTGAAATCTTTGGTGAAGTAATTGCCATTGCTGTAGACATTGAAATTCATCACTCGCAATCTGTGCTTGCTGATTTGCATGCATAACACCATCTTGATAAAAGAACACACCAACAAGTTCAACACCCGATTTAAGCGCAGTTTCGACATAATCAAGTGCTGTCACGCTTAAGTTGCTATAAGGTGGAGTAGTGACTACCACAGCGATTTTTTTCACAAGAATAAGTTCTCTGTTTCGTTAAGTTATTTATTATTTCAATGGGGGTAGGCATTAAAAAGCCCCGCAATTGCGAGGCTTTTTATTATAACGCTTTTTATCAAGACTAAAAGCTAATTAATTTCAAGCTTAGTCATCATTACCAAGTACGCCTAAAAGGCTGAGTAGGTGAACGAATATATTATAAATATTCAAGTATAATGAAATTGTTGCTCTAATATAGTTAGTTTCGCCACCATTGATAATGCGACTTGTGTCAAACAAAATCAAACCAGACATCACCATAATAACAGCAGCACTTATTGCTAATGACAAAGCTGGAATCTGAAAAAATATATTAGCTAAACTTGCTACTAATACTACAATCAACCCCGTCATTAAAAAACCACCCATAAAAGAGAAGTCTTTTTTACTGGTTAAGGCATAACCAGATAAAGCGAAAAATATTAATGCAGTACCACCAAGGGCTTGCATAATAATAGCTGGACCACCAGGCATAGCAGCATAAACATTAAGCATTGGCCCTAAAGACGCACCCATTAAACCGGTAAAACCAAATATCCAATAAACACCGCTAGCAGAATCTGCTTTTTTGTTAACAACAAACATTAAACCAAAAGCGGCTAACATCATCACTAATGCTACCATATGTGATAAATTCATCGCCATTGAAACGCCAGCTGTTACTGCACTAAATGCTAGTGTCATAGATAAAAGCATATAAGTATTTTTCAATACTTTATTTATTTCGATAGCAGAGCTTTTGCTCGCTGATTGAAAACTCATGTTAGATTGCATAAAAACTTCCTTTAAAACCTAATTAAAATAACTTTATATAAGCTAAGATAAGGGCATTTTGGTAAAGTTCAAGTTATATTTGTTAAATTACCAGACGACCTTATGACATATTATGACATGATTTTTTTAAATTACTAGCTTAACCCTGCTGATATTGCGCTATTATTTGTTTCCTTTTGTAACAGTTCATACTGTGATCATTTACCATGCCACACGCTTGCATATGAGCGTAACAGATAGTTGAACCAACAAATTTAAAACCACGTTTTTTCAGATCTTTACTCCATGCATCAGATTCAAGACTCGTAGCAGGGTAGTCACATAACTCAGTGTATTGATTAACAATCGTTTTATTATTAACAAATCCCCACATATAATTACTAAAGCTACCGAACGTTTGTTGAATATCAATAAACAGTTTGGCATTATTAATAGCAGCATTGATTTTAGCGCGGTTTCTAATGATTGCAGAATTTAACATTAATGCATCTACGTTGTCTTGATTATATTCAGCGACCTTATGCGCATAAAAATTTGAAAAAGCGGCTTGATATCCTTGTCGACGTTTTAATATAGTATACCAACTTAAACCCGCCTGAGCCGATTCGAGTATTAAGAATTCAAAAATTTTGCGATCATCAAAAACGGGTATTCCCCATTCTTGATCATGATACTCAACGTAATCGGGTTTACTGTCATCAAGCCATGGGCAACGGCATTTTTTCTCAGAAATATTAGTCATGTTTTTTTACTCAAAATAGAATACCTGTTCAGATTTTTTGTCTTTGTCGTTTGAATAACCCTCAAACTGACTATTTTTTTAGCAATCAACAGTAATTAATGCATTTTTCGTTAATAATTGCTTTACAAGTTTCTGTCGACACTTTAATATTCGCCTCGTTCTCAAGCAAGCATTGTTTTACAATCTTATTTGTTAACTTCAGGTGAGATGGCTGAGTGGTCGAAAGCACTGGTCTTGAAAACCAGCAAGGGTTTAT
>CAJXQM010000023.1 GCA_913058145.1 uncultured Colwellia sp.
ACTTTATAACGTAATGCACCACCACGTAATACTTTAGAATCTTCAATGGCTTTACGGCCTTCTGTCGTATTAATAATGTAGCTGTATTCACTGTTTTTGATTCTATCAAGAATATGTGGACGACCTTCATGTACTTTATTAACACGTCGAACCGGAACACCCGCTTCACGTAAAATCACTTCAGTACCGTGAGTCGCATCAATATCATAACCTAAATCAACCATAATTTTAGCTAATTCTAGTACGCGAACTTTATCGCTGTCACGTACAGAAATCAAGGCACGACCTGTTTTAGGAACAGATACACCAGCACCTAGGCTGGCTTTAGCATAAGCTTCTTCGAACGTGTCACCTACACCCATTACTTCACCTGTTGAACGCATCTCTGGGCCAACTAAAGGATCACTACCATGGAATTTATTAAACGGAATAACCACTTCTTTAACAGAGAAATACTTCGGAATAACTTCCTTTATAATACCCTGCTCTTTCAATGATTTACCCGCCATAACACGCGCACCTACTTTAGCAAGTGGTACTGATGTTGCTTTTGAAACAAACGGAATAGTACGTGCTGCACGTGGGTTAACTTCAATGATATAAACTTCATTGTCTTTCACCGCCATTTGCGTATTCATTAAACCAATAACCCCAAGCTCAAACGCTAAATCGGTTACTTGCTTGCGCATAACATCTTGGATTTCTTGACTTAAGCTATAGGCTGGTAATGAACAAGCACTATCACCTGAGTGAACACCGGCTTGTTCAATGTGCTGCATAATACCGCCAATAACGACATCAGTTCCATCACAGACAAGATCAATATCAACTTCAATCGCATCATCAAGGAAGTGATCAAGTAATACTGGCGAATCATTAGACACACTTACCGCTTCGGTCATGTAACGACGTAAGTCGTCTAAGTCATAAACGATTTCCATCGCTCGGCCACCTAATACATAAGATGGACGTACAACTAATGGGAAGCCTATACCATCAGCTTTAGCCATGGCTTCTTCTAATGAAGTTACTGTGGCATTCTCTGGTTGTAATAAACCTAAACGATCAACTGCTTGTTGGAAACGTTCTCTATCTTCAGCTCTATCAATAGCGTCAGGAGAAGTACCAATAATAGGTACCCCAGCCGCTTCTAAAGCACGTGCTAATTTAAGTGGTGTTTGACCACCGTATTGCACAATAACACCTTTAGGTTTTTCAATACGAACAATTTCAAGTACATCTTCAAAGGTAATTGATTCGAAATATAGACGGTCTGACGTATCGTAATCGGTAGAAACTGTTTCAGGGTTACAGTTAACCATGATAGTTTCATAACCATCTTCACGTAGGGCTAATGCTGCATGAACACAACAGTAATCAAATTCAATACCTTGACCAATGCGGTTAGGGCCGCCACCTAAAATCATAATTGATTCTTTGTCAGTAGGGTTTGATTCACATTCTTCATCGTATGTTGAATACATATAAGCCGTATCAGAACTAAACTCTGCAGCACAGGTATCAACACGTTTGTACACTGGGAAAATATCTGCGTTATGACGCTTTTTACGTACTTCCGCTTCAGACACACCAATAAGATCAGCTAAACGTGAATCGGCAAAACCTTTACGCTTAAGTTTGCGTAAATATTCAGGGTTCAATACTTTTAAACCCCCTTCGCTCACTTTTGCTTCTTCTAAGACAATGTCTTCAATTTGTACTAAGAACCAACGGTCAATCATTGTTGTTCTATAAACGTCTTCAACCGTTAACCCTAAACGGAACGCATCAGCGACATACCAAATACGGTCTGAACCAGCTTCTTGAAGCTCGTGCATTATTTTGGTTTTAGCCCCAGGTTGAGTTACATCAACAATTGAATCAAAGCCATTTACGCCCACTTCTAAGCCGCGCAATGCTTTTTGCAAAGACTCTTGTTGGTTACGGCCAATAGCCATTACTTCACCAACAGATTTCATTTGCGTGGTTAATCGGTCTTCACAACCAGCGAATTTTTCAAAGTTAAAACGTGGGATTTTCGTTACAACGTAATCGATTGTTGGTTCAAATGAGGCTGGTGTTTTACCGCCGGTAATATCGTTGCTCAACTCATCTAGGGTATAACCTACCGCTAACTTAGCTGCGATTTTAGCAATAGGGAAACCTGTTGCTTTTGACGCTAGTGCTGATGAACGCGATACACGTGGATTCATCTCAATAATAACCATACGACCAGTTTCAGGACAAATACCAAACTGTACGTTTGAACCGCCAGTTTCAACACCTATCTCACGTAGTACTGCTAAAGAAGCATTACGCATAATTTGGTATTCTTTATCCGTCAAGGTTTGCGCAGGTGCTACGGTAATTGAATCACCGGTATGAATACCCATAGGATCAATATTTTCGATAGCACAAATAATGATACAGTTATCATTCTTGTCGCGAACCACTTCCATTTCATATTCTTTCCAACCGATTAAGGATTCATCGATTAGTAATTCTGACGTGGGAGAAAGGTCTAAACCACGGGTACAAATTTCAGTAAATTCTTCCGTATTATAAGCAATACCACCACCGGTGCCACCCATAGTAAATGATGGACGAATAATACAAGGAAAACCTAATATCTTACTTGCTGCGTGCGCTTCTTCAATAGTATGTACAATTTCAGCATTTGGCGTATCAAGGCCAATCGCTTTCATTGCTTTATCAAAACGAGATCTATCTTCTGCTTTATCAATTGCGTCAGCAGTAGCGCCAATCATTTCAACGTTAAATTCTTTTAGTACGCCTTTGGCTTCAAGTTCTAAAGCACAATTTAATGCGGTTTGACCACCCATAGTAGGTAAAACAGCACAAGGACGTTCTTTTTCAATAATATTACGAACAACTTCCCAGTGAATTGGTTCGATATAAGTCGCATCGGCCATATCAGGGTCTGTCATTATCGTAGCCGGGTTAGAGTTAACTAAAATAACTCGATAACCTTCTTCACGAAGTGCTTTACACGCTTGAGCGCCTGAGTAATCAAACTCACAGGCTTGGCCAATAACGATTGGACCTGCACCTAAGATCAAGATACTTTTTAAATCAGTACGTTTTCCCATTATTTTCTCTCTTATCTTGTCTGTCGGTTTAAGCGTTGTTTGATTTGTAAGTTTTGATCAAATCGATAAAGTGATCAAATAATGGCGCTGCATCATGTGGACCAGGGCTTGCTTCAGGGTGACCTTGAAAGCTAAATGCAGGCTTATCTGTACGATGTATACCTTGCAATGAATCATCAAATAATGATTTATGCGTCACTCTTAAATTACTTGGTAAGTTTTCTTCGTTAACTGCAAAGCCGTGGTTTTGTGCAGTAATCATAACGACGTCGCGTGCGATGTCTTTCACCGGATGGTTAGCACCATGATGACCAAACTTCATTTTCACTGTGCTTGCGCCACTTGCTAGGCCAAGTAATTGATGACCTAAACAAATACCAAAAACCGGTATTTCAGTTTCTAGGATTGTTTTAATCGCTGCGATAGCGTAATCACATGGCTCTGGGTCACCAGGTCCATTAGATAAGAAAATACCATCCGGGTTCATCGCCAGTACTTCACTTGCTGGTGTTTGTGCCGGAACAACCGTTAATCGACAACCACGGTCTACTAACATACGTAAAATATTACTTTTCGCGCCAAAATCATAGGCAACCACATGAAAGTTTAGCTGATCTAGTGAGTTACTAAAATCTGTGTAACCTTCACCCATCGCATGACCAAGTGACCAGCTACCTGAAACCCACTGGTATTGTTCTTTCGTTGAGACTACTTTCGCTAAATCCATTCCTTTAAGACCTGGAAAGTCTGTCGCATTTGCTAACGCTTTATCTTTTGCTAGTTGTAAGCTTTCATCACTTGCGTCATCGATCGTTAAAATGCAGCCATTTTGTGCACCTTTTTCTCGAAGAATCCGGGTTAATTTACGTGTGTCAATTTCGCTAATACCTAGAATATTATGTTCGATTAAGTAGTCGCTTAAACTTTGTTCATTTCGAAAGTTACTGGCGAGTAGAGGTAAATCTCGGATGACTAAACCTTTAGCATGAATGCTATCCGACTCTCTATCTTCTGAGTTAGTACCTGTATTACCAATATGCGGGTATGTCAGGGTAATAATTTGCTCTGCATAAGACGGGTCGGTAAGAATTTCTTGATAACCTGTCATCGAAGTATTAAATACTACTTCACCAACAGCCGTTCCCTTTGCACCAATTGCGGTACCTTTAAATACAGTACCGTCTTCCAGTACTAAAATAGCAGATGTAGCCAATGTAACCTCCAAAAAGAAGAAATAACTTTATCAAACGACGTTATAAGTTAACTCGTCCGATAAGCTTAATGTAACGCAAAATTAATTTATGCTCCCCTAAGGGAAATACATTGCTTAAAAATACAGCGAATTAAGTCACTGTAATGTTAAGTAAAATTTGCACATAAAAAATATCAAAAACAGCCTTTTCGCTAAATTCTTGACAAAATCCACTTATTTTACGCTTGTAGCCTTTATTCGTCTAGTAAAAACTGCAAAAACCTGTTCTTTTATGCGATTTGATCTCTTTTAGCAACCAAACCATCAAAAACAATAGTTATCTAAAAATATAATCAATATTATTTATTTGAAATTAATATCAATAGTTTTTATCATAAACGACTCAACTATAAAGCGACAAGATGTGTTGTTTCTAATCTTTTAAACCTAATACATCTTGCATATCATAAAAACCATTATCGGCATTACTTAACCAAAATGCAGCACGCATAGCGCCTAAAGCAAATGTCATACGTGAACTCGCTTTATGCGTTATTTCTATACGTTCGCCTAAGTCAGCAAAATAGGCCGTATGTTCACCCACAATATCGCCTGCTCTTACCGTAGCAAATCCAATGGTTTCTCTACTTCTTTCATCTGTAATACCTTCACGGCCATAAACAGCGACTTTATTTAAATCTCGACCTAATGTATCAGCAATAACCTGGCCCATTTTAACTGCAGTGCCTGAAGGCGCATCTTTTTTGAATCGATGGTGCGCTTCAAAAATTTCTATGTCGGTATAGTCGCCAATTGCCTTTGCTGTTATTTGAAGTAACTTAAACATTAAATTAACACCAACAGAGGTATTGGGCGCTAAAATAACAGGCATTGTTTCACCTGCTTTTTCAATCAATTGTACTTGCTGGTCACTAAAGCCCGTTGTACCAATGACTAGGGATTTTTTATGGTTTTGACACCATTTTATATTTTCTAACGTTGCTTCAATAGAGGTAAAGTCTATCAACACTTGTGCATCAGACAATTGCTCTAATTGTGTTGAAGTGGTTAAACCAATAGCACCAATACCGGCTAATTCACCTAAATCAAAACCGGCAAAAGAAGAGCTAGCTCGCACAGTACCACCAACAAGCTCAATACTTTCATGCTCATGAGCAGCCTGAATAAGGTTACGCCCCATACGTCCACTACAGCCTAATATGGCTACTTTTATTTTCATTTTTATTCTCATCTATACTGATAGGTTAATTGTTAGCCACTTATTGTAAACACATTTGCCAGTAATTGTGAGTTAGATAGTTCATGTGAAACAACATTAACTATTGCTAACCTCTGCTTAGTGCTATTTAAAATACTAAGATGATAATAAGCACAAAAATCGGCAAATACTTGCCCTTGATCATCAATAAACGCCCAATCGACACAAACAAGCAATAAGTCATCATTAATTGACATATAACTCGCTCGCCGAGCCATTATCTTAGTGATATTGGCTTGTTTAAGTTGAGTAAAAATATCATTAAATTCTTCTCGACAATCATCAATACTATTAACCAGGACCATCTTATCTGGTGTATGTAAAGTGCAAGGTAGGTGATAGCACGCAACGACAGCCTCAAGATCATAAGCGCTAAATGCCGCTAAATACTGATTGAACAAGGTTTTAATTTGCTGCGTTTTCACACTACCCCCTTTGATACCCAAATGGAGCGGGTATAGTAATAACAATTGTCATAATGAATTAATCACTTAATCACTTAATCACTTAATCACTTAGCTGGCTAATTGATTAGATTAATTGGTATAAATAATATATCACTTAAAAAAAAGCCCTCAAATGAGGGCTTTTAAAAACATCTACCTTAGCTAATAATGCTTAATAATTCAACATCAAATACTAACGTTGAATAAGGCGGTATTGCACCTTGTGAACCTTGCTCACCATAGGCTAAAGCATACGGGATGGTTAATTTCCACTTACTACCTTCGGTCATTAGCTGTAATGCTTCAGTCCAACCAGCAATAACACCGCCGACAGGGAACTCTGCAGGTTGGCCACGTTCAACTGAACTATCAAAAACATCACCGTTAGCAAATGTACCATGATAATGAACACTTACCGTGCTTGCTGCTGAAGGTTTTTCACCTTCACCCGTTGTAATCACTTCATACTGTAAACCAGATTCCGTAACAGAAACGTCATCGCGTTTAGCATTTGCTGCAAGGAAAGCTTCACCTTCCGCCGATTTTTCTTTAGCGATAGCTTGCTCTTGCTCTTGTAATTTTTTAGAAATAACAGAAAAAGCAGCATTTAAGTCGTCATCAGATACTTGACTATCAGCATCGATAAGCGCATCAGCGATACCCGCTTGAACAGCAGTAATATCAAAATCTTTAAAAGGATTATTACGTAATTGGTCACCTAGTTGACGACCTACACCGTAACTTACACGTTGTTCAATAGTTTCATACTTGTTTTCAGAAATAGTGTTTTCAGACATATATTAATTTCACTCATGCATAAATAGATTAAAAGGTAGCAACTATTCACTCATCTTTGGGTTTGTCATTTAGGTAGTCACTTAAGTTAAAACCTTACATACAATAAACATAAGCTCATCAATTAAGGCGCCACAAGATAACAAATGGTAAACAGTTACCAAAAGTAAGTTATTACCTACTTTGAGATTGGTCGCGAGTTTATCATAAAGCTAAGCGAGTATGTAGTAGCGCTGCATGACAATTAGGTATTATTTATAATGAACAACAACCCCTTTAAAATCTTTACTTCACATGACAATAGTTTACTGAATATAATGGCTTATTAATTTCTTAGCATAATTATACCCGCTCTACTTAAAGAGGCTAGTTTCAGGAAGTCTGAGCGATTCATAATCCAGTTGAACGGGTATATAATATTCATGAGCAGTAAATCTATGACACATTCTAAACCTAACAAAAAAAGCATTATTGCCTTATTACCTTTTATTGTTTTTCTTGGGGTTTTTCTTGGCACCGGCATAATATTGAGCCTACAAGGTGTTGACTTTGCTTTTTATCAGCTGCCTGCAAGCATTGCCATTATTCCTGCCATTATTGTTGCACTTTATTTAGGTAAAGTAGTCGCTAAAGAAACCATAGAGAAACAAATAACCCAGTTCATTAAGGGTGCAGGTCACGCAAACATCGTTACCATGTGTATTATTTATCTCTTGGCAGGCGCTTTTGCTAGCGTAGCAAAAGCAACCGGTAGTGTTGATGCTAGTGTTCAATTAGGCTTATCAATATTTCCCTCTTATTTACTATTACCTGGCTTGTTTTTAGTAGCCGCATTTTTATCAACCGCCATGGGGACATCAATGGGAACCATCGCTGCTATTGCACCAATAGCCTTAGGTTTTATTGAATCTGCAGGGCTTGATTCTGCCGTTGTGGCTGGTTGTTTAATTTCAGGTGCTATTTTTGGCGATAACTTATCAATCATTTCGGATACCACCATTGCCTCTACTCGCAGCCAAGGCGCTCATATGAAAGACAAATTTAAAGTAAATTTTAAATTTGCAGTACCTGCGGCAATTTTATGTTTACTTATTTTCACCGTACTCGGTCAAAGCATTAATTACGAAGTAACTAACGATGCAGCTTTTATTGGTCTTGTTCCTTATATCGTTATTTTGATTTTGGCACTATCGGGGATCAATGTCCTTGTGGTGTTAACCCTAGGAATAGTACTTGCCGCGATTATAGGTATGGTAAGTAACGATTATCAATTATCTACTTGGATCAACGACATAAATACTGGTTTTTCGAGTATGCAAGACATATTCATATTGTCTTTATTTATTGGCGGTCTAAGTGAGTTAATTCGCCACCAAGGCGGCTTATCAGCATTAACACAAGGTATTGAGTCATTAGCAAGAAAGTTAAGCCCAAATAACAAAAAACGTGCTGCGGGTTTTGGCATTGCCGGGTTAACATTTTTCTGTAATTTTTTTACTGCTAATAATACGGTCTCAATCATAATTACTGGTGAGACAGCGAAGGAACTCGCGACAGACGGGGATCTCAAACCGGCACAATCAGCCAGTTTGCTTGATATATTTGCTTGTATCAATCAAGGTTTACTACCCTATGGGGCACAAGCTTTGCTCCTAGGTACTACCTTAGGCATTTCACCTATGGCAGTTGTTTCTCATGCTTTTTATCCGATGATTTTATTTTTTGTAGCCGGCTTTGCTTTTTGGAAAATGACAAAACAGTAAGTTATACTCATGAGACTTAGCTATGTTTGTCTAATAAAGCGACTAAGTCATCTTCCGTCAATATAACAACCCCTAAATCTTGCGCTTTAGTAAGTTTAGATCCTGATTTTTCACCGGCAACCAGAAAGTCTGTCTTTACCGAAACGCTGCCCGACACTTTTGCGCCTAATGACTGTAATGCCGCCTTGGCTTCACTACGTCCCATTTGATTTAAGGTACCTGTTAAGACAAACGTTTGCTCTGCTAATGGCTGTTTATCCGCACTTTTCTCAATAATGTCAGGCCAAGTCATTATTTCATCTAGCGCTGAAACCACTGTAATATTATGACTTTCTTTAAAAAATTGAACAATATTTTTTGCCACAACCTCGCCCACATCACTCACCGCTTTTAACGCCTCAAAGCTTGCTGATTCAATAGCCGACAAGGTAATAAAATGATTCGCTAAATTAGCCGCGGTTGCCTCACCTACTTCACGAATTCCTAAACCATAGATAAACTTAGCCAAGGTTGTTTCTTTGGCTTTTTCAAGTGCAGCCATTAAATTTACCGCCGACTTTTTCCCCATTCTCTCCATGGTACTAATGTCAATCTCAGTGAGTTTAAATAAATCAGCGGGCGTGGTGATTAAGTTTTCATCCACTAATTGTTCTACCAATTTATCACCTAAACCATCAACATCATGGGCTTTACGTGAAGCAAAATGCTTAATAGCTTCTTTACGTTGTGCTTGACAAAAAAGTCCCGCAGTACAGCGAAGTACGGCCTCACCCTCGGCTTTGGCAACTTTTGAGTCACATACTGGGCAGGTACTAGGAAAAATTATATCTTTTACATCATCGCCACGTTTATCCATAACGACAGAAACAACTTGTGGAATAACGTCTCCTGCGCGTCGTATTACCACGCTATCACCTATTTTTAAACCTAAGCGCTCAATTTCATCTTGGTTATGTAAGGTGGCATTAGATACGGTTACTCCACCAACAAAAATAGGCTTTAAGCGAGCCACTGGCGTTATTGCCCCCGTTCGTCCAACTTGAAACTCAACGTCTTCAACAAGTGTTAGCTCTTCTTGAGCTGGAAACTTATACGCAATAGCCCAACGCGGCGCACGTGCAACAAAGCCAAGTTTTTCTTGTTGGCTAATATTATCAACTTTAAGTACCGTGCCATCTATTTCATAACTTAACGCATCACGTTTATTAAGAATATCTTGATAAAACGCTTCCACTTGCTGTGGATTTTCTAACAAACGAACTTCGGGGCACATGGGTATACCCAGCGCCTTAATCTGACATAAACGTTGAAAGTGTGATGGTTTTAAAAACGCTTGATCAATTAACTCGCTACTAGCTACAGATAAGTTACCTACATAACCCAAACCATAAGCATAAAAAGCTAAGTTTCGCTTAGCGGTAACTTTAGAGTCTAATTGTCGTAAGCTACCGGCAGCGGCATTTCGGGGGTTAGCAAACGATTTTTCGCCTTTCTTTTTTGCTTGTTCATTAAGCTTATTAAAGCTCGCCTTTGGCATAAACACTTCGCCACGCACTTCAATAACCTCTGGATAATCAACACCACTCACACCCAAAAGCGTTAAAGGTATCGATTTAATCGTGCGAATATTTGTTGTGATATTTTCGCCTGTATTGCCGTCACCTCGGGTTGCTGCTTGCACTAAAGCGCCTTGTTCATAGCGTAAGCTTACCGCTAGGCCATCAAGTTTTGGCTCAGCACAGATAACAATATCATCATGAGTCACTAATCTATCTTGAAGGCGTTTAACAAAAGCTTGCCATTCATCGCGCGAAAAAACATTATCAAGCGACAACATTGGTAATTGATGAGCGACTTGTGTAAATGCCTTTAATGGTTCTCCACCCACTTTTTGGCTAGGTGAATCCAGTGTTTTTAACTGTGGGTAAGTTTGTTCAATACTGATTAATTCGCGCATTAACCTATCGTATTCAGCATCAGGCACACTGGGTTCATCAAGTACGTAATATTGATGATTATACTGGTTAATTTGTTGATGAAGTGTACTTAACTGTTCTTGTAAAGCGCTTATGGATAAAGAAGCATTTAGCATGTTTTAGTTTACTCAAAAACGAAACCTATAAAAGTATTTATAGGTTATAAAGAAATAAGTAGATAGTTTATTTATTCAATACTAGCAAGGCGATATTGCCTGTCAAACTCACGTATCTTACTGACATAGTGCTGCTCAGTTTGCTTGGTCATTATATTGCGTTTATCGTCAACTAATTGTCCATTAAATTCAGCAGCCAACTGTTTAGCTGCTGATAGCATTTGTTCAAAAGCAGCAAAAGGGTCGCTGGCATTAGGTAAAGCCATAAATAAACTAACCCCTTGTGTAACAAAGGTTTCCATCGTATCAAGGTCAAATGAACCAGGATTCAACATATTGGCTAAACTAAATGTAACAGCCCCATTACCGGCATTATCTTGGTGACGATGAAATATATTCATTTCACCGTATTTCATACCTAACGTTAATAAGCTAGGTAATAATGCGGCACCAGACATTTGTTGATGTGCAGGCATAGCAACACTTAAAATAATGATTTGCGGCTCAATTGCTGAATAATTTGGTTTGGTTTGCTCTTTTACTTGTTCTGTTTGTTTTACTTGTTCTGTTTGTTTTACTTGTTCTGTTTGTTTTACTTGTTTTGTTTCTTTTGTTTGCTCTTTTGATTCGTCAATATTTATACTAGGATTAGGCTCACTATCTAACGCCACACCATCACCAAAGTTAATTTCCATTTGCGGCCGTTTTAATACTCCACGCTTAACTGCCGCTTTAGCATTAGATTTATCATCAACTACTTTTTTGGTCGCGTGTTTAGCCTGAGTAACGGGTTGTTGATATAGAGGCTTTTCTAAAATGATTTCTTCTCTAGTCTCAGTAACGGTCGTTGGCTTTTCAATATCATGTTCAGAAACTTGCTCCTGAGAGTTCAATTCACTATACACTTCATCACTTTGGCCATCATCAAGATGACTAATCTCATCAAGACTAATAGGTTGTTCAAAATCTTGCTCACTATCTACTGCCGGTTCATTCTTCTGTTTAAGTACTTTTAACTGACCCACACCATCTTGATCAAAACCTTTACCATCAAAATCTCGTGATAATGGCTTCACTTTTTCTTTACTTACTTTAAGCTTATAAGGGTTTTTGTTCTTTCTAATGGTCCATAAACCATGGATAAAAATACCCGCAATGACTACACCGCTAAGAATAATTAATGCGTTTCTGAAGTTGTCTTCCATTGTCATGCCTGTATAGTCATTTGTCTAAGAATAATCGAGGTGTTCATTGTGATTTAAAAGATTATATTATATTTAACTTTTCAAAGTAACCCTAACAGAAATAATGGTATTTTGTAACAAGTTAGTGCTGTTCTTATACTCACAACACATTTATACTCAAGTGAGTAATATCAATATGTTAGCACAATAATTAATCAATGATTCATCCACAAAAAACAATAAAAAAAGCCAAATCAAATCAAAAGCAACACCCCCTTACCAATAGTGGTATGGGATATTTCTTTAAAGGCTTTGAACTTATTCAATTAAAAGGTATTCGCCGTTTTGTGCTCATTCCGTTACTAATCAATATGTTGTTTTTTAGTATCGCTTTCTATTTTATGTTTACAGAACTTGAACACTACATGGCAATATTAACTGGGTGGCTCCCTAATTGGTTAAGTTGGCTTAGTTCCGTATTATGGCCTCTGGCAGTCATCACTATATTAATTGTTTTTTCATTTGTATTTAGTACTGCGGCTAACTGGCTTGCAGCACCTTTTAATGGATTACTATCAGAAAAAATTGAAGTACTTTTATTAAAAAACACCGTATTGGAAGGTTCTGCCGTTAATGGCGGCATGATGGATATTGTTAAAGATATTCCTAGAACGCTTGATCGTGAACGACAAAAGCTCACTTATTATTTACCACGCGCCATTGGGTTTTTTATAATTCTTTGGACTTTACCTATTGTTGGTCAAGTAATGTGGTTTTTATTTATTGCTTGGATGATGGCAGTTCAGTACAAAGACTACCCTTTTGATAATCACAAAATTCCTTTTTCAGTCATGAAACAAACGATACAACAACATAAAAGCTTAAGTTATAGTTTTGGTGTGAGTGTCGCAATATTTTCAATGCTGCCATTAGTTAACTTAATTGTTATGCCTGTTGCCATTTGTGGTGCTACTGCATTGTGGGTTGATCACTACCGTGATAACTTCATAACTACTACCATTAACAAGGTCCCATCTCAATAAAACCACCAAGGCATTATTACAAATTCATATTAATAGGTAATAGGTAATAGGTAATAGGTAATAGGTAATAGGTAAATATCTAGGTATTTTTCGCACTATGTCTAGAAGTCGTATATATTTAAATAGATTGGCAACATTATTATAGGATTGTGCGATGAACAATAATAATAGAAGTAAAGTTTCACTATTATTGAGTATTATTTTACTGAGTTTTAGCGCAAGTACTTATGCCTTAGCAGATAGGGAAGCGAATACAAATAGTGTCGTTATTCCCATGATAACTAATGCCCAAGTGTTCGCTAAGTTCACCGATGAACTACCCGCAGTAGTAAATTATTTCACCCGCGCCACACAAGAACAAATAATTGATTTTTATCAACAACACTATGGCGAATTTCTGTCACAGGAAAAAAAACGCGGCCGTTTAACCCTAACTTACCAGCACAAAAAACAGCGTGTTCGTGTCGTTATATCTGAGCAAAACAGTAAACGCCAAGTGGATATTATTGTCGAGTTAAAAGATAAGTAGCATCGTGTAAAAATTTTTTATCACAGTAAAACAGATTCTACCCAACATTTAATAACCCTTTCTTGACTATCATCATTGAGGATATTTATGAACAAACGATTACTGGTAATCATAGTGAGTAGTTTTTTATTAAGTTGCGCCGATACACGCTCTCACATAACAACTAGCAAAACAGATCAAGATACTCAAAAAACTAATACAAACAAGATAAAGTACACTTGCAACAGAAACACTCTATTATCAGTCCAATTTACTTCAACAACTCATGATAACGATAAAAAAATTGCAATTATCAATGGGTTTGGTAAACAGGCGATTATTCTGCCGTATAAAAGCGTTGCCTCGGGTTTTCTCTATTCTAATGGAAAGTATATGTTGCGTGGTAACGAAGAGCACGTTACCTGGACTGTAGGGCGCATGGTACCTTTTCACTGTTCAGTGGATGACAATCCACCTCATCAAAAAGACAGAAAATAACGACTATTTTGCTTCTGGGTTACAGCCGTTATCATTCAAAACTCTCGATTCAGAGTCTATTTTAAATGATAACGAGTGAATATAAAGTAAAAAGCTATTTAACGCTATGCTAAACTAGCCGCCTAAGAATTATGTAGCGTTTATTTAAGGTACCCCCATGAGAAAAATATTTTCATTAACCCATGAAAAAATCAAAGGCCCACGACTTGTTGATGCGATTAAGCATGAGGTAAAAAAATACCTTAAAAGAGAAAGAAACAAGAAGCTGACTGAAGAGGTTGATTTTTGGGATTTTGATTGCAAATACGGACATACCAAAGAAACTGCTGAAGTGATCCATACTTCTGCACTTAACAAAAGTATCGATGATGCAGTACAAAATGATCTAACAAGTTTTTACTTAGAAATTTTAGTAAAACCAGGTAAAAGAACTAAAAAGCCAATTGATGATAGCAATGACAGTGATGATGACAGTGATAGCGAAGAATAACGAGTCATAAAATAATAATGTGTTCACCTGTTCCTCTTGAATAGGCCAAATTTGGCTGAATTTTCAAGTGGAACAGGTATCGCTAACTATTTATCATTGATACTTCATATGATGAGCAGTAATACTTAAAGTACTACCCTGGAAAAACACGGTTCTTTTGTAATAACTTTCCTAAAACACCCTCTGCAGATAAAGAAGCTGCTTTAGCAAATTTTTCAGCTAAACCTTTTTTCACTTCATACTTAATCGCAACGACTTTATGGCTTTTACTCATATTTTGTAAATAGTCATCGCTTGTTTGAATCGTATCAACTAAACCTAGTTCTAAGGCTTTAGTCCCAAACCAATGCTCCCCTGTGGCAACCTTACTTAACTCTAAACTGGGTCTATGTTCACTGACAAAGTTTTTAAATAACACATGCGTTTCGTCTAACTCTTCGATAAACTTTTCTTTACCTTTTTCAGTATTTTCACCAAACATAGTTACCGTACGTTTAAACTTACCTGCGGTAAACTGTTCAAAATCAATATCATGTTTCTTTAATAATTTATTAAAGTTCGGCAACTGTGCAATAACACCAATTGAACCAAGAATAGCGAATGGGGCAGCTATAATATTATTTGCCACACAGGCCATCATATAACCCCCTGAGGCAGCTACTTTATCAACAGACACCGTAAGTGGAATTTCATGTTGACGAATTCTATCTAATTGCGACGAGGCTAACCCGTAACCATGCACCATACCGCCGCCACTTTCTAAGCGGACAAAAACTTCATCCTGTTTAGTCGCCACCGACAAAATAGCAGAAACTTCTTCACGTAATGAGCTTACTTCTTTAGCGTCAATACTGCCTTTAAAATCAATAACAAACACCTTTGATTTACCCTCAACTACCGTATCATCGGTAGACTTGGCATGCTTCTTTGCTAACAGTTTATCTTCTTTGGCCTTTTTCTTTGCTAACAGCTTATCTGCTTTTTCTTTTTGCTTTAATTCTTCTTTATTCAATAGAGCATGAATAACTTCTTGCTCTATATCTTCAAACTGCGCTGATAAATCAGTAATTTCTAACTCACCCTTTTTATGCTTTTGTTTTATTGCTGACACAGCAATAACCGTAACAATAGCAATAAAAGCTAAGACAAAGGTGACTGTTTTTGCTAAAAACAAACCATATTCATATAAAAATTCCAAACTTTTTCTCCTGAGAGCAAATCAATTTTTGCTTTAATGACATTGATATAAGGCCAAAAACGTATATATCAATTGATTACTAAAAATTAATCTTGGTTAACTTTAGTCTCAACACTTATTAGAATGAGTCATAGATAACAGTTCAGTCATACCACTCTATGTAGGGTCTTCATAAAAGGGTCATGCGAGTGACCACTTATTTTTTAATTACAAGGTAGTACACCTGTTTTCAATTTAATTTTTCACCTATTTTATTGGGCAAAAAAAAGCCCTCAACTGAGGGCTAGTGTTAAGCTAATCGCTCAAAAATCACTGAACAACCTCACTATCTTGCACTGAAATCAAATGCCCCTCCGAGCTAAAGAAGTTAGCTACCTGGCTTTGCATTTCAGCGGTTGCTTCTGCCGTATTATCAGCTGCACCAATTGATACTGCAGGGCTTAAAATCGAGCCATGATGACCAAACAAGAAGCGCACTGCACCAGAAACTGGTGTGTCCTCATCAAATTTCGTTTTAGAAACACTAGGTAAACCCAATAAAGCAATTGCACCTTCTGTACCACTCATTGGTGAGGTAGACACGGTATTTGGAATAACCAAATCACCTAAGTTAGTACCACCATCACCAATCACTTCAATAACGTGAGTAGGAGTATTAGTCGCTGCCATCATCGCTGCATAGTTAGCCGGGTCACCGGCATCAGTTACGGTTTGAGCCGCAAAAGCAAACTGAGCAAAGGTTCCATTTAAACCTGCTTGCTGCTCTGCAGTTAACAGCGCATAAAAGGCTCTATAGTAACCGACTAACTCTGCGCTAGTTGGCGCAACGTCACTTAAATGAGCTTGGGCGACATAGCCTTGAAACTCAGGAGAAGCAGTAAGCGTTAAACTTGATTTAATGACATCACCAAAAGCACCTGATTCCATTAATAAATTAGCCACCATAGTGCCTGGCATTGCTTGAGTATTACTATTAATGGTAAATAACGGATCAACTTGTGGATCAAGTGGTGTATTTGTTAATGCAATAAAGTTAATACCCGCAATAGCACCTAAAGAATGTCCTAAAAAGTGAACATTAGTACTATCTACTTTTATTGAATTTCCGTCAGCATCAAGTCCTCCAAGAAAATTTAAGCCTAAACGCAAACCTAATAAATCAGAAGTTGATTGGCGTAGATTATCACGTGTAGTTAATAAACTTGCTAAATTCATATAATGGGTAGCGGAAACTGTTGAAGCATTAATATCATCAACACCATCAGGAACGCCTTCAGGGCCAGTTATATCAAAACCACGACTACCGCCAGGTAATAAACCACCAAGTGCATCAGGATCACCATGTAACGGATGATTAATTGCAACTGTTGCCAAACCATACATAGAAAGAATACCAGTTAGAGCTAGCATATCTTCTTTTTTCGAGGTTATACCATGTTGCAATATAACAACTGGCCATCCATCTACAGGTTCTTCTAATACACCTAAAGCAGTGGCACCATAAGCAACACGAGCTTCATTGGCTTTAGTAACATCCGGTGTTGTCATTTGCACAACAATATCCATCATGGCATTTGTTTTGGGCACTGGGCTAAATTTAGTTAAGTTACGTTCTACATCTAAAGCAAAAGCCGAACTAACATCACGTAAGCCCGGTGTAGCTAGACCTTGCGCTTGAGAAATAGCAATACATGTAGCATCTGATACTGAACCAGGGATTGCCTCAGCAGGTATTGCACTAGGATTTTGTGCGTATAATCCTGCTAACATAGCACCTGAATCACATAAAGCTTTCCACCAATCGTTTACTGGAGCCATAGGATTTTCAGCGCTTGGCATTCCTAAATAATAGGGTAAAGTAACACTACCCTGCATAAAATTAGCGGTTGAATATAAAGGGACTAATGATTGTGGAATTTTGTTATCGTCAAAATCAGAATGTCCTTCAGGATACGGAGCTAAAATATTAGCAACCGACATACCTGTATCCGTAACGCTAATCGTTGGCGTACCTGTTATAGCTGCTTGCACCATTGCTGGTACGTTCTGAGCCATCAACGCTTTCGTTGTCGCTAAAACATCAACCGTTGACTGCGTTGTCATTGCCATTGTATAAATTAACGCATTTTTATCAGCGCCTGCTGCTGCAATAGCATTTTCATAGCTATTAACAACACCTTGTAAACCTTTTTGTGCATCGGTTGCCAAAGGATGTGTGCTTATGTCTTGGCGTACTGATTCATAGGTTGTAGAGCCAGCAACGGCTTTACCATTACTGTCTTTTAAATTATTAGTTAACGCTAGTATGTACGTTGTTTTGCCCTTAAGTGGTTTAAGAGGAACAACCGCCACACTGTTGCCCGATGCTTGAGTAACAAAATCAACACCAAACGTTAACTCACTCACCACTGTACAAGCCGCGCCACGAGGTACCTGTTCACAGCCAGGATCTCCTCCCATTAACGCTTCAAAAATTTGTACTGATGCAGGGCTAAAAACTGAACTGCCATCAAGGTTGGTGCCTGCAGGAAAGTTAATGCTAAGTACAAAAGGGTTTGTGGTAGACCAACCATCTAATGCACTCATGGCTACGGTTGGATCAGAAAAATCAGTAGGATCCTCTACAGGTAAGTTTAATGTGCCATCTTGTGTCCCTAAAAAGAGTAAGTCATTAGGTACTGATAAAACACCTCCCGCGGGATCAAACACGACTCTTGCTGAAGCCACAATAGGTGTGCCATTTTCAGCAGCCTCATTTTTTACATCTTTAATCGTTTCACTATCACAACCACTTAAGCCAAGTGCGCTGAAAATCGCTAGACTAAGAATTAACTTTTTCATTTTATCTCCCCAATGCCTATTTTTTATTTATATTATTTTTAATAAGTATGATTTTTAATAAGTATTATTATATAGCGACTGCTATTTATTCATTTTTAACTATCCTAGCAATAAGTGGATACCAAAATAACTCATTAGACCAGACATTAAACTTAACTTAAGCGCTCACAATGTGCTAGTTTTTTTTCAATTTCAATTAATATTTTTTACTTTTACTAATTTAAAACGACTAATAACGGCTAAAAACCAACTTATTTAAAAATATATTGTCATAAAACCGATAAAAAAAAATTTTCCCTCGTCATTGAAAAAATCACAGAGTAGAATAAGCAAAATTAATTATTTACTCGAACCTAGAGCCGCAAATGTTTGATTACTCCATTACAGAAAATTGTTTATCTAATAAAACTATACTGGTTACTGGTGCTGGTGCTGGTATTGGCCGTGAAGCAGCCTTAACCTATGCAAAACTTGGCGCTACCGTTATTTTATTAGGTAAAACTGTCAGTAAACTTGAAGCGCTTTATGATGAAATTATCGCCCTTAAGCTAGCTGAACCCGCTATCGTACCGTTAGATTTAAAAGGGGCAACTAAGCAGAACTATATTGATATGTCGGCCACTATCGTTAGTCAATTTGGTAAGCTAGACGGCGTATTACTCAATGCTTCAATGTTAGGCGAATTGACACCATTCACTCAAATTCATGAACAAATATTTAATGATGTAATGCAGGTAAATGTCACCGCTCAATATTTATTAGCACAAGCATTAATACCAACACTACAATTAGCCGACAAGGCTTCTTTAGTGTTCACGTCATCAGGTGTAGGTAATCAAGGCCGTGCTTTTTGGGGCGCTTATAGTATTTCTAAATTCGCTACAGAAGGAATGATGCAAGTCATTGCTGATGAATATGAAAATTCTAACCTGCGCGTTAACGCTATTAACCCGGGTGCGACCAAAACAAACATGCGCGCCAGTGCTTATCCAGCTGAAGATAAAGAGGCACTCGCTACACCGGCTGATATCATGCCGTTATATGTTTATTTAATGACTAACGACAGTTTAGCGGTGAATGGTAAAACGTTGAAAGCGCAATAAGAAATATTCGAGTACCGCGCCTTAAGTAAAAAATAAATAACGAATAGGTAAGTTACGAAAAGATAAGTGACTAACAGCAATCTTTCTTTTCGTAACTCGCTACTTTACCTTAACTCTCTTCGTAAAATTTTACCTACATTAGTTTTAGGTAACTCATCTCTAAACTCAACCAATTTAGGAACTTTATAACTTGTCAGGTTTTCACGGCAATGTTTAATTAAGGTTGCTTCATCTAAGTCGCCTTGCTTAGCAACAACAAATATTTTCACCATTTCTCCACACGCTTCATTAGGTATTCCAATAGCTGCAGCTTCTAAAACCCCTTCATGCATCATAACGACTTCTTCAATTTCATTTGGATAAACGTTAAAACCAGAAACAATGATCATATCTTTTTTACGATCCACAATGCTAAAAAAGCCAAGCTCGTCTACAAAGGCTATATCTCCTGTGGCAAGCCAACCATCATGTAATATTTCATTGCTGGCGTCTTCACGGTTATAATAACCTTTCATCACTTGTGGACCTTGTACCCACATTTCACCCGATTCTCCTATCGCAGCTTCACTACCATCATCAAGCATAATTTTAATGTCAGTTGAGGGTGCTGGTAAACCGATAGTGCCATTAAAGCTTTCTTGGTTATAAGGGCTTATAGTCACCAAAGGCGCACACTCTGTTAAGCCATAGCCTTCAAGTAATCGCGTTGAGGTAACTTGTTGCCAACGTTCTGCAACGGGTCGCTGTACTGCCATACCACCACCCAAGGCCATTTTAAGTGTTGAAAAGTCTAAATTTTTAAAACCTGGCGTATTTAACAAGCCATTAAACAAGGTATTAACGCCCGTAATGGCAGTAAATTTATACTTACCTAATTCTTTAACAAAGCCAGGCATATCACGTGGATTGGTAATAAGTAAATTAGTTCCCCCTAAAGTCATAAAGGTCAGGCAATTGGCCGTTAAGGCAAAAATATGGTAAAGCGGCAGTGCAGTAACGACTAATTCACAACCCTCTTCAAGCATAGGTTTTATCGCGGCCTTTGCTTGCTCTAAATTAGCCACCATGTTTCGATGGGTTAACATGGCGCCTTTTGATACACCCGTTGTACCACCGGTATATTGTAAAAAGGCTAAATCATCACCACACAACTCAACAGGCATAAAAGTTAAGGCGCGACCTTTAGTTAATGCAGCATTAAATCGAATGGCATCAGGTAAATTAAACACTGGCACCATTTTTTTCACATACTTTACAACCGCGTTAACAACAACACCCTTGACGAGACCAAGGCGATCACCAAGAGAAGTCATGATCACATGCTCAACAGGTGTTTTCTTCACTATTTTTTCTAATGTTTGTGCAAAATTTTCAATAATCAAAATAGCTTTAGTACCCGAATCTTTAAGCTGATGTTCTAACTCTCGAGCCGTATATAAAGGGTTAACATTTACGACGGTTAAACCGGCAAGTAAACCACCAAACAAAGCAATGGGATATTGCAGTGTATTGGGTACCATAATGGCAAATTTATCGCCTTTTTTAAGACCCAAATCTTGTTGTAAGTAAGCAGCAAATGCGGTGGCTTGTTGTGCTAATTCAGCATAGCTAATTTGGGCACCCATGTTAATAAATGCCGTTTTATCACTATATTGAGTCGTATATTTAGTAAACATAGCAACTAAGGAAGGATATTTATCTGGATTTATCTCAAAGGGAACGCCAGGGGGGTAACTTTTTTCTAGCCATATTTTTTCCACAATACCTTCCTCATCAGTTATTTTTAACAACTATTTAACAATCCAGTTGACTGCTTATAGTTTTTTTTATACTTCAGTTTACTTGAAGCCTTTAATATTTTAATACTGCTAACGTAGTTTTACCAAATTCTAACTGATACTACCAGTTAAATTTAAACAGTTGTTTGAATGTGAGTCAAACTTTAATATTACACTAAAAAATTTTTAATCAATTCAGCTGTCTTTTGTGGTTGTTCCATATGCACATGATGGCCACCTTTAAGTTCGACAGTAGAAAAATTCTGAAATAAATCGCCAAAACTTTTCATGCCTGAGCTGACCATTTCTATACCATTACTGCCGTAAACAAGCTGTACTGGACAACTAATATCACGAATAAATTGCTCAGCTTGTTTTAATGTTAAGCGATAAGGAGAGGTATTACGCAAGCGAGCATCCGATCGCCAACGATATCCCCCCACTTCTTTTATCAGTCCGCGCTCAACAATTAATTTAGCCTGTTCAAAGGGAAGATCTGAAACATTAACACGTGCTTTAATAGCGGAATCAATACTTGCATGGTAGCGTGTTTTCTTAGCACCACCTTGTTTGTTGTAGAGTGAACTGCCCTTAAAGCGGCTTAGCATACCATCACGTAATTGCTGTGTAGTTTGTTCAGCCTTATTACTAATAAAACCAATAGAATCAATTAAAGTCAATGATTTCACTTTTTCAGGAAAAGCAGCAGCAAATGCGCTCGCGACCATTCCCCCCATAGAGTGAGCAACAATATCAACTTGTTGCCATTCGTTTACTTCAAATAACTGCAATAAATCATAAACCCAATCAATAAAATGATAATGTGCATCCAAACTTCTATGACTTGAATTTCCATGGCCGGGCCAGTCAATCGCAATAATGCGCTTATTAACTAATTCACCTTCAAAGTATGACATCAAAGGTAAAAAACTGGCGGCATTATCTAACCAACCATGTAGACATAACACTATATTGTCTTTCGTCTCACTACCACCACAAGCAATACCTTGTAGTGACATAGTATCAAAAGAATATTTAACCTCTTCTAGCGTGTTTACAGATGACATTTAATGACCTTAATTATGTTTTTTGGCACTTTTATAAAGAGAATACAGCGCAACTAACGCTAAAGAAAACCAAATTAATACCCAAATAAACTCAGGAATAAACGTCATCGTCGCCAAAGAAGCACCATCACCTAGATTCCGTCCGTCAAGCAAGTAAGATGGACTAAATAAACTATTCAATAAAATTAACAAGCCAAACAATTGCATTAATCGTTGTAAATAATGAAGCTTTGTTAATTTAATCGTAAGCAAAAATAAAGCGGCCAGCACCGCTAAAATAAACCATGTTAAAAGATCACGTCCCCAAAAAACAATAGAACTAACGATTAACAAAAACACTAACACAGAAAACAGCTGTGCGGCACGTTGATGTGCACTAGCTAATTTATATATTCCCCAGCCCCACAGTGTTGCTCCTGCATAACCGGCAAAACTAATAACAAAAGCTATCCCTCCTTGTGTAGTACATAAACCGGCACCATTTGCGAACAATTGAATACGTAATACACTGCCGCCGGTCACAATGGCGGCTATACCATGACTAATTTCATGAAAATAACTTTCTAGCCAATTAAAGGGAATAGAAACCAGTGGCAGTTGTTTAATCACAACGGCTGCAATAAGTAGAATAAAAAAGTGATATTTTTGCCAGAAGCTTGATATTTGCTCTGAGGGTATAGTAGACATTAAGGATTCTTTGTAGTTAGGTAGAGATAATAAATAATATAATAACAAAGTCAGACGCTTTTAAGCGAAAACATTTACACTAAATATTTATAAGGACATAATCAGATTTTTGCTTAATAATTTGTTGGGCTATTGCTTTTTGACAACCCATGGCATCAAGCGTAATGATACTATGTTCAATATCCTCCCAGCATCCGTTCATCCTGAGCCCGTCGAAGGGTCGTTCATCCTGAGCCCGTCGAAGGGTCGTTCATCCTGAGCCCGTCGAAGGTGACGTTATTAATAAATTCAAAGTATTAGGTGTATTTTTAAGCATAAGTTAATAGACTATTCCCTTCCCGGCAATTTTTTCCATGACACCGTATCACGTACATAAACAGGCTGTGCATCTTCTGCATCAACCCCTTTACCTTGTTCAAGTGAAATAACACCAATAGCTAGCATGGCTTCTGCACTTGGAAACAACACGTCGGGTGAACCCCTATTACTTTTTAATGGCAACAAGGGTTCCTTATAGGCGTCCCAAGCACTACCAACACCATATTGAGGCTGATTAACGACACTTGATAAATGCTGTGCTAATTGTTCAGGGGCTGTTACCGCTTCTGCACATTGTGGCTGCATAATGTTATTTTCATCCAGCATAAAATAGCCGTTGTATACTTCTCCCATTCGAGCATCAATGGCAGCAATAACACCGGTACTTTTTCCGTTAACTTTTCCTTGTATTTTTCCTTGTATAAACGCTAACTGCGCCATTGCTTGTAAGCTTGATACACCAAAAACGGGTATATTAGCGGCAAAAGCTAAGCCTTGCGCGACCCCAACACCTATTCGTACACCGGTAAAACTGCCCGGCCCTCGCCCAAAAATCAAACCATCACATTGTGATAACTTAATACCGGCTTGGGTTAATACCTCATCAACCATAGGCAATAATTGCAAGCTATGTGATTGCGGGCATAAATCATAACGGCTATAAAGCTTACCGTTAACTTGTAAAGCAACTGAGCAGGCTTCAGTTGAAGCATCAATGGCCAAATAATTCACTACTAATTTCCTTAAACACTATCAATTGAACTATGTTTGTAAAGCATGCTTTCAAACACTGTCTTTATTCTCTTAATTTACACTCTTTGCACACTGCCTTTAGACTATACTCTCTAAAAACTTGGCAGCTTTGTCTAAATCACGACTACGTTTCATCTGGGGTAAACTTTTTAAAAAGGTTTCTCCGTAAGGACGATTCACGAGTCGATTATCACAAATCACCAACACACCACGATCGCTAACATCACGAATAAGCCGACCAACACCTTGCTTAAGTGCAATAACCGCTTGCGGTAATTGTATTTGAGCAAACGCATCACCCCCTTGTCTTCTAACATCCTCACAACGCGCTTGCAGTAAGGGATCATCTGGAGAAGCAAAAGGCAATTTATCAATAATAACACAGGTTAGCTTATCACCTCTAACGTCAATTCCTTCCCAAAAACTCGCCGTAGCTAATAATACCGAATCGTCATTTTCAACAAATTGCTCAAGTAATACCCGTTTGCCCATTTGCCCTTGCACTAATAAGGGGTTATCAATACTATCGGCTAAAATTTCTGCCACTTGGTGCATCACTCGGTAGCTGGTAAACAGCATAAAGCAGGCACCTTTACTGGCAGCAATTAACGGCTCTGCCAATTGTGCTAAATGCGTCGCACGATTCTTATCATTCGCTTCGGGTAAATACCGCGGTACAATCAGCTGTGATTGTTGCTGATAATCAAAGGGACTTTCTAACAGCAATTGACTCGCCTCATTTAAGCCTAAATGCTGGGCGAAATGATCAAAGCTATTGTCAACGGCTAGTGTTGCAGAAGTAAAAATCCAACCCGCGCCAGACTCTTTCACATAAGCACTAAATTTGTCGGCTACACTTAACGGGGTTTGATGTAAAACCACATGACGGGGTGTCGTTTCATACCAAAAACTCATGCCATTGATATCAACATTCACCATCACATCATATTGTGCTAACAAATAAACGGCTCTATCAAAACAATTATCAATCGCCTCATTGCGCGAAACGCAAAGTTTGATGACTTGATATAAAAAATCTAAATCAACTTTTAAGCGTTGAAATTTTTGTACAAATTGCTGCTGTTGACATTTTTCACGCCAGTTGCCACGCTCAGGATCGTAATTAAATAACAAGCGAAACTCTTGACAGGTTTTTTGCAATTTATCTGCGGCTAACCCTAATTGCTTTACATCGGTTAATTTACTCCGATAAACCTGCGAAACATCCGCACATAAATCAACTAATTGTTTGGTAGAAAATGCGTCACCAAAATAATCACTGGCAATATCACCTATTTGATGGGCCTCATCAAAAATCATCACTTGTGCTTTAGGAATTAATTCACCAAAACCGGTATCTTTAAGTGCCATATCAGCAAAAAACAAATGATGATTGACGACAATTAAATCTGCATCAATAGCTTTTTGTCTTGCTCTAACTAAATAACATTGCTCATAATCAGGACAATCCTTTGCTAAACAGTTATCTAACGTGCTAGTAATAAAAGGAAAAACGCCAGAGTCTTCGGTTACATTCACTAATTCGCCAATATCACCGGTTTGGGTACTATTGGCCCACGTTTTCACTTTCACTAAATCGCTTAAGGTATTGGCATCAAGCTGGCCACGGCTTTCTTGGTATTGCGCTAATCGATAACGGCATAAATAATTAGCACGCCCTTTTAATAAAGCAATTTGAGCATTGCTGGCTAACGATTTTTTGACCAGAGGAATATCTTTATGAAAAAGCTGTTCTTGCAGATTTTTAGTCCCGGTTGAAATGATGATTTTTTTATCATTATTCGAGTTTTTAATGCTAAGAAAAGCCGGAATTAAATAGGCAAATGTTTTGCCTGTTCCTGTGCCCGCCTCCACAATAAGCGAAGACTGTTTTTCAATCGCATGGGCAACACCCATTGCCATATCTGTTTGGGCTTGGCGAGGAGAGAAGCCATCAATGGCTTTGGCTAGTGTGCCATGTTGTGAAAAAGCTTGGGCTACAGACGTCATGAATAGCGAGTAAAACCAAATGAGAATTAAGAAAGTAGAGAATTATACTGTTTTACTGTTAAACATAAAGCATTAAACATAAAGATCTAAATGGTTAACTTCTTCTTTAGGATAAAATTACGCTAAATCCTCATCAAAATTTATTGCTTTTTTTAGCCACTGCATTATTGAGCTATTTTTTAGTTGAATCATTGTTATTCTTTTTTATGAGCCCCTCTAATGACTTTTTACACACTCATTATTGCTTGTTTTATAAACAAATATTATCGAAAAAAAATATAAACGTTCATTTAAAAAAAGAGTAATAACTCTAAGTACGTACCTTATAAACATTCGTTATAAAAAACAGCTATTTATTTCTTGCAGCTGAATAACTTTATTAGTACTGTACAGACATAAAGAATATAAAACGTATCTTATTACACTATTGAGTTTAACACCTTATGATTATTAACCTGAATAACCGACATCATCACCATCATATCGACTAGTCCGTTCAGGTTTGCTTTATAGAATAGATAAAGAAAACTCACGATGGGCTTCAGCCTTTCGTGGAGTTAAACTAAATAACCAAATTTATAAACCCCCGGAAGAGCTTGAAATCTTTCGGGGGTTTTTCGTATTAAGCAAATTGAAAATGGTACTTATATCCGTTCAACTTGAATAGGCATGATTCAACTGGAATTAGAAACGCCTTTAGAAATTAAAAAATTAAACTAGGAATTAACAAAATGACTACATCAGAGCCACGTTTACGCATTGCCATGCAAAAATCAGGGCGTCTTAGTGACGACACTCAAACGTTATTTAAGGGTTGCGGCCTAAAACTTAATGTTAGCGACCGTCGCTTACTTGCTCATGTTAAAAATATGCCTATTGATATCATGAGAGTTCGTAGTAGCGATATTCCAGGCCTTATTATGGATGGTGTTTGTGACTTAGGTATTGTTGGTGATAATACGCTCGAAGAAGAAGAGTTATCACGTGCACTTATCGGCCTTAAAAACACGTACATTAAAACAACCCCGTTGAACTTTGGTGGCTGTCGTTTTTCAATCGCGATGCCTGAAGAGTTTGAGTACACAGGTATACAGTGTTTAGACGGTTTGCGATTCGCCACTACCTACCCTCAGTTATTAACTCGCTTTGCTAAAGACAACGATATTAACGTTGAATTTTGTTTATTAAAAGGCTCTGTTGAAGTGGCTCCAAGAGTGGGTTTAGCCGATGGTATTTGTGATTTAGTCTCTACCGGCGCAACGCTTGAAGCAAATGGGTTAAAAGAAGTTGCTGAAGTATTTCGCTCTAAAGCGTCACTTATTCAACGCTCAGAGCCGTTAGGTGACGAAAAACAAGCGATTTTAAATACATTACTTCCTCGTATTAACGGTGTAATGAAGGCCAAAGAAAGCAAATACATTATGCTACATGCCCCTAAAGATAAAGTTAGTGAAGTTAGCGCATTAATGCCAGGTAAAGAAACGCCAACAATACTTCCCCTTGCGGGTCGTGATGATTTAGTCGCAGTGCATGTTGTGGCAACAGAAACTTTTTTCTGGGAAACAATGGAAAGTTTAAAAGCGCTAGGCTGTAATTCTATCCTAGTGATGCCTATTGAGAAAATGATGGGCTAATCTGCGTCAGAATTGTAATTTCAGCGGCATTGTCTTCGTTGTTCATCGCCATCACTTAGCATACTAAGCTCAGGCGATTCACAACTTGACAGCTTAGCTGAAATCTCAATTATTTAGCAGATCTGAGAAGTTAAAATACAATAAATATTATGTAGCATAGATTTAGAGAGAATTATGAATACTCAAACGATCAATTGGCAAGAAACCTCTGAACAGCAAAAAATTGATGCGCTTGCTCGTCCTGCTATTGCCGATAATGCCTTGTTATCAACGCAAGTCGCTAACATTTTATCGCAAGTTAAACGACTGGGTGATAAGAGCCTTTTTGCCTTAACTGAGCAATTTGACGGTATTGCCTTAACCACTTTAGCGGTCACTGCCGCACAAGTTAAGCAAGCAAAACTCGCCTTAACGGAGAAAAGGTTAAAAGCCATTAATACGGCTTATACCCATATAAAAAGTTTTCACAGCGCACAAACCCAAGAAGATGTTTTTGTTGAAACGTGCCCAGGTGTTCGTTGTACCTTAAAAACAGAAGCCATTGAAAGTGTCGGTTTGTATATTCCTGCCGGTTCAGCGCCCTTACCTTCAACGGTACTGATGTTAGGTGTTCCAGCACAATTAACCGGTTGTAAGCGCACTGTACTGGTTTGCCCACCCAACAAAAATGGTCAATTAGCCAATGAAGTATTAGTTGCGGCAGGGCTTTGTGGTATCACTGAAATTTATACCATCGGCGGCGCACAAGCTATTGCTGCCTTAGCTTATGGCACTGAAAGTATTGCTCCCGTAAATAAAGTGTTTGGCCCAGGTAATCGTTATGTCACTGAAGCAAAAAAACAACTCTCTCAACAGGTAGCTGGCTTTACTATTGATATGCCCGCAGGCCCGTCAGAAGTATTAGTGATTGCCGATGAAAAGGCTAATCCAGCGTTTATCGCCGCTGATTTACTGTCACAAGCTGAACATGGCGCTGATAGCCAAGTTATTTTACTAACCGATAGCGAATCGTTAATTGGCAAAGTTAGTCTTGAACTTAACAAACAAGTCGCCGTACTTTCAAGACGTGAAATAGCCGAAAAAGCACTAAAGCAGTCGCGGTTAATTTTAACCAAAGATTTAACGCAAGCAGTCGACGTATCAAATTGTTATGGCCCTGAGCACTTAATTATTCAAACTGAAAGTCCACACGCTTTATTAACGAATTTACGTAATGCGGGTTCCATTTTTGTGGGTGCTTACACGCCAGAATCAGCCGGTGATTATGCCAGTGGTACCAATCACGTATTACCAACTTATGGTTATTCCAAAGTGATCAGTAGTTTATCGTTAGCTGACTTTTCTCGCCGTTATACCGTACAAGAAATTAGTAAAACGGGTTTAACCAACTTAGCCGAATGTATTATTGAACTAACCGACGCAGAGGGTTTAGATGCACATCAACGTGCGGTAACCATCCGTTTAGAAGAAAAGGCATAATCATGAGTACTTCACTAACTTTAATAGAAAGATTAGCCCGTGAAGAGCTTGTTGATATGGTGCCTTATCAATCTGCACGCAGGTTGTTTGCACATGGCAATGCTAATAGTAATGGCGCTAGTGGTGATGCGGAGCAAACAGCGCATAAAGTATGGCTTAACGCTAATGAAGCGCCCGGCAAAGGTGAATATCAAGTAAGCAGTGATAACATCAATCGTTATCCAGACTTTCAACCTGATAATTTATTGAACGCTTATAGCGAGTATTGTGGTCTTGAACGCTCACAAATATTAGCCACTCGCGGCGCTGATGAAGGCATAGAACTGATCATTCGTAGTTTTTGCCGTGCCTACCAAGACAGTATATTAATTTGCCCCCCAACTTATGGTATGTATGCCATTAGCGCTGAAAATCACGGTGCTGGTATTGTAAAAGTGCCTTTGCAAAACGCTGGCCAAGGAATGCAACTAAACCTAGACGCGTTAGCATCAAAGGTTGGTAAAGTAAAAGTCGTCTTTTTATGCTCACCCGGCAATCCTACAGGCAATTTATTATCTAAAAAAGATATTGTCGCCGCTATCGAGCTATTTAAAGACAGCGCTATCGTAGTGGTTGATGAGGCCTACATAGAGTTTTCACCCGAACAAACTAGCATTGATTTATTAGCACAGTACGAGAATGTCATTGTACTAAGAACCTTATCTAAAGCGTTTGCTTTAGCCGGCTTACGTTGTGGATTTACTTTAGCCAGTAAAGAAACTATCACCTTACTCAGTAAAGTCATTGCTCCTTACCCTATATCAGCGCCCGTCGCAGCAATAGCCAGTAAGGCATTAAGTACTGATTTAGAAGAAATGGCCCAACGCGTGCAAGCTTGCAACAGACTTAAAGCAACGCTATCACTATGGTTGAGCGAGCAAAATTGGTGTAGTGAAGTATTTGCTAGCGACGCTAACTTTATTTTATTTCGCTGTATGAACCTACAAGAAAAGACACGTATTTTTGATACCTTAGTAGAAAAAAATATTTTGATCCGCGATCAATCTAAGCAAATGCAGTTAGAAAACTGTTTACGCATCAGTATCGGCAGTGAACAAGAAATCACCCAACTTAAAGAAGTATTATCATGAGCAACAAACAACAGAAAATATTATTTATCGACCGCGATGGTACCTTAGTTGAAGAGCCTGCTGTTGATAAACAATTAGACACCTTAGAAAAATTGGTATTTGAGCCTAACGTTATTCCTGAGCTAATAAAGCTACAAAATAAAGGCTTTACGCTAGTCATGGTTTCAAATCAAGATGGTCTAGGTACAAAAAGCTTCCCGCAAGCTGATTTTGACTTACCGCATGATAAAATGATGGCACTATTTGCTTCGCAAGGCATCATCTTTGAAGACGTATTGTTATGTCCTCACTTTGATGAAGATAACTGTCATTGCCGTAAGCCAAAACTAGGCCTAGTTAGCGACTATCTACAACAAGGCTTAGTTGATTTCACTAACTCTTATGTTATCGGCGACAGAGAAACTGATATGGGTTTAGCGGCCAATATGGGTATCGTGGGTATTAAATATAACCGAGACTCTTTAAATTGGGCTCAAGTTAGCGAGCAAATATTGGGATCATCAGAGCAAGATCGTATTGCCAGCGTGACTCGTACCACAAAAGAAACTGACATAAACATTACCGTTAACTTAGACAAAAAAGGCGGCAGCAACATAGATACTGGTTTAGGCTTTTTTGATCACATGTTAGATCAAATAGCGACCCACGGCGGCTTCAATTTACAATGTAGTGTTAGTGGTGATTATCACATTGACGAACATCATAGTGTCGAAGATACCGCACTTGCATTAGGCCAAGCGTTAAAAGAAGCACTCGGTGATAAACGCGGTATTGGCCGTTTTGGTTTTGTATTACCAATGGATGAATGCCGCGCTGAATGTGCTATTGATTTATCTGGTCGTCCTTGGCTTGAATTTGATGCCAAGTTTACTAGCGAAAATGTTGGTAGTATGTCAACTCAAATGGTACCACATTTTTTCCGCTCGCTTGCCGATTCAATGCTAATAACCTTACATTTATCAACAAGTAAAGGTAACTGTCATCACCAAGTGGAAAGCCTATTCAAAGTGTTTGGTCGTGCCTTAGGTCAAGCCATCAAAGTTGATGGTGATGAATTACCTAGCTCGAAAGGAACACTGTAATGGCAGAAACAGTACACAGTAGCTTTCAAGGCAAAGGTAGCGATGGAAGTAAAAATGTTATTGTTGATACTGGCTGCGCAAATTTATCCTCGGTAAAATTTGCCATACAGCGCCTTGGTTTTAGTGCAACCATTACCGACAACATTGAGCTAATAAAGGGTGCTGATAAGGTCATTCTTCCCGGTGTTGGTAGCGCTAAACATGCCATGGCAAATATTATTGACAAAGGCTTAGTTGAAACCCTACAAAGCTTAACGCAACCGGTATTAGGTTTTTGCTTGGGCATGCAGTTAATGGCAGAGTCTTCAACAGAAGGAAAGAGCTCTAAAGAAGGCGCTAACGACAGCGTTATAAAATGCTTAGGCATTATTCCAACCATCGTTGAACCGTTAGACGCTAAAGGAAAACGCTTACCTCATATGGGTTGGAATACACTAACAAGCGTAGCTGATCACCCCGTATTAAAAGGGATTAGCGTCAACGATTACTTTTATTTTGTTCATAGCTTTGCAGCGCCTATTAGCGAATATACCATTGCCAGTTGCGAATATGGCAGTGAATTTTCAGCGGTGATTGCCAAAGATAACTATATTGGTTGTCAATTTCATCCTGAACGCTCTAGTGCTTTAGGCAGTAAAATAATTAAGAATTTTTTAGAGCTATCGGCTCTAGAGTTATCCCCTAAGGAATTAACAGCATTATGATGATCCCAGCAATAGACTTGATAGACGGTCAAGTAGTTCGTTTATTCCAAGGTGATTACAGTCAAAAAACCAATTATAAAACCACAGTACAAGAACGCCAACAAGCTTATGCAGCGTCGGGCGCTACCGTTATGCACTTTGTTGATTTAGATGGTGCAAAAGACAGCACTAAACGTCAACTATCAACCTTAAAAACTGTTGTAAATCATGAAACCATGATCACGCAAGTAGGCGGTGGCATTCGCTGTGAAGAAGATGTTCAACAATTACTCGACTTAGGTACAACCCGTGTTGTTATTGGCTCTCTTGCCATTAAGCAACCAGCGCTAGTTTTAGAGTGGTTAAAAACCTATGGCGGCGAAAAAATTGTGCTCGCCCTTGATATTAAAATTGATAAGCAAGGTAATAAAACACTACCAACACATGGTTGGATTGAAGACAGTGGCGTCAATTTAGAAGATTTGCTCGATGCTTACATTGAAGCGGGTATCAAACATATTTTATGCACTGATATTTCTAAAGATGGCACATTAACTGGCTCAAACGTAGATTTGTACATTGAACTTTGTAAAAACTATCCAAGTGTTCAATGGCAAGCCTCTGGCGGCATTGGCAGCCTTGATGATATTAAAGCGTTAATTGGTTCAGGGGTTAGCGGTGTTATTTTAGGCCGTTCACTCCTTGAAGGTAAGTTTACACTTGAGGAGGCTATTGCATGTTGGCCCGCAGAATAATACCTTGTTTAGATGTACGTGATGGTAAAGTGGTTAAGGGTGTTCAGTTCAGAAACCATGAAATTATTGGTGACATTGTCCCATTAGCACAAAAGTATGCTCAAGCAGGTGCTGACGAATTAGTCTTTTATGATATTACCGCTAGCGCTGATGGTCGCGTGGTAGATAAAAGCTGGGTTAGCCGTATTGCCGAAGTAATTGATATTCCTTTTTGTGTCGCGGGTGGCATCAAAAGTGAAAGCGACGCCAAAGAAATTTTAATGATGGGCGCAGACAAAATTAGTATCAACTCCCCTGCTCTGCGCGATCCAACGCTAATATCACGCCTTGCTGATCATTTTGGTCAACAGTGTGTTGTTGTGGGTATCGACAGTTTTTATGATAAAGACACCGGTACCTATCAAGTTTATCAATTTACCGGTGATGAAAAGCGTACTCAAAAAACCGGTTGGACAACCTTTGATTGGATAGAAAAAGTGGTTAGTTTAGGTGCAGGTGAAATTGTACTTAACTGTATGAACCAAGATGGTGTTCGTCAAGGTTACGACATTGAACAACTAAAACAAGCAAGAGCGGCGTGTAAGGTGCCCTTAATTGCTTCTGGTGGCGCGGGTACTATGAAACACTTTAGCGATGTTTATCAACAAGCGGATGTTGATGGTGCACTTGCCGCATCGGTATTTCACAAAGGCATAATCCCGATAAACGACTTAAAAGTTTATTTGAAATCACAAAATATTGAGGTAAGACCGTGTTAGTAACTACTGAAAACATTAATGACTTAGCATGGCAGAAAATGGATGATTTACTCCCTGCTATTATTCAACATGCCGCTACGGGCGCAATACTCATGCAAGGTTATATGAGTCAAGAATCTTTAGCCGCCACATTAGACACGGGCAAAGCAACCTTTTTTAGTCGCTCAAAACAAGCGTTATGGGTAAAAGGTGAAACCTCAGGAAACTTCTTAAACGTTCAGCAAGTACTCAGTGATTGCGATCAAGACAGCTTATTAATTGCGTGTACGCCTATTGGTCCCAGTTGCCACTTAGGTACAGAGTCTTGTTTTCCTGAACAGAAACTAACGCAGCAAAACTTTTTAAGCCAACTTGAGCAAGTCATCGCAAGTAAAAAAGAAGATGATCCAAAAGAAAGCTACACGGCTCATTTATTCTCACGTGGCACCACAAAAATGGCACAAAAAGTGGGTGAAGAAGGCGTAGAAGTTGCCCTGGCTGCCGTGGCAGAAACTAAAGAAGATTTATTAGGTGAATGTGCCGATTTGTTTTATCACACGTTAGTATTGCTTGCTGATCAAAAAATAGATTTATCAGAAGTGATGGCCGTATTACAAGAGCGCCATAATAAATAGTTTTAGTTTTAGTTTTAGTTTTACGGTAAATTTTAAGACTTGAATTTATGTCAGTTTTTGTTAAATAAATGCATCTTTGTTTTCACGAATAAAGATGTTTTTTTTACAATAGTTCAATAAAGAATGAGACTCAATGGCAAACATGATCCAGTGGCAAACTAAAAAATTTAATGAATTATCACTCGATCAACTTTACGATGCATTAAAGCTACGTGTTGATGTTTTTGTTGTCGAACAATGCTGCTATTACCCTGATTTAGACGGTGAACAAAATCAGCTAGACAGACACCAAGAAACACGACATCTGCTTGGCTACCAAGGCGACACGCTAGTGGCGTATTTACGTATTCTGGCTCAGGGTCAGAGTTATGACAATTATATAAGTATTGGCCGCGTAGCGACTGCTAATCAAGCGAGAGGCTCAGGTTTAGGTCATGAGTTAATGTCAGAAGGGTTAAAAATGTGTCAGCTACACTTCGCTCACCAAGCGATTAAAATTTCAGCACAAGAGCATCTTAAAGAATACTACCAACAGCATGGTTTTGAGCAAGTATCCCCAATGTACCTAGAAGATAATATTCCGCATATTGCAATGGTTAATAAGCGTTGATAGATTAAGCCAACATCAACAAACAAAAAACTCGCCGAAGCGAGTTTTTTAGTTAACTAAGCAAATGCAAAAAGAACTAAGCTAATTGTTTTGTTAGCAAGGCATTAACCGCTTCAACCGCTTGTGTACCATCAACTGTTAAATATTGACACTTACCTGAACTAGCTTCAGCTTGATAAAAATCTACCAAAGGTTGAGTTTGCTCATGATAAATAGCTAAACGCTTACGTACCGTTGAGGGCTCATCATCTGGACGAATAGATAAATCATCACCAGTAACATCATCTTTACCTTCAACTTTAGGCGGATTATATGTTAAGTGATAAGTACGACCGGAGCCAGAGTGAACTCTACGTCCAGCCATGCGATCAACAATTACTTCATCAGGTACATCAAATTCAAGCACGTGATCAACAGCAACACCATTTTCTTTCATGGCATCAGCTTGTGGAATAGTACGTGGAAAACCATCAAGTAAAAAGCCTGGTTTACAATCATCTTGCTTGATACGTTCTTTTACTAAACCGATGATTAAATCATCTGACACCAATTGACCAGCATCCATTACCGCTTTAGCTTCTTTACCTAATTCACTACCTGCTTTAATTGCTGCACGCAACATATCACCCGTAGAAATTTGAGGAATACCAAATTTTTCCATTAAAAATTGTGCTTGTGTGCCTTTACCTGCACCCGGAGCACCAAGAAGTACAATACGCATATAAACTAACCTTAATATGTTAACGTTTAAAATAAGTAAAAATAATTACAGTAAGATGATGTCAGTTATCTCGTTAAAGAATAGGTGATCACACTAATATAATGATTCTTGTGTATTCTATATTTATTATTGAACACTATACAAAAAAGGAGCACTCTTTAATAGTAAAGCGCCCCTTTTTCCGACTAAAGTCTACTTTTTCTTTAACCTAAAGTTTACTTAACTATTCACTTCGCGTCATTCCGTTCGCCCTGAGCCCGTCGAAGGGTCAGGAAACCCGTTTATACTTCGACGAACGGTTTGTTTCTCACCTGCTCAGCACAAACGACAACGTATTAACAGCCTGCTAAATAGTTACAGGTTTACTTAGTTAAACTCAACATTAATTTATTCAAGCGACCCACAAAACTTGCTGGATCTTTTAAGCTACCACGCTCTGCTAACATCGCTTGTTCAAATAACACTTCAACCCATTGGCTAAATTTATCATCGTCTTGCTCATCAGCAACATGTTTAACTAAATCGTGTTCACCATTAATTTCAAAGATGGGTAACGTCTCAGGTACTTCTTGACCCACTGACGCCATCAACTTAGCCATTTGACTACTCATGTCGTCTTCATCTGCAACAATACAGGCCGGTGAATCGGTTAAACGCTGAGATAATTTAACATCTTTCACTTTACCTTTAAGGGCTTCTTTAATACGCGTAACAACACTATCAAACTCTTTTTCTAATTTTTCTTGTGCTTCTTTTGTTTCGGCATCGTCCATATCACCTAAGTCTAAACCACCACGTGTCACTGATTGTAACTGCTTACCATCAAATTCACTTAAATGACTGACTAACCATTCATCAATACGATCCGACATCAATAACACTTCAATGCCTTTCTTGCGGAACACTTCTAAATGAGGACTATTTTTAGCCGCTGCAAAACTGTCAGCAACCACGTAATACACTTTGTCTTGACCTTCCTTCATGCGCTCAATATAAGAGGCAAGAGACACATTTTGTACTTCGCTGTTTTCGTTCGTTGAAGCAAAACGTAATAAACCCGCAACAAGCTCTTTATTGGCCATGTCTTCAGCCGGGCCTTCTTTTAAGACTTGACCAAACTCATCCCAAAAACCTTGATATTTTTCAGCATCTTTTTTACCTAATTTCTCAAGCATTTTCAAAACACGCTTAGTACACCCTTTACGAATAGCTTGTGTTACTTTATTGTCTTGTAAAATTTCACGCGAAACATTTAACGGTAAGTCATTTGAATCAAGTAATCCTTTAACAAAACGAAGGTAGGTTGGCATAAACTGTTCAGCGTCATCCATGATGAATACGCGCTGTACATATAATTTTAAGCCATGTTGCTTTTCACGGTTATGCATATCAAAGGGTGCTTTTGATGGCAAATATAACAATGAAGTATATTCAGTTTTACCTTCTACTTTGTTGTGTTCCCATAATAATGGGTCGCCAAAGTCATGTGATACATGCTTGTAAAATTCTTTGTATTCTTCGTCACTCACATCACTTTTTTCACGCGTCCATAAAGCTGTTGCTTTATTAACCGGTTCCCATTTAGCAGGAACCGCATCACGGCCTTCTACTGCATAAGTTGTTACTTTACCTTCATCATCTTTTTCTTCAGCGACGGCTTTAACAGCAGGCTCTTCTGCCGTTAGCATTTCCACAGAAACAGAAATATGATCGGAATACTTAGTCACAATAGATTTTAAACGCCAATCATCTGCAAATTCACTTTCATCATCTTTTAAGTGAAGAATAATGTCAGTACCACGGTTAGATTTTTCAATGGTATCCGTAGTAAATTCACCTTCCCCTGCACTTACCCATTCAGTTCCTTCTGAAGCCGCATCGCCTGCTCTGCGCGTACGCACAGTAACTTTATCAGCGACGATAAAGGCCGAATAAAAACCAACACCAAATTGACCAATAAGTTGTGAGTCACTTGCTTGATCGCCCGAAAGCTGCGAAAAGAACTCAGCCGTACCTGATTTAGCAATAGTGCCAAGGTGCTCAATCACTTCCTCAAGATTCATACCAATACCATTATCAGAAATAGTAACCGTATTATTGATTTTATCGCAACTGACACGAACACGTAATTCACCATCACCTTCATATAAATCAGCATTTGATAACGCTTTAAAACGCAATTTATCAGAAGCATCAGCCGCATTTGAAACTAACTCACGTAAAAAAATCTCTTTATTAGAATAAAGAGAATGAATCATTAGTTGAAGAATCTTGGCGTTATCCGATGCAAACGCATGATTTACTGGCTTATTTTCGACTGTCATGTAAGTGAATCCTTTATAATTTCACAATGTGGTAAATGATTGGGTAAAGACCCCGATGGGTTAACTCGGGTTGTCTTACCTGTATCCTATCTAAATAGGAAAATTCGTTAAAATGAACGATAGAAAGGATGTGGGGATCAGGGAAAATAATTCAAGGGAATAGAAAATAAAAATTACGCGTTCTAAGTTGCAACGAACGAAGATATCAAGGGCTTTACGTTATAGTTCATAATTTTTTCGCCCCGCTAACGCATGAGATAAGGTATTACCATCAACATACTCTAGCTCACCACCCACAGGTACACCGTGTGCAATACGAGAAATATTCACTTGGTATTGCTGTGCTAGCTCCGCAATAAAATGCGCAGTAGCCTCACCTTCAACGGTTGGATTAGTCGCTAAAATAATTTCCTCAAATTGCCCACTAGCAAATTGTTTAGCAAGTATATCAAGCCCCAAGTCATCGGGTCCAATACCATCAATGGGCGATAAATGCCCCATTAATACAAAATACTTACCGTTAAACTCACCCGTTTGCTCAATAGCGATCACATCACCAGGGCTTTCTACAATACACAACGTGCTTGCTAATTTACGCTTAGGACTTTGACAAATCTCGCATAAATTTTCTTCGGTAAAGTTACGACATGACTGACAATGACCAATATCTGTCATTGCAATGGCCAGTGTATTGGCAAGCTTACTACCACCACGACGATTGCGCTCAAGTAAATGAAACGCCATGCGTTGAGCTGATTTAGCGCCAACACCGGGCAAACATTTTAACGAGTCGATAAGTTCTTGTACTAATGGACTAAATTTCATATGAGTATATTATGTCCGCTTAGAAAGGCATCTTCATACCTGGAGGAAGCTGCATTCCTCCGGTTAACGCGCCCATTTTATCTTTATTTTGAGCTTCAACACGGCGAACAGCATCGTTTACCGCAGCAGCAAGTAAGTCTTCGATCATGTCTTTGTCATCGTCCATTAAGCTATCATCAAGCTCAACTTTACGCACACTATGGCTACCTGTCATGGTTACTTTAACCATACCCGCGCCTGCTTCGCCCACAACTTCCATCTTAGCTAACTCTTCTTGAGCTTTAGCCATTTTCTCTTGCATTTGTTGGGCTTGCTTCATTAAGTTACCCATGCCACCTTTCATCATAATTATTCTCCGGTAAAGTCTATTGTTAAGTAAATAAGATCTGTTATTGGCATTATACCAAGATGGCTATTCTCAAGCTACACCAAGATGCGAATCATACATTTTTAGGTCGCTTAAGTATCTATAAAACAAAAAAATGAATATTGAGCCTGAAGTTTACTGTTTTATTATGCTAAACCTTTCGAACCATCGGCCCTTCCTTCGACTGCTTCGCGCTCAGGATGAACGGAAACGTTCAAAGTAAACAAAGAAAAATAAACCGCTCAAAGTAAACAGAGAAAAATAAACCGTTCAAAGTAAATAGAGAAAAATAAACCGTTCAAAGTAAACAAAGAAAAATAAACCGCTCAAAGTAAACAGAGAAAGATAAACCATTCATACTGAGCGCGAGGTACGAGTAGTCGAAGTACGACAGGCTCCTTCGACTGCTTCGCGCTCAGGATGAACGGGAAAAATTCCGTCTGTCCTGAGCTCCCTGAGCTCTGAGCTTGTCGAAGAGTCGAAGAGTCTAAGAGTCTAAGAAAGGGTCGAGGCTAATCAAGTGGCTGATATACTGTTTTCATCTAAACTGGCTTGAAAATCTTGTTGTAGTGCTTGTACTATGTCATCTTTTTCTAATAAGTCTTTCGCGTAGTCGTAACGTTTATCATTAATATGTGATTGAATTTGATAAGGATCGGCTACCGTTTCTTCAACTGTGTTAATCGTCACGCTAATTTCACGAGATAAAAACTGACTAATATGTTGTTGTAATTGCTGCTGGGCTGACTCGGTAATTAAATGCTTTGTCGCTTGATTTAAACATAATATCAAATGTTCTTCTGTTGATGCTTCATCAATAGTGGCATGAATTGCCAATTGTCGTAAACGTGCAGTAAGCTCCATAGAGTCAATCATATGTGCCCACTTATCTACTTGATTCGCTTTACGAATGGTTGTGGGATCAATATTTTCAGCTTGGTAGGGTTGCGCTGGTTCAGCGATTTCTACTTTTGTATTCTTAACGTCAAGTGTGTCTTTCGCTACAAATTCAGCACTATTGTCATTAGATTGTAGGGGACTAGATTGCGTCACATTAGGCTGACGCGCAATGGCGTCACTGAGCTTTTTTTCTGGTTTATCCAGTTGTTTTTTACGACTACGCAACATATTTCGCGTGGCGAGTACGGCATTAAGCGGACTTTCAAATTCTGACGTTGGTGTTGGTTCAAGCTCAGGTTCAGGCTCAGCAAGTTTTTCTGCTGTTATTTCTGTTATTTCTGGTATTTCTGTTATCTCTGGCTGAGCAATCACGGCTTGCATTTCTGCTGCTTGTTGCTCAATGGCAGCGACTTCTTGCGCCAGTTGCTGTTCTTGGGTCTTGGGTAAGGTAAATGCATTATCGTCAGCACTGCTCAGTGCACGCGGGGCGAGTGAATGTATTTCTACTGTGGGTAATTGCGCTTTCTGCATTGGTTTAAAGGCAAACAGTCGCAGTAACGTCATATCAAATGCCGCTTGCTCATCCGAGGCATAAGGTAAATCTTTGCGTCCATTAACACAAATTTGATAGTACAGTTGCACGTCTTCTGGCGACATCGCTTGACCGAATTTTTTCAATAATTGAGCATGTTCAGGCGATAAGTCAAAATGTTGATCAACAATTTGTACAATAGCAATTTGATGAAATAACTGAATCAACTCGGCAAATAACCGGCTATAACTGGGTGCACAACTGGCTATTTCTTGGGTTAGCGCCAGTAAACTGATGCCATCTTGCTTTAATAAGTTGATAACAATTTTATAAATCCAGTTTTGATCTAAGCCGCCAAGCATTTGTTGAATATTAGGTAACGTAATATTCCCGCGCCCTTGCGCTATCGCTTGATCCGTTAAACTTAATGAATCACGCATACTACCGCGTGCGGCTTTAGCCAGTAGCGTTAGCGTACCTTTTTCATGATTAACGTCTTCTTGCACTAAAATTTCAGTGAGTTTTGTTTCTATTTGACTAACTGTTAAGGCTTTTAAATGAAATTGTAAACAACGCGATAATACCGTCACCGGTAATTTTTGTGGATCTGTGGTCGCTAAAATAAATTTGACGTGCTCAGGTGGCTCTTCAAGTGTTTTTAACAGGGCATTAAAACTATGACGCGACAACATGTGAACTTCATCAATAAGATAAACTTTATAGCGACCACGCGTTGGCGCATATTGTACATTATCAAGAATTTCACGCGTATCATCTACCTTCGTTTTAGACGCGGCATCAATTTCAAGTAAGTCAACAAAGCGACCTTGATCAATTTCGACACAAGTATCACAAGTACCACAAGGGGTCGCGGTAATCCCGGTCTCACAATTTAAGCTTTTAGCAAAAATTCTAGCGATGGTAGTTTTACCCACACCACGCGTGCCGGTAAATAAATAAGCATGATGTAACCGCTCTTGAGAAAGGGCGTTAACCAATACCGTCACGACATGCTCTTGCCCCATCAGCTCTTCAAATTTTTTAGGTCGCCATTTTCTCGCTAAAACTTGATAACTCATACTTGATAGCCCATATTATTTAATGCCCTTTACTCACAATGAATAACTTATTATTAATGATTATTTCTAGTTATTCGTTATGAATTATTCGTTTGGTTCAACTGTTCGCTGCGTTATTGATTACTCACCATCATATTGAAGAAGTGAATAAGCAGTTAATCCCATGGCAGCTAAACGCTTCTCGCCGCCTAAATCCGGTAACGAAATAACAAAGCCAACGTGTTGAACTTGTGCGCCCACACGTCGAATTAATTTTGTAGTGGCTTCAATAGTACCACCCGTGGCTAACAAATCATCAATAATCAAAACTTTATCATCAACGATCAAAGAATCTTTATGGATCTCTAACACATCTTCACCATATTCTAATTGATAGGCTTGAGCATAAGTATCACGAGGTAATTTTCCAGGTTTACGCACCGGAACAAAGCCTATGCCTAATGCTAGCGCTAAGGGTGCACCAAAGATAAAGCCACGTGCTTCAGTGCCAACCACTTTAGTAAAACCTTGATTTTTATATTTTTCGGTGAGTAGCATTAACGTTAAGGCAAAGGCCTCCGCATCTTCTAACAGACTGGTTACATCACGAAATAAGATCCCTTGAATAGGGTAATCAGGAATAGTTTTAATGGCACCTTGTAGTTGTGCCAATTGTTGTGTATTCATTTTTATGCTTATACCCATTTAATAATGCCTAATAGGGGTAAAGAATAAAGCAATTTACTGAAAAGTTATAGTCGAACTTGATGGGAAATAATTTTTATAAGGCTATTGAGCTTAAATCGTTATCATTGACCGTATTCATTAACGATTCAACGGCTGAGATAAAAGCGGTTTCGTTAAGCGGTTTACTAATAACTCGACTGAACAAGGTAAATTCAGGCAGCCTTTTAACCGTCTCTATGCCTTGCGTCGTCATAAAGACAATGGGCGTATTAGCACAAAAAGGTTTGTTTTTGAGGTTTTTACTTAATATTACACCATTCATCAACGGCATAAGGTGGTCAATAATATAAAGATGGTATGGCGTTTGTTGCGCTTTTTCAAAACCATCTAATCCGTTAACTGCGGTAGTTACTGAGTGCCCAAGCGAGACTAAAATATGACTAATAGCATCACGAACACTTTTTTTATCATCAATTATCAAAATATTCATAAAATCTTTTCTCTTTAAAATCAAAAGGTTAGCAACAAATAATAATTCACTAACGATAACCGGACGCATAGTACCTTATCAGCGAGTAATACAAAAGGTTATTGTTGTTATAGGCGCGTTATAGGGTTATTAATTCGTTGTTTACTTTTGTACAAACGCTTCAATTAATTTAACACTCGAGGGTGACATTTGATGATTAACACTACTGTCACTCATTAATGCTAAGACCTGCTCACTAAGTTGCTTCCCTAGCTCAACTCCCCACTGATCATAAGAATTAACTTGCCACAAGCACCCTTGCACAAAAATTTTATGCTCGTACAGCGCTAAAATAGCCCCTAAACAATGTGGCGTAAGTGATTGCATCAATAGTGTATTACTAGGCGTATTACCTTTCATCACTTTATGCGCCGCTAAACGAGCAACCTCTTCTTTACTAGCGCCATTAGCGACCAGTTCATCTTGCGCTTGCGCTAAACTTTTCCCCTGCATTAACGCTTCACTTTGGGCAAAGCAATTAGCCACTAACACCTTATGGTGCTCCTCAAGATCACTGGAGCCTTGCAGCGCAACAATAAAGTCCGTAGGAATAATTTCATCACTTTGATGCATTAATTGCATAAAAGCATGTTGCCCATTAGTCCCTTCTTGACCAAAAACAATAGGCGCTGTAGCCCAGTTAAGCTTTTCACCCTGCTTTGACACTGACTTACCATTACTTTCCATGTCAGTTTGTTGTAAATAGCCAGGTAATGCTCTTAATGCGTGATCATAAGGCAATACTGCCAAGCTTTGATAATTCAGCGCATTACGATTCCATAGCCCAACAAGTGCCATTAGCACGGGCATATTTTCATCTAAACGGGCCGTTTGAAAATGTTGATCCATGGCATAAGCACCGGCTTTTAACGCGTTAAAGTGCTCATTACCAATCGCTAAAGCTAGGGGAAGTCCCACGGCTGACCATAATGAAAATCGCCCACCTACCCAATCCCACATAGGTAAAATATTTTCTGCCATCAAACCAAAACGTTGGGCTTTTTCAACATTACTACTCACCGCATACCACTGCTTGGCGATAGCCTCGGGATCACTTAACTCCGCTAACATCCATGCTTTAATAGCGTTAGCATTTAATAAGGTTTCTTGGGTGGTAAATGTTTTAGAAATAATCACCACTAAGGTAGTGGCCGCTGTTAAGGTTTCAAGTTTTTCAGTAACCGCCGCACCGTCTACATTAGCCAATACATGCACTTTTACCCCTGTACTATGGTAAGGGTGCAGTGCACTTAAACTGACTTTAATACCATAATATGAACCGCCAATACCCAGCGCTAATACATCGGTAAATTTTTCACCGGTTAACCCCGTTAACTTACCTTGGCAAATATCATCAACAATCTGCGCCATGTGCTGCTCAGTTTTTTCCACTGCGACAGCGTCATTACCTAGTACTTGGTGTTTAACACCTGATGGCGCTCTTAATACGGAATGTAACACCGCACGTTGCTCTGTATTATTAATTTTTTCGCCACTAAACATCGCCTTCATATGGTCAGATAATTTGCATTCATCTGCCCACGCCACCAAATGGCTTAATTCAGTTTTAGTGATGTTTTGTTTTGAATAATCAAGATAAAGACCCGCGGCGCTAAGAGAAAAATCAGTCACTCTATTGGGTGTATCAAAAAGACTCAAAATCGAACGATTTTCAGCACACACCACCGCGTTTTTAACGAGACTACTGTCAGTAAAAAAATCCATATTATTAATGCTCATTCCGTTTTAGTAAAAATTATACTATCGTTTTAAGATACGCGGCAAACTCTTCACCTAATTCATCATGGCGTAAAGCGTATTCAACATTCGCTTTCATATAACCCAACTTAGAGCCACAATCATGTGATTTACCCGTCATATGAAACGCTTCAACCGTCTCTTTTTCCATTAACATTGCAATAGCGTCAGTTAATTGAATTTCATCACCTGCACCAGGAGGAGTTAACTTCAATAATTCCCATATTTTTTCTGATAATACATAACGACCCACTACCGCTAAATTAGAAGGAGCTTCATCAACAGGGGGTTTTTCAACAATAGCAGTCATGGTTTGTGACTCACCAGGGGCAAGCTCAACACCACCACAATCAACCACGCCATAGCTACTCACTTTATCCATAGGCACAGGCTCTACCATAATTTGGCTATAACCCCCCACCTCATTATATCGAGCCAGCATCGCCGCTAAATTCTCAGTTTTTAAATTCGCACTAGAATCATCTAAAATCACATCAGGCAACACTACTACAAACGGTTCATTACCTATAATAGG
>CAJXQM010000024.1 GCA_913058145.1 uncultured Colwellia sp.
GGCAATTCACCGCTACCATCTTCAATAAAATCACCTAAATGTGAATCTTCATCATCACCAATAGGCGTTTCCATTGAAATAGGCTCTTTCGCTATTTTCAATACTTTACGAATTTTATCTTCTGGCATGATCATGCGTTCAGCTAATTCTTCTGGCGTTGGCTCACGTCCCATTTCTTGTAACATTTGACGAGAAACACGGTTCAATTTATTAATGGTTTCAATCATGTGTACTGGAATACGAATAGTACGCGCTTGGTCAGCAATTGAACGGGTGATTGCTTGGCGTATCCACCACGTTGCATAAGTTGAAAACTTGTAACCACGACGGTATTCAAATTTATCAACGGCTTTCATCAAACCGATATTACCTTCTTGAATTAAATCTAAGAATTGTAATCCACGGTTAGTATATTTTTTCGCAATAGAGATAACTAAACGTAAGTTGGCTTCAACCATTTCTTTTTTCGCACGGCGCGCTTTCGCTTCACCAATTGACATACGACGGTTGATGTCTTTTATGCCATGAATATTTAAGAAAGTTTCTTCTTCGATTAGATTTAATTTATAGATGCAACGTTCAACATCTAATTCGATATCACCCAGTTTGGCGGAATAACTATGTCCTGCTGCTTTCTCTGCTTCATACCAATCTTTAGATGTTTCATTACCAGGAAAGATTTTAATGAAGGTCGTTTTAGGCATACCCGCACCAACTACACAATGCTTCATAATCAAACGTTCTTGCACACGTAATCTATCCATAACACTACGCATGTTTTTTACTAATTTATCAAATAACTTAGGAATTAAGCGAAATTCTTTGAATACTTCAGCAACACCGTCAATGGCTTCTTGAGCATCACTATGTCCACGGCCTTTTTTCGAAATTATTAGATTCGCATTTTCATACGCTTCGCGTAATGCGGTAAATTTTTCACGGGCTAGCTCTGGACATGGTCCTGTGTCTTCTTCCTCTTCTTCTTCTGAATCATCTTTATTTTTATCTTCATCTGCTAATTCATCTTTAGAAAGCTCAGAGCCGACATGCGTAGCCGCTGCAGGAATATCTTCATCTTCAGCATCAGGGTCTAAAAAGCCAACAATAATATCAGTTAAACGTACTTCTTCTGCTTCAAAATTATCCCACATATCAAGTAAAAAGTTTATCGCAGGCGGATATTCAGAAACACAACGTTGTACTTCTTTAATCCCTTCTTCAATACGCTTGGCGATGACAATTTCGCCTTTACGAGTCAATAATTCAACAGTACCCATTTCACGCATATACATACGAACAGGATCGGTTGTTCGACCGATTTCACTTTCTACAGTAGCCAGTGCTTGCGCAGCGGCTTCAGCAGCGTCTTCATCGGTATTAGCTTCGCTCATCATTAACGTATCAGCATCAGGGGCATTTTCAAAAACTTGAATACCCATATCGTTGATCATACTAACAATGTCTTCGACTTGGTCTGAGTCGATAATATCTTGAGGAAGATGATCGTTAACTTGTGCAAACGTTAAATAACCTTGCTCTTTACCTTTGGTTATTAAATCTTTCAATCTAGATTGAGGGGCTGGTTCCATTGACGAGTATCCACCTATGTTTGGTAATATGGTTTATTCAAACAATATTTTATAAAATTGAATAGCAAAAGCTGTACAAATAAAGCAGGAAATTATAGCGAATTTTCTGTATTATTTCTAGTCTTCAATCTAACTAAAAAGTGCCTGCTTTCTTTGTCTTAAATACTTTATTTCAATCAAGTATCATTGTTACTCTACATTAAGCATTGAGTATTGCTTGTAACTCTTGTTTTTCTTGCTGAGACATATGCCCTGTCCGTGCTTTTTGCAACAAAAATTCTGCTCGTTGTTCAACAAAATTATTCAGTAATTTTTCAATGCTATCAAGAAAAACATCTTCTGCTGCTTCCGCTTCAATATGATGTTGCCAACACATTAATTTTGCCAGTTGCTTACCTTGTTCTTTATCACGAAAATACTCGAGTAGTTGTGCTGTTTTTATATTGGGGTTTTGCTGACATAATCCCAATAATTGAGTGAGTAAATCAACACCAGGTATCGTTAACGTCTGTAATGCTGAAATATCTCCTAAGGCTTTTACTATATGGGGATGTTCTAACAATAATGCAATGGCTAACCTAACAGGTGTTACTTTAGTGCTCACTTTGGGCTTTTTAATCGTACCTGCCCCTGCAACCGTTTTACTAAATTTTGTTATAAATTGCTCACTGCCCGTACCAAAATTATTAGCTATCTCGTTAATGATGGCATCTTTTAATACACTGTCAGGGAGTTTTGCGAGCAAAGGTTGGAAGGATTCAACCAAACCAGCTCTTCCTTCTAATGAACTCATGTCTACTTGATTCATTAACTGTTCAAACAAAAATTTAGATAAAGGCATTGCTTCATCAAGAATTTTTTCAAATGCCTGCTGCCCTTCTTTACGAATTAATGAATCGGGATCTTCACCATCAGGTACAAAAACAAATTTCAATGAGAAACCATCACGAATTAATGGCAAAGCATTTTCCATAGCACGCCATGCAGCATCGCGTCCTGCTCTGTCACCGTCATAACAACAAATCACTTCTTTAACGTTACGGAACATGGTTTGTAATTGTTCTGTCGTTGTGGCGGTACCCAAGGAAGCGACTGCATAATCAACACCATGTTGTGCTAACGCCACTACATCCATATATCCTTCAACAACCACTAATCGCTTGAGGCTTTTATTGGCTTGTTTAGCTTCATATAAACCATACAATTCTTGGCCTTTATGATAAACACGCGTTTCGGGTGAGTTTAAATATTTAGGCTTTTCATCTCCTAATACTCGCCCTCCAAAACCTATTACTCGACCGCGTTTATCGCGAATAGGAAACATAATTCGACCACGAAATCGATCATATGGGCGACTTTTATCTCCTTTAATTGCCATACCTAACTCAACAAGTTGCTGATTAGCTTGACCGTTGCGTGAGTAGGCTTTCATCATGCCATCCCAGGCTTCACTGATATAGCCAATACTAAAGCGCTTAACCACTTCACCGCTTAAACCTCGACCTTTTAAATAATTAACCGCTACTTCTTTATCAGCCGCAACTTTTAATTGCTGTTGATAAAAATGACTGATTTGATTCATCAGTTCATAATCATCTTGTTTTTGCTGATACACTTCCTGCTGTCGGCGATGTTCCGCAGGGCTGGTATTATTTTCTTCCCGAACAACTTCTATGCCACAATGATTAGCAAGTTCCTCTATGGCATCAACAAAATCAAGTCGGTCGAATTCCATTAAGAATGAAATTGCATTGCCATGTTCACCACAGCCAAAACAGTGATAGAACTGCTTATCTTGACTGACGGTAAAAGAAGGTGATTTTTCATTATGAAAAGGGCAACAAGCTTGGTAGTTTTTACCCGCTTTTTTTAATGGTACACGTGAATCTACAATGTCAACGATGTCGGCACGCGCAAGTAAATCATCAATAAATTGTCGAGGAATACGTCCTGCCATATTGCTTAAAAGCTCATCAATTAAAAAGAAAAATTAATAGTGACTATCCCCCTCGCTTTGAGGTAGCCGTCATTGTGTATGTTTTTTGTAAATATTGAGAATCCACCCTGACATTCTCAGCTTTGCTTTGGTGTTTCGGTTAAAACTAAGTATCTCCTTCCAAACAGAAAATATACCATGAGAATAATAGCGATGAATAAATATAATTAACAAAGCATTCTACACAAAAAAGCCGTAATAACCTAAGTCATTACGGCTTTATTAAAGCTTTTTAATCTATATTAAGTTAAGGCTACTCTCACTTGACTGCTTACAGCACCCATGTCAGCTTTGCCTTGTAATAAAGGTTTTAACACTGCCATTAACTTACCCATGTCTGCCATTGAGGCTGCATCGGTTTCGTTAATCGCCTTATCAATTAAATCTTTAATTTCTGCGTCAGTTAAAGGTTGCGGAAGAAAGAATTGTATAGCAATTACTTCTTCTGCTTCTTTTGCTGCTAATTCATCACGACCACCATCAGTAAACATTTTGATAGATTCTTTACGCTGCTTAACCATTTTGGTTAAGATCGCAATAATATTATCATCAGTTGCTTCGGTTTTATGATCAATTTCAGCTAGTTTGATCGCAGACAATGCCATGCGAATAACACCCAGACGACATTTGTCTTTGGCGCGCATAGCATTTTTCATTTCATCTTTGAGCTGAATTAGAAGTGACATCTAATACGCTCTAGAGGCTACTAAGGTCATTATTGAAAATGACTTAGTACATGCGAACGTGACGAGCGTTCTCACGAGAAACTTTTTTCGCAGCACGTTTAACAGCAGCTGCTTTTTTACGTTTACGTTCCCAAGTTGGCTTTTCATAACATTCGCGACGACGAACTTCTGAAAGAATACCTGCTTTCTCACATGAACGTTTAAAACGACGTAATGCTACGTCAAATGGTTCGTTTTCTCTTACTTTAATTACTGGCATGTACTTTATTTACCTTAGTATAAATCTATATAAATCGGTGTCTGACTTCGAAGTGTTACTTTATTTTTAAAATAACAGGAATCTTGTCTACACCCGCTCTATCAAAAATGGGTGACGTATTCTACTGCTAACTACTCTATAATGTAAAGACTAAATTACAACTAGTGAAATAAATACTCTGGTGCCCATGAAGCAAAAAGGTTAAAATCGTCGCGTTTTTTAGCTTTTCTATTTTTTGGATAAAATTGTATGCGAATTTTGGGTATTGAAACCTCTTGTGATGAAACCGGTATTGCCATTTATGATGACGATAAAGGCATTATGGCACACAGACTTTATAGCCAAATTGCTGTACATGCTGATTATGGTGGTGTTGTTCCTGAATTGGCTTCACGAGATCATGTGCGTAAAACCATTCCATTAATTAAGGCCGTCTTAAAAGATGCCAATTTAACACCACAAGATCTAGACGGCGTAGCCTATACTGCTGGCCCAGGGCTTGTTGGTGCATTACTCGTTGGTTGCTCAATTGGTAGAAGTTTAGCCTATGGTTGGGATTTGCCTGCTGTACCTGTACATCATATGGAAGGTCATTTACTAGCCCCTATGCTAGAAGATGATGTACCAGAGTTCCCTTTTATCGCTTTGCTCGTTTCAGGTGGCCATACAATGCTAGTTCGCGTAGAGGGTATTGGTCAGTATAAATTACTGGGTGAGTCAGTTGACGATGCTGCAGGGGAAGCTTTTGACAAAACGGCTAAGTTGTTAGGGTTAGATTATCCAGGTGGCCCCGCACTCGCTAAAATGGCTGAATCTGGTGTAGCCGGACGGTTTAAATTACCCCGTCCAATGACAGACAGACCAGGATTAGATTTTAGCTTTAGTGGTTTAAAAACAGCGGCAAGCACGTTAGTTAGAAAAGAATGCCTCACGTTAACTGAAACAGAGTTAACACAAACGCATGCCGATATTGCGCATGCTTTTCAACAAGCCGTCATAGATACCTTGGCAATTAAATGTAAGCGGGCGTTAAAACAAGAGAATTTAAACCGTTTAGTTATCGCTGGGGGCGTAAGTGCTAATACAGCTCTGCGAGAAAAGTTAGCCGATACCACCAAAAAACTTGGTGGTAGTGTTTTTTATCCTCGACCAGAGTTTTGTACCGACAATGGAGCAATGATCGCCTATGCTGGATTACAACGATTAAAAGCAGGGACTGACGCAGATTTAACGTTTAAAGCTAATCCGCGTTGGTCGTTAGACTCTTTGCCTGCGATATAGCCCCCTCCTTCCTTCGACAGGCTCAGGACAAACGGCTAGATCATTAATTCCGTTCATACTGAGCGCGAGGAACGAGCAGTCGAAGTACAGGCTTCCTTCGACAGGCTCAGGACAAACGGCTATATCATTAATTCCGTTCATACTGAGCGTGAGGAACGAGCAGTCGAAGTACAGGCTTCCTTCGACAGGCTCAGGACAAACGGTTTTCTTCAGGTATAAATGAATTTACCTATTATTCACAAGTCACCCGATTATTCTGAGCGCGAAGCTGTCGAAGAACCCATCTGTAGCAAGCTTGGTAAGAAAATCAGTGTGAATACTGTACTGACACTCATCCCTCCAACAATAACGGCGGCAATTCCACGATAAAGTTCAGCACCTGCTCCTGGAACCAATAGCAGTGGTAACATGCCACATATACTGGTTAAAGTACTCATTAAAATAGGCCTTAATCTCAGTCGAACCGCTTGTTCTACCGCATCATGTCGAGACAAGCCTTGACTCTCTGCCATACGTGTTTGATACACTAATAAAATAGCATTATTAACCACTAATCCTAGCAAAATGATAAAACCAATCATGGTTAATAAATCTAACGGTTGAAATATCACTAAATTGGTTAATTGTAAAAAGCCAATACCACCAATCGTTGCTAACGGTATGGTAAGTACAACTAGCACACTATCTTTAAATGAACGAAATAACGCCGCCATTAATAAATATAGAATGATCAATGCTAACGCAAAGCTTTGCCCCATACTCGTTAACGCTTCAGTTAACGCTTCGGCGGTGCCTCGATAATTAACACTCGCAACACTGCCACTTTCATTCGCGCTATCACTTGCTAATACAGCTAAAATTGCTGGTTCAGCTTTTATTTTTATGGTGGCTATCACCTCTTCTAAACTTAAATTATCAGGCGGTGTTACTTGCAAGGTAATAGTACGCTGGCGATTAACGCGTCTGATAGAACTTGGGCCCGCCGTTCTAACAATATCTACTAACTCGCCAACCGGTTGAACATCGGCATTGGGGGTATATAAAGGAATGGCTGCCAACTCTTCAGGTGATTGCCAGTCGGTTGATCTTAAAAATACATCCAGTCGTTTTTGACCATTAAAAAAATCACCCACATATAGGCCAGTTCCCAATGAACGAGTAATAGCCCCCACTTGTGAACGGTTCCAACCGGCTTCAGCCATGCGCCTTTCATTAGGAATCATACGTAATTCAGGCTCTGCGAGGGTTAACCCCGGCATGGGTCTAATTCGCACCCCTGGTAATACTTGGTTTATTACACCGTAACCAGCTTGTGCTGCTTGTAATAGTGTATCTACATCGTTCCCTTGAATATCAACATCAATACGACGCCCACCGCCTAAACTTCTAAATATTTGTGATTGTGAAGCAAAGGCCATGGTATCGGGAAAGCCTCCCAAAGCCTCTTTATTAATAATTTGGATAATTTCACCAATATCATCAACATTTTCCGCACGGCCCCCCATAAAGCCAAAACTTCCAAAAATCCCCATCCACGTATGCTTTATTTTAGGATCTTTTTCGCCCGTTAAATACGGGTTGAGACGACGATTAATTTCATCACTCATTTCAAAACGAGCAGCAGGATAACTTAGCCCTGGAGGCGGTAAAATAAACGCTTGAAATCGATTTTGATTGCCTTTAGGTAAATAATCAATTTTAGGAAATAATAACCAACTACCCACAAATGAAAGAAACATTAAACCAAACACCCAAGCGAAGCGTTTTGTGGGCGTACTGGTAATACGCATTACCCCGTTAGTAATATTACGCCACCAATGCGCATGAGGATCAACGGCACTGACCTCTGACAATAATTTACGTGCTGCCGTGGGTAAAACAGTCACCGCAATAATTAATGACGCAACAACAGCAACAGCAATGGTAATCGCTAAATCAGCGAACAATTGCCCTGACACGGCATCTAAAAAGGCAATGGGTAGAAAAATAGCAACAGTGGTAATGGTTGAGGCGATTAATGCCCCCCATACTTGGCTAGCTCCCTTTAATGCAGCTTTTTCGGGATCGTCTCCTTTTTCACGTAAACGAACAATATTTTCTAATACGACGATAGCCGCATCAAGCACCATGCCGACCGCAAAGGCTAAGCCTGCCATAGAAATAATATTTAACGTTCTGCCCGTAATAAACATAACAATAAGGGTAACGACTAATGAAATAGGTATTGCTAACGCTACAATTAATGTCGCGCGAAATTTACGTAAAAACCACCATAAAACAATAACGGCTAAGGCAACACCCATCAATAAGTTATTGCGTACTAATGCCATTGAACGATTAATATAAATAGTTTCGTCTGACATTTGTATCATTTCCAGACCGACTCGTTTGAGTGGGCCAGTATTTAATTCACTCATAGCCACTTTGAGGTCGTCCATCACGGCAATAACATTAACCCCTTGCTCAGCCTGAGCATTCATTGCAATAGCGGGATCGCCATCCAAGGTTAAAATACCGGTTCTATCTCGTAAACTCAGTTCAACTTTAGCGACATCGCGTAATAATATGGGTTGACCATCACGCCAATCAAGTACCATTTCAGCTAACTGCTCTGTGCCATATTTACCTGAAAATCGTAACGTATATTTTCTTCTACCCACTTCATTAAAACCACCAGACGTATCACTATTATTTGCTAACATTGATGCGATTTCTGGAATATTTAAACCCAAAGCCGCCGCTTTATAAGGATCAAATGTTATGCGTAGCTCAGAAGACAAACCACCAAAGGCATTAATTTTTGAGATACCCGCGACCCGTTCTAGCTTTGTTTGAATAACCTCTTCAACATAATCTTGATAGCTGACAATATCTCGCTCATTACCCGGTAATGGTTTTAATGCAAACCAGGCAATTGCAGTGAATGTTCTATTACCGCCCACTGTAATTATTGGCTCTGTGGCATCAGCAGGATAATTAGGTACTTGATTTAACGCACTCATGACATCAATTAATGCACGCTCTAAATTAATACCTGAACGATAACGCAGCGTAACATCACCTTTTCCTTGTTTAGACGAGGAAATCAAGGATTCAAGTCCTTGTAAGCCTTTTAGGACATCTTCTTGACGCTCTATTATTTCCGCTTCTATTTCTTCTGGTGCCGCAGAACGCCAGCCAGTTGAAATGGTTATTTCAGGCTTACTTATATCTGGTGTTAATTGAATAGGTAGTTTAAATATACTGATCAAACCAAACAAGGCCACTAATAGAATAGCAACAATAACCGCGGTAGGGTTTTTAAGCGCAGAAGCCGTTAAATTCATTCCTGCTTTCCTTTCTTCTCAGGCGCTTGACTTTGAATGCTGCTGTTATGAGAAACAAGTTCATCATTATTATTTTTTATTACTACACTTTGACCTTCCTGCAAACGCTCTGCACCACGAATAACAATTAAATCGCCGGCTTTTATGGTCTTATTAGAATTTTCACTAGTAACCGATACAAGCCCCCCCATACCAGCCCCAATAACAACGGCAATTTTTTCTGCAGTGATGCCTTGAGTATTTTCATTAACACGAAATACACTGGCGCCATCACGACGCAACACTAAAGCATCTCGAGGTACGACTAATAGCATTTCACTTGGCCCGTTCGCCACTTGCGCTTTAAAAGCTAAACCTATTGGCCAATCAAAGGTAGACATATCTAACCTTACTTCCATCAAGTGAGAGCGAGCGTCAGCAACAGGGACTATCGTTTTAATCATGGCATAGCCTAAGCCTAATGGTGATTCAACTAATAACTGTTTAGCTGCTTTTAAAAACTGATAAGCGACAATAGGAGCAAAAACACTGGCTTCGCTGTTTTCAATTTCCACTAAGCGAATAATGGCACTACCATTTTCAACATACTCACCAAGGTTAGCGATACGCTGGGTAACAATACCTGAAAAAGGTGCTTTTAATTGAGTGTAAGCAAGGTTCTGCTCAGTTTTATCTAATCGTGCTTGTGCAACAGCCACGTCACCTTGCGCAATATCACGCTCAGATATCGCTTTATCTAATTCAGTTTCAGGTGATAATTTTTGTTTAAATAATTGTTTTTTTCTAACAACTTCATCCGCTAAAAAACGTAAGCGCGCTTGGCTATTGAGTACATTAGCTTGCGCTTCTCTTAATTGGATTTTTAACTGTTTATCATCAATACGAGCAATCAAATCACCTTGAGTAACACGGGCACCAATAGCCGACAAATAGGTTAATCGACCTGATGTTTCTGCGGCAATTTTAGAGTTGTTTTGGCTAACGACGGTACCTGGTACCGACACGACAGGTGATAGCTTCGTCATTTTTGCACTATCGACATTCACACTAGCAGGAGGGGAATTTCGTGCAACTACAGGCTTTTGAACTAAAGCCAAAATAAATAAACTCAAGCATAATGATTTAAATAATATTTTCATGACGTTCCTAAAAAGATGATAGCCGTTTATGAGTAATTAATTTTAGTGGTAATTTTACTTTCTGTACCTTTAAGCAAACGAAGAATGTTATCTTTATGGCGAAAAATAATTAACGCGCTTAGCATCAACGTAGGATACACATAAAGTGGCTTTAAAAAAAACACGTACAGTGGCGCAATTGATACCGTAATGATTGCCGCTAAACTTGAATATTTAGTCAATTTAGCGACCAAAACCCAAGTAATAACAAGTAAAGCACCTAAGCTAAAACCTATGGGCAATAATGTACCTAGTGCAGTGGCTACCGCTTTGCCGCCTTGAAAGTTAAAGAATAAGGGATACATATGCCCTAAACAAGCAGCGACACCAATAATGCCTAAATATAAGGGTTCTCTTTCTAAAAAGTGAGCGTATAAAAAATAAGCTCCCCAAACGGGAATCGTGCCTTTTAGTATGTCTAAAAACAACACCGTAGCGGCTGTTAATTTATTGCTGATTCTTAAAACATTAGTGGCTCCAGGATTATGCGAACCCGTGGTGCGAGGGTCGGGTAAACCAAGCATTTTGCAAATTAAAATAGCACTAGAAATTGAACCAATTAAATAAGCAGTAATAATCATGGCAAGCGTTAATAGCAACATGGCAATCTAAATTTTTCAAAAAATTAACATTATTCGTCATTCTATCTTGTTATCTGCTAGTTTTTCTACACCTGCGCAGGTAAACTCAGCTTTTATTTTGTAACAATACCAATTGAGGCAATTCATTGCCTCAATTGGTATAAATTTTCAAAAAATAATTTAACGGAAAATTCATGGATAAAGTTTTTATCAAAGGTTTGCATATTCAAACAACTATTGGTTTTTTTCAATGGGAAAAAGAAATCAAACAAACCTTAGTTATCGATGTTGCTATGGCATGGGATACCGCCAATGCAGCAAAAAATGATGAATTAGCTAAAACGTTGGATTATGCTGAGATATCAATAGCAATAGAAACATTTGCTAATGAAAATCCGGTTGACTTAATAGAAACATTAGCTGAACGGATGGCCGCCTTTTTAATGTCTAAATTTCATATTCCTTGGTTACAATTAAAAATAGGGAAACCCGGTGCGGTACATAATGCTGCCACGGTTGGTGTTGAAATTGAACGCGGTCAACTCAATCAAAAAAAATCAAGCTAATGGCTACTATCTATATTTCATTAGGCAGTAATGTCAATCGCGAGTATCATGTTCAACAGGGACTGAACGCCCTTGCCGTTGCATTCGATTTACCTTTTGAACAACTACAACTGTCGTCATTATTTGAAAGTAAAGCGATTGGTTTTAGTGGCAATGCCTTTTTTAATATGGTGATAGGAATTCAAACGTCACAGAGTATTGAGCAAGTAGCTATTAAATTGCGTGATATTGAATTCAGCCATGGCCGCACTAAACATGTCAAAAAATTTAGTCCGCGCACTTTAGACCTCGACTTGTTGCTTTATGATAATTTAATTATCGAGGCACCAGCACAGCTACCTCGACATGAAATAGGCACAAATGCGTTTGTCTTATGGCCATTAAGTGAAATCGCTCCAGAAGTAGTGCATCCCATAATAAAGCAAAATTATTATACTCTTTGGCAAAACTATGACAAAAATCACCAACAACTAAAAATAATTGATAACTGTTGGTAACGAAAGAAAACGTCAAGGTGCTAGTTCACGTGTTTTGAAGACCTGGCTCTTTTTCCAACGCCTAACCCTTACTTATTAACACTTTTAATGCATATAAAAAACTGAGAACAAAACTTAATGAGTACTTTAGAAATAATTATTTTAGCCTTGCTACAAGGTTTTACCGAATTTTTACCTATTTCAAGCTCAGCTCATTTGATATTACCTTCACAAATATTGGGCTGGCAAGATCAAGGACTCGCTTTTGATGTTGCTGTGCATGTAGGCACTTTATTAGCAGTAATGCTCTATTTTAAAAAAGAATTAGGTGTTATGTCTGTTGCTTGGTTGGGCACAATCAATATTGGCCCAGAAAAAAACAATCGTTCTTTTGATGGTAAATTAGCATGGTGGATTATTTTTGCCACCATTCCTGCTGGCCTATTTGGTTTATTAGGTAAAGACTTTATTGAAGAACACTTACGTTCAGCCTTAGTTATTGCCGCTACAACCTTACTATTTGGTTTTTTATTAGGCTTTGCTGATATCAAATCAGGCCATAGAAAAGAACATAAGCCACTTAAAAAATTAGGTGTCAAAGGTGCTATGCTTATTGGTTTAGCACAAGCAATAGCTTTAATACCCGGCACTTCTCGCTCTGGCATCACAATGACGATTGGCTTAATGTTAGGGTTAAGCCGAGATAACGCAGCACGTTTTTCTTTTTTATTATCTATTCCTGCTATTGCGATGGCGGGTAGTTACTTAACACTCAAGTTAGTGTTATCAACAGAAGCCGTTGATTGGCAAGCAATTGGGCTTGGTAGCTTACTTGCCTTTGCCAGTGCCTACGCCTGCATTCATTATTTTCTTATCCTGTTAAATAAGATAGGCATGATGCCTTTTGTTATTTATCGTTTAATCTTAGGTGTTGGCTTACTATGGTTTGTATTAGCTTAGTCGAACCGATACTAGAAAAACTTATTATTCTGGACATAAAATGAACTCAAATATGATTGCAATTAATTTAGAAAACTTCCAACAAGTGGTGTTGGATGAATCAAAAAACAAACTCGTTTTAGTCGCATTTTGGGCCGACCAAGTACCGGAAAGCATTCAGTTAAGAGATGCCTTAGCTGCAAAAGTACAGCCTTTTAATGAGCAAATTCTTATGGCAAGTCTTGACTGCCAAAGCCAACAACAAATAGCACAGCAGTTTGCTATTCAAGGTTTACCAACCGCTATATTAGTGAAAGATGGGCAACCACTTGATGGTATTTCGGGACCACAAACTGATGAAAGTATTGCTACTTTTTTAGATAAACATTTACCTAAAGCTCAAGACATCCTGCTTGCTCAAGCACAAACAGCATTAACTAAAAATAAGTTAACCGAAGCACAAAGTGCGATCAATCAAGCTTATGAACTGGATGCCAAACGTGCAGATATTAAACTCGTATTGATTGATGTTTATATTCAAACGGGAAATACCGACGAAGCACAAGGGCTACTCGAGACTATCATGATGGTTGATCAAGATAGTTATTACCAAGTATTAGTCGCTAAACTTGAACTGGCTAACCAAGCAGCTAACTCGCCAGAAATTCAAGCATTAGAAGCGCAACTTGCAAGCAAGCCTGATGATATAGAAATCAAACACCAATTAGCGGCACAATATAGCCAAGTAAACCGTCATGAAGATGCATTACTTTTATTGTTTAGACTAATGCAAGCGGGTGATGCTGAAACAAAAGATGACAGTAAAACATTGTTTTTAGATATATTAAAAGCACTACCTGATGGTGATGTGATTGCAACTAAGTTTCGTCGTAAGTTATATACGCTATTGTACTAACACTTCGAATTTTAGTACCGCACGTTCAGTATATACGGCTGCCTTGTTTAGTCGTTTGCCCCTCCTCGACTACTACACGCTCAGGATAAACGGCGTGTTTACCGCTTGCCTTCCTTCGACTGCTATACGCTCAGGATGAACGGCGTGTTTACCGCTTGCCCTGAGCTTGTCGAAGGGTCGCATTGCTTAGGGCAAATGCTCACTGGCTAAATAATCGTGCGATTGCATTTCCTGTAGACGGCTCAAACAACGTTTAAACTCAAAGCTTAAATTGCCACCTGTATATAAGTCTTCCAGTGGATATTCCGCTGACATTATAAGCTTAACATTACGCTCATAAAACTCATCAACTAAGGCAATAAAGCGTCTGGTACTGTCATCACTGTCATGACCCATCTGCTTAACATTAGCCATTAATACCGTGTGATAAAGTTGACTGATTTCCATATAATCACTTTGGCTTCTAGCGCTTTCACATAACACTGAAAAGTCAAAATAAACGACACCATCAGAAACACATACCGTGGGTAATTGGCGATTATTGATTTCAATATCGACACCTTCTTTACCCGCTTCACAAGAAAGCTGCGTAAAATAATGATGCAAATTTTCATTTGCTTGTTGATCAAGTGGATAATGAAAAATTTCAGCTTGCTCTAAGGTACGTAATCGATAATCAACACCACTATCAACATTAATGATATCTGTGTGCTCATTAATCAACTTAATCGCGGGTAAAAAACGTTCCCGTTGTAATCCATTGCGATAGAGCTCATCAGGAATAATATTTGAGGTGGCGACTAAGGTAACATTATGTGAAAACAACTCTTCAAATAATGTACCTAAAATCATAGCATCCGTTATATCAGAAACAAAAAACTCATCAAAGCAAATGATTTGAGTTTCGCTGGCAAACTTTTTAGCGATAATTTTTAATGGATCTGCCTGCCCTGTTAACCCCTTCAGCTCTTGATGCACTCGATGCATAAACCGATGAAAATGGACCCGCATTTTATTGTCAAAAGGAAGACAATCATAAAAGGTGTCAACTAAATAGGTTTTTCCCCGACCTACACCGCCCCAAAAATATAGACCTTTAATTGGCTTTATTTCTGGTTTTGCATAGACTTTTTTCCAGCGATTTAATACCTTTGTAAAACTAGATACTTTAAGCGGCTTAACTTGTAATTCTTCATATAGGCGTTGCAAATTTTTAACTGCATTTTCTTGTGCAGCATCAAAAATAAAATCATCTTTTGTTAGATCTTGTTTATATTTGTCAATTGGAGAAAGTTTAATCATGTTTATTTGATCATTAATGGCTTGAAAAAAAAGAAATTGCCAACATATTTTTAATATGGGCAAGTTAAAGCTATAAATAAAAACGCTAGCACTATATTATTGTAAACTATAAAAGCGTTATGTTTAACACTGTATTATTCATTATTTTTATTTCCATCTCAATTTAAGGTAACCTTATGACCGTAGTAACCGCATTAGTTGTTTTCATTATCGGCGCCATCGTGGGCTTTATTGCTAATCACTTCTTATCCTCTTCAAGCCAAGAACAACGCAAATTAGCAGAGCAGGTTAATAAAAGTGAGGAGGCATTAAGTCAATATAAACTAGATGTTTCTGAACACCTTGAAAGCTCAGCAAAACTATTAGATCAAATGAATGGCACCTGCCAAACCGCAATGAAACAAATGCAAGAAAGCACACAGTTATTAAAACGTGCCACCACAAGCGATGCTGATTCCATGCCTTTTTTCTCACAAGAAACTCAAGATCAGTTAGCCCAAACAGCAGGGCTAAGACACCCGAAAAAAGCAGACAACAACATAGATACTGTCACAGAAGCACCACTAGATTACTCTAATGGTGCAAGTGGCCTTTTTGTGGATAAAACACAAATACACGCTTCAAGGGTTGAATAAAGCGAGACCTATAATCATCCATCTGAAATAAAGTGTTACAAATGCCATTTGGTATTTGTGAACTTAATTTATATGTTTAAGTCTATCTGTTTAACATTTACGTTTTAGGATAAACTTTCCATATGAAAAAACCATCGATTGTTCCACTCTCTGCTATTCTCGGCGCCGTATTATTTTCTAGCTCATTCGTTATACCAAACGCCCATGCATTTTCAATTTGGCCAACAAGTGTTGAAGGTCACACTATGCCAAGTTTTGCCCCAATGCTGGAAAAATCCACACCTGCTGTCGTCAGCATTGCCGTAAAAGGCACCCATAAAGTAAAGCAAAATGTTCCTGATATCTTTCGTTTTTTTGGTAAAAAAAATCAAAATCCAAACCAAGCACAGCAACGACCTTTTCGTGGTTTAGGTTCAGGTGTAATTATTGATGCTAAAGAAGGTTATATTGTTACCAATAATCATGTGATAGAACATGCAGATGAAATTATTATTACCCTTAAAGATGGTCGTCAGATAGAAGCAAAAAAGTTAGGTTCGGATGTTGAAAGCGATATAGCCTTATTGCAAATTGATGCCGATGATTTAACCGAAATTGTTATCGCTGATTCAGATAAGTTACGTGTTGGCGATTTTGCTATCGCCATTGGCAGCCCTTTTGGGTTAGGGCAAACAGTGACTTCTGGCATTGTTAGTGCGCTAGGTCGAAGTGGTTTAGATATTGAAAACTACGAAGACTTTATTCAAACTGATGCCGCCATCAATAGTGGTAATTCAGGTGGCGCTTTAGTGAACTTACGTGGTGAACTCATTGGCATTAATACCGCTATTTTAGGCCCTAATGGGGGTAACGTAGGGATCGGTTTTGCCATTCCTAGTAACATGATGAATAACTTAGCCAAGCAGATTATTGAATTTGGTGAAGTCCATCGTGGTATATTAGGTGTTTCAGGTCGTAGCGTAAACAGCGAAATAGCGAAAGCAATGGAGTTAAAAACGAATCAAGGCGGCTTTATTGAACAAGTAATGCCTGATTCTGCAGCAGATGAAGCAGGTATCAAACCTGGTGATGTTATTACTAAGATCAATGGTAAATCAATAAAAAGTTTCCACGAATTACGGGGCAAAATAGGTTCTATTGGTGCAGGAAAAAAAGTTAAATTAACGATAGTTCGCAATGGCAATGAACAAGATTTTAACATTAAGTTAAAACAATCGCAGGCGAGCAATGTTGCCGCTGCCAGTATTCATCGCATGTTTGAAGGGGCAAAATTAGAAAATAATAACAATAATACTGGTGTTATTATTGTCGAGGTCGCAGAGAATTCACCCGCGCAATATGTCGGTTTACAATCAGGTGATTTGATTACTGCAATAAATCGAAACCGTATCAATAATATTGCAGAGCTACGTAATTATCTTAAAGATATGAAAGGTGTTTTTGCCCTAAATATTATTCGTGATAATTATTCACAATATTTGATGGTTAGGTAGTATCAACTGATATTATTTAGTTTAAAACTTACTATTTAATATGCAATACGAACCAATAAAAGGCTGATTTTTTAAATCAGCCTTTTATTTTTAGTCGTCGTTATATTTTGTGTTAAACTCAAATTAATCATTAAAGTCATGTTCCATTGAGTATTCCCTTTTGAAGCTAAAGTCCGCATTAAAGTATATTGTAAACTCTATCAGTTATGGCGTATTATTCGCAGTTGCCTTGTTATTGTTAGTACCTAACTTAAATGACAATGGTTTTATTAAACAATTACTTAACAGGGAAACAAAAGCGCCTCATCCACTTTCTTACGCCAAAGCAGTTAGTTTAGCTAGCCCTGCCGTTGTTAATATTTATTCCGAAGATATTCAATCGAATCCAAGTTATGGTAGCCGCGCAATCAAAGCAACACGATTAGGCTCAGGCGTGATCATGGATAGCCGCGGTTACATTTTAACTAATATGCATGTTATTCAAAATGCTGATCTAATTAAAGTGTTACTCCAAAGTGGCCGAGAGTATCCCGCAGAGCTCATTGGTTTTGATCAAGTGACTGATTTAGCGGTACTAAAAGTAGATAAAACGAATTTACCTGTTATTCCCCAAAACCTTCATCAACAATCATTGGTGGGTGATATAGTTTTGGCCATTGGCAACCCTTTCAATTTAGGCCAAACGGTGACTCAGGGTATTATTAGTGCAACTGGACGCAATGGGTTAAGTAATACTAATTACTTAAACTTTTTACAAATGGATGCTGCCATTAATGATGGTAATTCGGGCGGTGCTCTTATTAATAGTAATGGGGTATTGGTGGGTATCAATTCTCGTAAATTTACTCAATCAAACCCACAACAAAATATTCAGGGTATTTTTTTTGCTGTACCCTATCAATTAGCAGCAAAAATTATGCACCAATTAATTGAAAATGGTATTGTGATTCGTGGTTGGTTAGGTATATCTTCTGAGCGCTATTTAACAGATTCAAAAGGTTTTTTGGTTGGCTCTGTTACCCCTAACAGTCCGGCTGATAAAGGAAATATACAAGCAGGTGATGTAATTTACCAAATTGCAGAACATCCAATTAGTAGCATTACCCAAGCCTTAGATATCGTTGCAGAAACAAGACCAAATACGCCATTAATATTCAAGCTTTATAGGCAAGGTAAAATACTTGAAACCACAGTCACCATTGCTGAATTTAAAAACTAATGTCTGCTGATCTTAAAATTTTAAATCGTTAGCGCTGACATACTGCTTCATGTCATTCGCTAGCGGAATAAAGTTGTTAGAAAAAACAGACCCACGCCTAGTGCTTTATCAATAAGTCTGTTATTCCCGTCTATCATATTAGTTGCTACTAGCTTCTTGTTTAGCACTTTTTATAATTTCTTCTACACGATGCTTATTACCACAGATGGCAGATTGTTTTTCATCTCGATAGTAGCGGATATCAATACAGTCTTGTTGGTATCTACGTTCAAGTTCGGTACGAATTAAAGGCTTTCCTTTGGTATTAATTATTTGACGATGTAATGCTTGGCATTGCTGAATTTGCTCTGATGCTAACGTAATATCTTCGCAAATATCATCATTACTTGAACAGCCAGTTAACACTATGGCAATACAAACAGCTAAAAAAGAAGTGTGTTTCATATTGAAAATCGCTTAATTATTTTGAATTAAAAGTAAATACTCTCAACAGTATATAACAAAGTGCAAGGTACAGGAGTTTTTTATGAAAAACGCTGACGATCTCTATTCAGATAAGCATGAGGTAAAAAAGCTTATCGCTTCTTAGGTAACATCACCGTATAGAGTAACAATATAGGACCTATATTAAAAATTTACTTTCACCCACAGGTAAATTCTCATCCAATATATAGGGTCCTATCGATGTGCGATGTAATGCAATAACAGGATTGTCAAATCGTCCAAACATTCTCTTTATTTGATGATAACGCCCTTCAGTTAAAACAACTTCAGCGCAATATTGAGAAAGAATATGAAGCTTTACTGGCTTGGTGGTAATATCTTCATAGGAAAAGTACATTCCTTTGGCAAACGCGTTAATATAATCATGATGTAATGGATTTTTCAATGTGACTAAATACCGCTTCGCAACCTTACTTGTCGGTGATGTTAATTTCTCTGACCAACGACTATCATTGGTCAGCAACACTAAACCTGAAGTGTTTAAATCTAAACGCCCTACTATATGCAAACTTGTTTTCTCTCCCTGTGTTAATTTTAAGCAAAGTAAATCAATGACGGTTTTATGTTTATCATCTTTCGTTGCGCACACCACGCCGATAGGTTTATGCAACATAATATACAAGGCTCTATTTTCCTGAATAATTTCACCGTCAAATTTAATGATTGAAAATTTATCAATAGCTTGAGCAATATCTGTTGCGATCAGCCCATCAACACTCACGCGTTTTTGCGCCAGTAATAAGCGAACTTTTTTCCGGTTGATTTGACATTTCTCACTGAGAAAACGATCTAGTCGAGCGCGACTTATAGACATAATAAATGAAATAAAATAGGGTTAAGGGTTTATTGGCTTACTATGCATTGACTGCTTGGATAAGTCATCACACATATGGATTGACATAGGTACTTGTTCTGTCACGTTTCTTTCTTTAAATGTTAATTAAAAGTCAAACAGCAAATAAATAGCATGATAGTGACTGCCACCTTTGATTCTACCAAACTGAGTCTAATACTCAAACACAGTCGGTTTAAAATAGAAGAATCCACGCCAATATCCATCAATTTTTTAACAAATATCTTTATCTAGTATAAAAAGATAAAGTAACAAAAAACACACTGAGCAACCTTAATTATGACTAGTATATTACACCCGTTAATCTTTGCTAACTTGTGGTGTTAAATCAAATACTACGTTAGTTACGTTCTGTATTCAGCGTTAATTCTGACGTAATCATAGCTAAAATCACATGTCCAAATAGTGGCATTTTCATTACCCCGATGAAGCTGCACAGTGATATCAATCTCGGCTTCATTCATGACAGCTTGCCCTTCTTCTTCTTGATAGCTTGTCGCGCGGCCACCTTTTTCAGCCACTAATACCTCACCAAAATATAGCTCTAGTTGCTCAGTATCTAGATCTGACAATGATTTACACTCTCTTGAAGCGTAACCAATAGCAGCCAGTACACGCCCTAAATTAGGATCAGAAGCAAACATTGCCGTTTTAACTAATGGGCTTTTGCCGATAGAAAAACCAATGGTCTTTGCTTCTTCAATACTTAATGCGCCTTTAACCGTTATGGTTAAAAACTTTGTTGCACCTTCGCCATCACGCACAATAGCTTTAGCTAAATACTGCGAGGTTTCAAGCAACGCATCATAAATTTCGTTAAAACCTTCATCGTTACGGTCTTTAATAAAGCCTACTTTGCTTTTGCCGGTGGCGATAACAATAAATGAATCATTAGTTGATGTGTCACCGTCGACAGAAATACAATTAAAAGATAAATCCGCTATCTCTTTAGTTATTTCATCTAATAATGATTGAGTGATATTAGCATCGGTAGCAACATAACCTAACATGGTAGCCATATTAGGATGAATCATACCTGCACCCTTGGATATACCGGTAATATTTATCTGTTCTTTACCAATATTTACCGTTGTAGAATAAGCTTTTGGTGCAACGTCGGTAGTCATAATAGTCCAGGCAGCATCAGCCCAGTTATCAGCGGTTAAATTAGCAACGGCAAGCGGTAAGCCGGCTAAGAGCTTATTCATCGGTAAATGTTCTAAAATTACCCCTGTTGAAAAAGGTAATATAGATTCAGCAGGAATAGTCATGATTTTAGCTAGGTTTTGACAAGTAGTGATTGCATCTAACATGCCTTGTTCACCTGTTCCTGCGTTAGCATTACCCGTATTAATTACTAATGCTTTAATGCCCGTTACATCATTATTTTTAACCGCAGTTAAATGCTTTTTACATAAGGTTACTGGCGCAGCACAAAAGCGATTTTGGGTAAAAACGCCCGATACAGCACTGTCATCGGCGATCTCAATAACAAGTAAATCTTTACGATTGGGTTGTTTAATATTTGACTCCACCCAGCCTAGGCGAATGCCTTGAATAGGAGTAAGTAGAGCAGGAATTATTTCAGGTAAATTGACAGGCATAAAAAATTATTAATAACAGAAAAGTAGGTAAATATTACGCTTTTCTGGTTTTTTATGCAAAGTAATATTCTTAGTAAACACAGTCAAACAAGCATCATCATTGACTTGGATATCAAGCGTAATATAAACCGACGCTGTAAATTAAAACCACTTCAATGTTATATTTATGCTAACAATTGGACTCGCGGTATTCAGTATTAGCCGTTAGACAAATTTAGTTATCCGGTATTATTTTGTACAAAAGCATGGTCAACTTCTCTATGTCAATGATGACTTACGCTTTAGCGTTTACACTTGTTTTTCGAATTTGACTAGCACACTCTGCTAGCACAATAGCGCCAGCGGTTGAAACATTCAAAGAATTACCCATGCCAAACATGGGAATATGTATTTGATGATGACTTAATTTTAATGCGGCTTCACTCACGCCTTTACGTTCATTTCCTAAAACTAATACACAAGGAGATTTGTAGGCTACCGCTTTATAGTCAATTGATTGATGACATAGCTCAACACTAAAAATAGTATAATCTTTATCTAATAAGACTTGTAAACTTGCACTGGTGCTTTCGCTATATTCAATACAAACCCATTTAGCTTCATTTCTAGAGGCTTTTTTTAACTTCTTATCTGAAATAGTTAGCGCGCCACAAACAATGATTTTTTCAATAGCGAAAGCATCTGCTAAACGAATAAAAGCACCTACATTATAACTATTAGTGACATTGTCTAATACCAGTATCAGAGGAAGCTTAGGCTGACTTAGGTATTCATCTCTAGTAGGTTTGTTTTTTCTAATATCTTCTTTACTAAGTTGTATTGCTGTATTCATTTTTCTGCTCTTGTTAAATAGATAGCTTCATACATGATTACGACCCTGCTAGTTTTGGATCATAAATTGAGGGATAAGTTACTCTAGGCCATGTTTTTCAAATTCACCTTTAACAGTTAACTGAACAATGACAGGTGCATTTGATGTGTTTTTCCAATACCAGCCATGAACGCCTGAAAATGGTGTGGTGAAACTGCCTTCCATCCCCTTTACTGTCGCTATGGCATAACTTTCAAAATAGCCGGTAGTGTCTCCTTCTGGTTCGCCGTGCAAATCAAAGTATAAAGCGAGACCGTTAGTGCTCCATTGGTAAGATAATTTTTTATGTTGCTGCATAGTAAATTTGTATTCAACTCCACTGAGCGCAGGAACCATTATTTCAATTTTTTTAACTGCCCATTTTACTTTATCTGATGCGTTCTCTGACACTTTATCTGATACCAGTGAGGTGGTCTTTTCTGCTTTTACATTATGAAAAATGGTTAATCCCAGAGTCTGCCCAATACCAGTCGGATCAATATTGTATTCAGCCGGTAATATGATCGTAAGTAAGGTTATTACTGCAAAAAGCATGCTTGCTAGTGTGTACTTAAATAATGTCGCTTTGGTTAAGGCAATGGTTTGTTGTTTCATAAATTTATCTCTAAATAGCTGTATCTAAAATTAATTCACTCATTTTTTGTGAATTAATTTTTGTGAATTAACTTTCATGTGTTCAATTTTTCGAGTTAACTCATAAAATAGCCTGTTAATTGATAGCCCATCAACATAAACCCTGCACTCATCAGTAAACCATTTGTACTGGTGGCAAATTGAGTAAAACTAGGGTGTTTACGCCAGAAGTTAATAGCCAGTAAAATGAATACTAGTGCAGTAAATTGCCCTAATTCAACACCCACATTAAAAGCAATTAAATTAACAATAAGACCCTCTTCAGGTAATTGAAACTCTTGTAATTTAGTGGCCAAACCGAAGCCGTGAAAAAGTCCAAATATCAGCACGGCCAATTTTGCATTAGGCGATTTACCCAATAGTTGGGTAAATCCCCCTAAATTATCAAAGCCTTTGTAGATTACCGACAATCCTATAATGGCATCGATTAAATATGCATTAACTTGAATATCACTAATCACGCCGAAAAGTAAGGTTAAGCTATGCCCTAGTGTGAACATGCTGACATACAGTAAGACATCACGGCTACGATATAAAAAAAATAAAACCCCGACTAAAAACAATAGATGATCATAGCCAGTGACCATATGTTTGGCGCCTATATACAAAAATGGAATGATTTGTATGCCCGTATTTTGTTGCAAAAATGTACGAGTGTTTTCATCTACACCGTGTGCAAAAGCTTCGACAGGTAGCCCTAAGGTAAGTAAAACCGTAAAACTAAAAAAACAATACTGTTGCAAACGACTAGGCATTGATTGCCCCTCATTATGATACTTTTAATCGGTTATGTTGAGGTAACCTTTTGAACAACCAGCAACACCTAAATAGTGTACTGACTAGAGAATTCTACTCTTCCCTATTCTACTGGAGAAGAATACTATGGTTGACGTAGATTTAGCAAAAGAAGTTATTAACGTGTCTACCGATAAAGATAAAATGATCTACTGTATTTCATGAATTGTTGGAGTGATTTTTTAAAACAGATTTTTTTCTAGCAAGGAGTTATCTCTATCTAAACAGTTAATGTGAGATGATATTCCAAAGAAACTATAGAGAAAAAATGACGCATTGGCTACTTTTACTAACGTTTTTACCGGTAAAAAAAGCCTGAAATACTTAGTTTATTTCAGGCTTTACGTTTTACTAATTTAACTTATTTAAATGAGGCTAATACATCATTAAAGCATTTAGAAGGTCTCATTATCTCAATGACCTTTTGCGTATCTGCTTTGTAGTAACCACCGATATCAACAGAATGCCATTGATCTGTGGTTAAATCACTGACGATAGATGATTCATTGTCACTTAATGATTGAGCCAATGGTGCAAAATGCCTTTGAAGTTCTGTATCTTCAGTTTGTTTAGCTAAGGCTTTTGCCCAGTAAAGCGCCAAATAAAAATGACTACCTCGATTATCAAGCTCGCCCGTTTTACGTGATGGAGATTTGCCATTTCCCAATAACTCAGCCGTTGCTTGATCTAATGTTTTTGCTAACAATTTTGCTTTAGAGCTGTCTTGTTTTATACCCAAATCTTCAAGAGAAGCACTCAGCGCAAGGAATTCACCAAGAGAATCCCAACGTAAATGATTTTCTTCTATAAGTTGCTTAACATGCTTAGGTGCTGACCCGCCGGCCCCTGTTTCAAATAAACCCCCACCTGCCATTAATGGCACTATAGATAGCATTTTTGCACTAGTGCCTAGTTCTAGAATTGGAAATAAATCCGTTAAGTAATCACGAAGAATATTGCCGGTCACAGAAATAGTGTCACCACCACGCAAAATACGCTCTAGCGTATAACGCATCGCTCTTGTTTGTGACATTATTTGAATGTCTAAGCCGGTCAAATCATGATCTTTCAAGTAAAGTTTAACTTTTTTAATTAATTCAGCTTCATGCGGACGGTATTCGTCTAACCAAAATACGGCTGGAGTATCAGACAATCTTGCACGGGTAACCGCTAATTTTACCCAATCTTGTATTGGTGCATCTTTAACTTGACACATTCTCCAAATATCGCCTTCTTCAACATCCATTTCTAATAAAACTTTTCCTTCACCATCAACAATGCGAATAGAGCCATCACCTTGTGATTCAAACGTTTTATCATGTGAACCATATTCTTCAGCTTTTTGCGCCATTAAACCAACATTTGGTACTGTTCCCATGGTTGTAGGATCAAATGCACCATGAGTCTTACAGAAGTTTATGATTTCTTGGTAAATTCTTGCAAAAGTACTTTCGGGCATAACCGCTTTGGTGTCTTTTGTTTTACCATCAGGTCCCCACATTTTACCGCCAGATCTAATCATCGCAGGCATTGAAGCATCAACAATAACTTCATTTGGGGTATGGAAATTTGAAATACCTTTAGCTGAGTCGACCATTGCTAATTCAGGACGTGTTTCATAACAGGCATGTAAGTCAGCCAATATTTCTTCACGCCAAGATTCAGGTAACTGCTTTATTTTTTCGTAAACACTACTAATACCATCATTAGCATTTACACCTAGTTTTTCAAAGGTTTCAGCATGCTTAGCAAACAAATCTTTATAATAAACTTTTACCGCGTGGCCAAAAACAATAGGATGAGATACTTTCATCATAGTGGCTTTAACATGGAAGGAAAACATAACCCCAGTTTCTCTCGCATCTTCCATTTCTTTTTCTAAAAATTCACACAGAGCCTTTTTACTCATAAACATACTGTCAATGATCTCACCTGCTAGAAGTGCGGTTTTTTCTTTTAATACAGTTACGACACCATCTTCTTTTGCAACAAATTCAATTTTTACATCACAGGCTTTATCCATAGTCATACATTTTTCACTGGCGTAAAAATCACCTGAATGCATGTGTGAAACGTGAGTTCTTGATGCTTGGTTCCATTTCCCCATAGAATGTGGGTTTTTCTTGGCATAGGCTTTAACCGATGGCGGAGCACGACGGTCAGAGTTACCCTCGCGAAGCACTGGGTTTACCGCACTACCTAACGTTTTTGAATATCTTGCTTCGTTATCTCTTTCTTCGTCTGATTTTGGTGCTTCTGGATAATCAGGAATGCCGTAACCTTGTGCTTGTAGTTCACTAATCACGTCTTTTAATTGTGGAATTGAAGCGCTTATATTGGGTAATTTGATGATGTTTGTGTCAGGATCCTGAGTTAAAGCACCTAGCTCAGATAATGTATCAGGTACTTGTTGATCTGCAGGTAAAATATCGGAAAAGGCAGATAAAACCCTAGACGCAAGCGATATATCTTTTAGTTCTATATCTATATCTGCTGATGCTGCAAAAGCTTTGATAATAGGCAGTAGTGAGCAGGTCGCTAGCAATGGTGCCTCATCTGTATAGGTGTATATTATTTTTGAACTCATCTTTGTAGCATCCTTTATATTTAAGTTAATTCCAACCGCAATAGTGTTATAGTCGACTCGAAAAAGTATCTTTCAAAAAATAAGAAGTCACTCATTATGATAAAGCGAGATTAAAAATAAACGTCAGGTGATAGGTGTTGCTTCAGCCTTATTTTAGTTTCATTTTTATTGAACAACTATTTTCGAAGAACGTTATACTATTGGCATACCACTCTATCGAGTAACGTCAATTGTTCAAATTGGACTAAAGTCGATTATTTGTACTATTTATCGATGTTAACCGCGTAAAGACATTATTAAGTGGATTGATGTGTCATATTAACGGCACCAACCCTACGCCATCGTTGTGACGCCAAGGAGGTGCTTTTAATAGGGAAAAAATGATCAAGAGTTTAACTTACCTTGCCCGCTTCTGTTGCTTGAGATACTTCGATAAGGTTACCCGTTTTACAGTCATAAATATAACCATAAATTGGAATGTCGCTTGGCACCATTGAATTGCTTCTAATGCGCTGAACATCTTCCAAAACACTTTTTTCCTGATCGCTGATAGTTAACCAATTAATGTATTTCCCATCAGTTGTACCACCACCAGTATTGCTATCATGCCAACCATCCGCGTCCACACTAGAGGTTTCAAGGCTACCAGAAAGTAATTCACCCATAATTTCTGTGGTGAATGTTTCCATGCCACAATCAGTATGGTGAATAACAAACCATTCTTTTGTTCCAAGTAATTTGTAAGATATTACCAATGAACGAATGGCATCGTCACTTGCTCTCCCACCTGCATTACGTATCACATGAGCATCACCTTCTGCAAGACCTGCATATTTGGCGGGGTCTAAACGAGCATCCATACAAGTTAGTATTGCAAACTGTCTTCCCGGAGGCATAGGTAAATCACCTTTTTCACCAAATTCAGCCACATAATCAGCATTTGCTGATGTTATTTCTGCTACGATTTTACTCATTACCTTTCTCCTAAAACACCGCTATTATTAGTGTAGATTAGATATCCCATGCGGTGATTATGAGAAACCTAATGCCAAAATGATAGACTAAGTAGTGGTCGAAATATCATTCTTTAACATTAATACAATTAGGTAAACAATATTGAGTGGTGGAACAATACATAATGCGATACCGACTAATGTAGCAATTTTAGGTGTAGATGTTTTCCGTTTACCTAAGTAATAACTTAATGCCCCGACGATAAACATAGAATAGAAGACTATTTCACCCAGTAATGTGACATTGAAATTCATGTACATAATCCTTTTTTATATAACGACGCCACATTCAGCGGACTAAAAAAATGGGTTAAAATCCTTAAAATACTAAACATAACCACTAGCTTTTAAATCACTTTTATTTTTTATTTTTTATTTTTTATTTTTCCAAGGATACCATTTTTATTCCAGCAAAAATGAGCATAGTGCCAGCAGAACGATTAATAAATTTAATAATCGAAGGTTTTATACCAACACTAATTGATTTGAACCCCAAATACCCATATAGAGAGTAGCAAAAAAGATCTAAAATAAGTGTTATTACACATAGTAATGCTAACTGAGGCATAATTGGATGTGATATGTCAATAAATTGAGGTAGTAACGCCGAAAAATATAAAAGAGCCTTAGGATTAGATAATTCTAAAACAAAGCCTTTTAAAAATACTTTATATCCACTGCCTTTTTTATTACTGGACGGATTAATACTCAAAGGGCCAGTATGGCTGAACATCGCACTAAAACCAAGATATAGAAGATATGCAACGCCCACCCATTTTATTATGGAGAAAAGAGTATGAGAGGCAATTAAGAGCGCAGCGATTCCGGTTGCTGACAAAACAAAAAAAACAACATTTGCTATCGCAATACCCAAAATGACTAAAAATGACCTATTGAACCCATTAGATGCAGATTCAGCTGTTACTGCAATTGCAGCAGGCCCTGGCGAAAGTACAACCACAAAGGTGGTTGCAAGAAAAAGCATTAGTGTTTCAAATGGAACCATCTGATATTCCTAGGTATATGTAAATATAACACCGCTTAGCAGCTTATAGTTATGTGTGCGTTGAACGACTTTACCCATTATTACTCGGGTAAATCTACCGGCTTCGAAAAGAAAACGAATGGAATCGCTAAAGGCCCCAAAATTAATGAAACTAATACCCAAAATTGGATTTTAGCTTTACGATTTTTTGCCACGTAATAGCAAAAAAGAATGCTGATTAAGTTTATAATTATTAATACTACCATTTACATCTCCATTCGATTAATCAACACTCAAATTGAGTGTTCTATTATAGCTACCAACGACAGATTACGAGGCTAAATAAAGTGGGGTTACTAAAATAGTAATTAAGTGAATAGCCCGCTGTATTTAGTCTTTTGCAACGACTTGTTATATTTTATGTCCTAAAACGTACAATATTGCAGTACGTAAAAAGTTAATATATTATGAATAGCATAAGTGTAAATCAGTTTAGAGACAACTTTAAAACATATATTGAACAAACTGTTAGCAAGCATAAGCCAATAAAGGTAACTAATCTTTGAAGGTAAGACGTAGCTCACTTATGAACAGTTAAGAGAAAAACATAAGAAATTGCACAAAGCATTATGTACCATATTAAAAGAAATCCTTAGAAACGATTCTAGTGCTGGTTTATGGTCAAAATGGATTTCTCAAAAGTATAGGCTCATCTACAAATTCTATGGCCAGTCTATCTATATTTTCGCTATTGGTGGGCATTGCGGCGATCATTATAAAAATATAACCCCTACCTTGAGCGGTAAAAAATGATTAAGAATCGAAAAAAGTCAACTATTAATTACCCCTCTTCAATGGCTTATTATTTTCGCTTTAATTAAAAAATAAAACTGTGGATAAAACATTACAAGTATTCGACTTACTTTATTTGAGTAAAGTGAATACTTACCTTGTCGTTAACTTTCCAAGCACAACGTGTTCCTTGCGCTATAAAAAGTGCGTCGCCGCTTTTAAAACAATTCTCTACACCCATCTCATCAGTGCAAATAAGGCTACCTTTATCAATAAAGATAAATTCATGATAAGGAAAATCAATTAAGTTAGTAGTTAATGCATTACTTTGCCAAACACCTGCGGTAAAACGTTGATTATTATTTTGATAGAGTGTTTTTTTGCGGTGGCCATCTGACGTTTCTTGCCATGTAATGTCATTAGTTTCATCAATATAAACGACTTTTTCGGTGACTGGCTTTTCTTGTGCTTCTTGTGGTTTATAGATAAGATACAATTTACGTAAATACCCTTGTTGATGCCACTGATAATCATAACCTTGAGGAATAACAACACTTTCACCTGCCATGATGGTTTGAATGTTATCAGTTTTATTATTTTTAATTTTTACCGTACCTGCAATGATGACCATAAACTCATCATTGCCATGAGGTACGGAAATTTTAGACATGTCAGTGCTATCCCAAACACCAATCTGTAACCCTAACGTTTCATCTTCATAATAGATATGACGATGCAAAGTGGGTTGAGTTAACTCAAAAATTTCTGTATTTAGCTGATTGGTTATATCACCAAAGCCTATTGGGTTATGACTTAATTTTATAATGCTTTTGACTGACATGTTATGCTCGTTTAATTTTTTTTCCTTCGACAAGTTCAGGATGAATGGAGTTCTCTTCTCGCTCCTCTCTACCGGATGAACAGAGATACTACTCTCGCTCCTCACTCCCGGAAGTACGGAAATGCCACTCTCATACTAGGAGGAACGGATGCATTCCGTTTGCCCTGAGCTTGTCGAAGGGTTAGCTCAAGAAGCTCCCTTTACGTACACTATTAAAGCTCACAGCAGTTACTTTTATACCAGTTGCTTGGCAGTCACTAGCAAAGATACCCGTAGTTATTAAATTTTAGATGCCGTTAGTGAGCAATAATAAAATAATTAAACTGTATTGTTTTATTATTTATGACTGACTACTTAATGATATAGACGAATAAGTAGAGGATAACATATTGTAAATAAATGTTATCTTTTAAAGAAAATTTTTGTTTTTTACTGTTGAAAAGTTCATTTAAAGCACCATGTTTACTCTTCTTATACCGCTTGTATTAATTAAGATTATAGCGTTAAATTGGAGTTATTTTTCAAGAACAAGGCGCTTGATTTAACAATAGTTAGCTATTGTGATTGAAAGCAACGATGCCATTGGATATTTAGGTCATTTGAAAATGATCACTTAGTTAGTACAATTGGTATTACATTTAATTTTTTATTCGTTAACGTTCAAGGCAAAACCATGTCTCATGCATTAGAAATTAAGTCACTAGAAAAAACCTACAAAGGTGGTTTTCAAGCCCTTAAAAGTATTGACTTAACTGTTGAAAAAGGTGACTTTTTTGCACTCCTTGGTCCTAATGGTGCAGGAAAATCTACCACGATAGGTGTAATAACCTCTTTAGTGAATAAAAGCCAAGGCCTGGTCAAAGTGTTTGGCTATGACATAGACACCGACTTAGAGAAAGCGAAGAGCTTCATTGGTTTAGTACCACAAGAATTCAATTTTAATCAGTTTGAACCCTTGATGAATATTTTAGTGAATCAAGCGGGCTACTATGGTGTTGAACGCAAAGTTGCCATTGAGCGTGCTGAAAAATATTTAAAAAAATTGGCGTTATGGGATAAACGTGATGATGCAGCGCGTATGTTATCTGGCGGGATGAAACGTCGATTAATGATAGCGCGTGCCTTAATGCATGAACCACAAATATTAATTTTAGATGAGCCAAGCGCTGGCGTTGATATTGAAGTGCGTCGTTCTATGTGGGATTTTTTACGCGAGCTAAACAGCCAAGGAATTACCATTATTCTAACGACCCATTATTTAGAAGAAGCCGAAATGTTATGTCGTAATATTGCGATAATTAATCATGGTATAATTGTTGAAAATACTAGCATGAAAACATTGTTAGCCCAACTTGATGTTGAAACGTTCGTTTTAGATTTATCTCCTCATGATAAAAAAATCACCTTGACTGACACTGATTATAGAGTGACTGATGATCATACGTTAGAAGTTGATTTGAATAAAAATCAGAATCTAAACCATGTATTTCAGCAATTAACCGAGCAAAGTATTAACGTGTTGAGTATGCGCAATAAAAGCAATCGTTTAGAAGCATTATTTATTAACCTAATATCTGATAAAACAGCGACTAAAAAATCAACAAAGAAGGTTAACTGAGATGAATAATGCCATTGCCTTAAAAAGTATTTTGACGAAAGAAACGCAACGTTTTTTACGTATTTGGGTACAAACCTTAGTACCGCCTGCTATTACTATTAGCTTATATTTTGTTATTTTTGGCTCTCTTATTGGCTCTCGTATTGGCGAAATGGGCGGCTTTGATTACATGTCGTTTATTGTACCGGGTTTAATTATGATGACAGTGATTACTAACTCATACTCAAACGTAGCCTCATCTTTTTTTAGTGCTAAATGGCAGCGAAACATTGAAGAAATGTTAGTAGCACCCGTGCCAAACTGGGTGATTGTTGCCGGCTATGTTGGCGGTGGCATGGCACGTGGTATTTTAGTAGGCTTAATCGTTACCTTGGTTTCATTATTATTTGTTGATATTCAAATTCATAACGTTTGGGTGATCATAGCAACGGTATCCTTAACCTCGGCGACATTTGCTTTAGGGGGGTTAATTAATGCTATTTTTGCCAACAGTTTTGATGATATATCTATCATTCCCACCTTTGTGCTGACACCATTAACCTACCTTGGCGGGGTATTTTATTCTATTAGCTTGTTACCTGATTTTTGGCAAGGTGTGTCAAAAATTAATCCTATTGTTTATATGGTTAATGCCTTTCGATACGGTTTTTTAGGTATTTCTGATGTTAACATTGTCACCGCCTTTCTCGTAATAGGCTTTTTTATTGCCACCTTATTTACTGTTGCTATGGTATTGATCAGTAAAGGTATAGGATTGAGATCTTAATGGGGCTTACTATGACCGAAAAAAAAATGGCTGAACAAAACAATACGCTTGGTGACTCTAAAAACATTATCACTAACCAAACAGGTATACATGAAAAGCTAAATGAAGTGGTAGCAAAACATTTGTCACATCCTTTTAAAAAGCCTTATCAGCCACATACCCAACAAGCTTTTCAGGAAATGGATACGTTAGTACAAGCATTTTTACAGACTCACCCTGCGGGAGAAATTATTTTAGATGCCTGTTGTGGGGTTGGCCAAAGTAGTCGGCTTTTAGCACAGCAAAATCCACAAGCACTTATTATTGGTGTGGATAAGTCTGCACACAGAATTAATCGAAATGTTAAAGGGTTTACACAAGAAAATGGCTATAGCGCAGAAAACTACCATCTAGTGCGTGCGGATTTAAATGATTTTTATCGTTTGGTTAAAGCAGCCGGTTGGCCTGTGAGTAAGCATTATATTCTCTATCCTAACCCTTGGCCTAAATCGAAGCACTTACAACGCCGCTGGCATGGTAGCGCAGTGTTTCCACAGATGATAAGTATTGGTGATACGTTGATTTTGCGCAGTAATTGGCGTTTGTATCTAGAAGAATTTCAACAGGCGGCAAAACAAACGGCCTTGCATGGAGAGCTTTCTCAAGTTAACGTAGCAGTAGAGCAAGCACTGACACCTTTTGAAGCTAAATACCAAGCCAGTGGCCAAGTATGTTGGCAGTTAACCTTATATAAGTAATGACTAAAATGACGATACCTAAGCGTAAGGCACAAGCAACAAATGAATCTTTACATAGCATATTTACTGTTGCCGAAGCACCAGATTCTACTTTAGGGCGCATTGAACAAGAAATATCGCAAAATTTAGCCGGCTTTCTCAATAATCATATTGTTGCTAGTAAAAATGCCTTAACCGATATTGAACAAGATTTTATCAGTGCACGTATCCCTGAGGAGCCTCAATTTGTTTCTGATCATATGCATCATTTACTTGATAAATTAGTCGCTCATTCAGTACATACCGCTAGTCCAAGCTTTATCGGTCATATGACGTCAGCGTTACCCGCTTTTATTTTACCTTTATCTAAATTAATGATTGGTTTAAATCAAAACCTAGTCAAAGTAGAAACTTCAAAAGCGTTTACGCCACTAGAACGTCAAGTATTAGGGATGATGCATAACTTGGTTTACCAAGAAAATGACGCTTTTTACCAACAGTGGTTACATAGTGCTAATCATTCGTTAGGCGCTTTTTGCTCTGGTGGTACGGTCGCTAATATAACCGCATTATGGGTGGCTCGAAATAAATTACTTAAAGCCGATGGCAACTTTACGGGTATCACCCGCGCAGGTTTATTTAGTGCCTTACAGCATTATGGTTATAAAGGTTTAGTGATTTTAGTTTCTGAACGTGGCCATTATTCATTAAAAAAATCAGCAGATATCCTGGGTATTGGACAGGACAGTGTCATCGCTATCCCAACAGATGAATACAACAAAATAGATTGCCAAAAACTTACGCAAAAATGCCAACAATTAACCGAACAAAATATCAAAGTGCTTTCGATTGTTGGAGTGGCCGGTACTACTGAAACCGGTAACATTGACCCATTAAATGACATGGCGGATATCGCGGAGCAATACCAATGTCATTTTCATGTTGATGCGGCTTGGGGTGGAGCAACGTTATTATCTAATAAGCACCGATATTTACTTAAAGGTATTGAACGTGCTGACTCAGTGACAATTGATGCTCATAAACAAATGTACGTACCCATGGGAGCGGGCTTAATACTATTCAAAGACCCTTCTGCAGTGGTTGATATTGAGCATCATGCTGAGTATATCTTGCGTAAAGGCTCAAAAGATTTAGGAAGTCATACATTAGAAGGATCTCGTTCTGGTATGGCTATGCTAGTTTACGCTAGCTTGCACATTATTAGTCGCCCTGGCTATGAAATGTTAATTAACCAAGCGATAAACAAAGCAAAATATTTTGCCAATATAATTAATCGTCATGACGATTTTGAATTAATTACTGAGCCCGAACTGTGTCTATTAACGTACCGTTATGTGCCTAAAACAGTACAAGGTTTTCTTGCTAAGGCTTGCATCAATCATGATAGCAAAGCACAAGATGATATTAATTTATTATTAGGTCAACTCACTAAATTTATTCAAAAACGCCAACGAGAAGATGGACGCTCGTTTGTTTCACGTACTCGTATTGAAGTGGCACGTTACGGAGGTGAAAAAGTGATTGTTTTTCGCGTAGTATTGGCTAACCCATTAACCAGTGAAGCCATCCTGCATGATATTTTGGCCGAACAGTGTTTACTTGCACAAGAAAGTGAACAATATTTACCGAAATTATTAGCAATATCAACTTAACGATAGCAAAATAATACTGTCGTGCTACAGGGGTTAAAGGTAGTTAAAATATCCTCCATAAGAGGGATATATTAAAACTGTTATAGCAACTAACATAGATGACGCTCACAACAGCAATAAGATAATTTAGGAATGTTACCTTGTTAAATAAATTAATATCTAATGAATTATCTGAAAGTATCGTGCTACCTTTATCTTTGTTGAGTAAAATAGAAATTCATCCTCTTCGTGAAAAGCTTTATAACGAATTACACAATCGACCTTTTCCATCAATAACTACTCCCGCTCAGCTCACCCATATTGCTATTCAGCATCATGGAAAGTTAAAGGTAGAAGAACATGAATTTATCTCGCTATTATGCAACAGATTTCAAGTAAACTCACCCGCAAAATCAATGCCATGCTTTTATCAAGACTTCGGTTTATTCAGCCTTCGCTGGGAACGTCATTTAGAATATTCCACTTATACTTTTATTCGCCAAGCACCATTAACTGAACAACCATTTGTAAAAAATGCTATTAATTATGTCCCGAGTAATTGGTTTGAAAAAATGCCTGGCCAGGTACTTGCTGCTGTACACTTGATCATCGAATCTGAAAATATTGATAAAGCGAGAACACACAAGGTTGATAAATATTTTGACCACATGTCATTAATTGCTAGCGCTCCCGTTAATTCAAAGGCTAAAGTATGGAGTTCATTTAAATTACATGAAGATGGGTTTGGTCGTTTTCTTATATATCAACAAGACTTATCCGCAGCCCAGAGTGGACGTCTAGTACAGCAGTTGTTACAGCTTGATACTTACCGATTGATGGCCACGCTAGGTTTACCCCTAGCACAAGCAATTAACAGTGAACTTAATCAACTAGATTTACAATTGCAACAGGTGACAACATACATCGCCTTAGGTAGTGATAAAAGCGATAGAGAACTACTGACACAAGTATCTAAAATAGCGGCAAAAGTAGAAGATTATCGCAGTCAGAGTACTTACCGCTTCTCTGCCACTAATGCCTATTACGACGTGGTATTACAACGGATGGAAGATCTAAAAGAAGATGAAATCTCAGGCTACATGACCTTGCAAGAATTCTTAATGCGTAGAATTACGCCTGCGGTTAAAACCTGCCAGACTGCTTCTAACCACTTAGAAGATATTTCTAGAAGAGTTACGCGTGCAAGTGATTTATTACGCACACGCGTTGAAATGGTACTACAAGAACAAAACCAAACTTTGTTAAAATCTATGAACCACCGTGCTCATATACAGATGCGCTTACAACAAACGGTTGAAGGCTTATCCGTTGCCGCGATAAGCTATTACGGCATGCAATTATTTGAAACCATGCTAACGTCATTACCCATTTTTGGTATTGAATATAATCATGAATTAGTAAGTGGTTTTGCGGTACCTATAGTTATTACACTAGTTTTTATCGGTACTCGCGTAATACATAAGCGTTTAATGAAAGACTTAAAATAATTCAGATATCTACTAATTACTCAACATTATTTTAAGACTACTAATTAATTTTTTGCTCAATTACTTTAAATTGAAGACTGTCTTGTTCTTGTTCATCACAAATACTTAATAAATCTTCAATAAAGTGATTCAATGCGCGACGTTCAATTTTCTGAATTAATTCTTGTTGATCATCCGACAGCATGTGATACATAGTTGCAGCACCAAAATCACCAAAAATTATATTAGTATTTTCATCAAATAGCGTATTATGCGCATATAAATCACCATGACACACTTGGTTTGAGTGTAAGTGTTCAAATACGTCTTCCATTTGCCTAACTATTTTATCAATTTGTTTAATACTTAGGGTAAACCCCTTTGGGAAGGTATCTCGAGTACAGCTTTTAAAGCACGGAGGTAGCCCTAAATTGCGAAAACTATCCGGTATCAATGTCATTACTAACGCTAAATAGCCTTGTTCTTTCACTTTTGCTAAAGAACGGACTATATTGTTGTGATTGCCTGTTTTTAAACAGGCCTGTAATTCATCTTCTGGGTAACCATCACTAGTCACCTCTCCTTTAAATACTTTAACCGCTATTTCATCAGGAAAAGTCGATTGTTTTTTAGTCCACGTTGCTCTTGAAATAACACCTGAAGCACCTTGTCCAAGCATATCATGTAAGATAAAACTTGATGCTGACAGCAATGGAACTGATTCAAGATCAACCTGTGAACGACTGAAAGGGTTACCAGCAAACGCCAACCATGCAAGTTTAGGCAATCGGAGTAATTGGTCTGGGCACTCGATTAAATTGTTGGCCGAAATACGGACTAGTTCAAGGTTTCTCAATTGAGATAATGTTGACGGTAAACTGGTTAACCTATTCCCCGCTAATGCCAGTTTTTGTAGCCTTGGGCGCTCACCTAATGAATCGGGTAACACTTCAATACGGTTATCCGTTAATATCAGCCAACGTAATTTAGTGGGTAATGAGTTTCTCGGTACCTGATTAATGTTATTTGATTTAAAGCCAACCATTTCTAAATTATCGCATTGACCGAGTACTTCAGGTAACGTTTCAAAACAATTATTTGATGCGAAAATTATTTTAAGCTTTTTTAGCTTAGCAAACTCTTTTGGTAATGACGTTAATTGATTGTTGGATAAATCTAAAATTTCTAAGCTGTCTGATAATGATAAAATTTCTAATGGGAAAGATGTTAGGTTTTCAGAAAGTGTTAAGCGCTGAGTTCCAATCAACTCACCAGATCTTAATTGAGAAAGTGTATGCATTATAAATCCATTATCATTATTTTTAGAGAGGCTAAAAATGTGGCAGTTTACTCGAAAAGGGACATAAAATATAGATACTTGAGTTTAGATACTGTCGTTGAAGCAGTGAAAATTTCAACAAAAAATGTTGGTAAAACTCCAATTTAATCAATTTATTGCTCAGTGGTGTTCGCTCAAAGAGTAGTTCATTCAGCAGCAAATGTTTACATGCTTTGATCTAACGGTATGTTATAATCACACTTTATTACAAACTCATTTCACCTTGTACGGATTTATTCATGGCTAAAAAATCGCTTTGCATTAGAGAGAAAACTATTTTTGATGGCATATTTACTAAATATTTTTTAAAATCAATATTTGCTTTATGGTTTAAATTAGCCGGTTGGAAGGTTTGTAAATTTACCCCCGAAGGAGCAGGAGTAGCCATTGCTGCGCCTCACACTTCTAACTGGGATTTTGTTTATGCACTTGGCGCTGCCATTTTACAAGATGTAAAAATATACTTCTCCATTAAAGAGAGTTTGTGTAAGGTACCGCTCTTAGGAAGATGGTTAATGTGGCTTGGTGCCATACCCATTGATCGTTCATCAAAAGGCGTTGGTCAAGTACAGCAAATTAAAAAGTTTATTGATTCTCAAAAAGCACAATCAGAGAATGGGAAACGGATATTTTTCTTATTTACTCCAGAAGGCACCCGCGGCTTAGTAACAAAGTGGAAAGCTGGTTTTTATCATATTGCTCAAGGTTGTGAATTACCCATTTTCCTCGCTAAAGTTGATTATTTAAGCAAAGAAACAGGGGTGTTTCATACCTTTCAATTAACGGGAAATAAAGAGGAAGATATTAGTGCAATTCAAGCCTCTTATGAAAGTATTCAAGGTAAGTATCCAAAAACGCAATTCCCTCATTACATAGGTCGCTTGCCGACAATATCTGATTCCGAGGCAGCAATTATCCGAGCACTATATTCTATTAAAGGTGTCGCTACAAAAATGGAAATTGGGACTAAAGCAAAACTAGCCGAGTTATCAAGCGCCATGCTTACCTTATTAATTGAAAAGGGATTATTAGAAAAGCATAACACTAATAATAAAAACACTACTACTTACCAACTTACTTCGGTAGGTAAAGGCTACTTTTTACATTTATCCCCTTCGGTTTATAATTAGTCTCGAGTTCATAACATTTGCATCTTCAAATCTAGTGGATATTAATCTGTATTCAGCATTACTTACTACAGAACAATAACGTTTACTCAAGACTATAATCTAACCACCTCAATATACAGAATCTAAGCAGTCTACAAGCAATTAGGGTTTGGTTCATCTTCTTCACGTTAAGTGCTAATGCACGTTTTCCTTTGAATAAGCGCTACTAGCCATATCAACTAAAGTCGACCTTTCTCACAAGGATAAACTTACAAACTCATGTTGTTGTCAAATTTCACATATAAAAAAGACCCTAACAAATAAATGCTAGAGTCTTTTTAAGTAACTTCGTAAAAGTTTAACTCAGTATAAAAACCTAATTAAGCTTTTGTAATTACGTCAACTAAAGTCCAGTTCTTAGACTTAGAGATTGGCGCTACTTCACGAATTGTTACTACATCACCTTCGTTACATACGTTAGTTTCATCATGCGCTTTCAACTTAGTTGAACGCGTGATGTACTTACCGTACATAGGATGCTTAACTCGACGTTCGATCATTACAACAATAGACTTATCCATTTTGTTACTGATAACAACGCCTTGTAGTGTGCGGATTTTGGCTTCGCTCATTACTTACCTGCCTTCTCAGTTATGATAGTCTTAACACGTGCAATGTTGCGACGTACGATTCTTAGCAAGTGAGTTTGTGCTAATTGACCAGTGCTTGCTTGCATGCGGTAGTTAAACTGCTCGCGTAAAAGCGCTAGTAATTCAGTGTTAAGCTCTTCAATGCTTTTTGCTTTAAGTTCGCTAACTTTCATTACATTACCGTCCTAGTTACGAAGGTAGTTTTAAACGGAAGTTTAGCAGCAGCTAAAGCAAATGCTTCGCGTGCTGTTTCTTCAGAAACACCTTCCATTTCATAAAGAACACGACCAGGAAGAATTTGGCAAACCCAATATTCAACTGAACCTTTACCTTTACCCATACGAACTTCTAGAGGTTTTTTGGTAATTGGCTTATCAGGGAATACACGTATCCAGATTTTACCTTGACGCTTAACGTGACGAGTCATAGCTCGACGTGCGGCTTCAATTTGGCGCGCAGTCATACGACCACGTTCAACCGATTTTAAACCGAAAGTACCGAAGCTAACTGAGCTACCGACCTGTGCAAGACCACGGTTGCGCATTTTAAATTGCTTACGGAATTTAGTACGTTTTGGTTGTAACATTACTTATTCCTCTTACTTACTGTTTTTGCGGTTGTTTTTTCTTTTAGGCTTAGCCGCTGGTTGTTCTGCCACAAGTGGCATTTTACCAATGATTTCGCCTTTAAAGATCCAAACTTTAATACCAATAACACCATAAGTTGTGTTACCACGCGCGATGGCGTAATCGATATCTGCACGTAAAGTATGTAAAGGTACACGACCTTCACGATACCATTCTGCACGTGCAATATCAGCGCCGCCTAAACGACCACTAACTTGAACTTTGATGCCTTTGGCGCCAAGACGCATAGCATTTTGTACCGCACGCTTCATGGCGCGACGGAACATAACACGACGTTCTAATTGGCTAGCAATACTGTCAGCAACAAGCTGCGCATCCATTTCTGGCTTACGTACTTCAGCAATGTTGATTTGAGCAGGAACGCCAGCAATTTTAGACACTGCTAAACGTAATTTCTCAACATCTTCGCCTTTCTTACCGATAACAACACCCGGACGAGCCGTGTGAATTGTTACGCGGATAGATTTAGCTGGACGTTCAATAACTACTTTAGATAGTGATGCGCGTTTAAGCTTTTCTTTTAAAAATTCGCGAACCTTATGATCGCCGTCTAAGTTGCTAGCAAAATCTTTGCTGCTTGCAAACCAAGTAGACGCGAAAGGTTTCGTGATACCTAAGCGAATACCGGTAGGATTAACTTTTTGACCCATACTAATATACTCCTAAGAATCAGACACAATCACAGTAATGTGACTAGTGCGCTTGATGATGCGATCGGCTCGGCCTTTCGCACGTGGCATAATACGTTTCATTGTTGGACCATCGTCAATCAAAATTGTTTTAACGAATAATTCATCAATGTCTGCACCGTCGTTGTGTTCTGCATTAGCAATAGCTGAGTTAAGAACTTTTTTAACTAATTCGGCAGCTTTCTTGTTGCTGAACGTTAAAATTTCAAGTGCTTTCTCAACATGTTCACCACGGATTTGATCCGCAACTAAACGTGCTTTTTGCGCTGAACCACGGGCAAATTTATGTATAGCAATAGCTTGCATTTAACTTCCCCTTACTTCTTCGCTTTCTTATCAGCGACATGACCGCGATAAGTACGAGTTGGTGCAAATTCTCCTAATTTGTGACCGATCATTTCTTCGGTTACAAATACAGGAACGTGTTGACGGCCATTATGGACAGCTATGGTCAATCCGATCATCGTTGGGATGATCATTGAACGACGGGACCAAGTCTTAATTGGCTTTTTATTCCCGCTTTCCACCGCTTTCTCTACCTTCGTCAACAAGTGTAGGTCAATAAAAGGACCTTTCTTGAGGGAACGTGGCATGGTGATTCCTTAATTATCAGTACTCTAACTACCGGCTTTTCGTCGGCAGTTAAGAGTATTTAGTTTAATGCACTAATTACTTATTAGTACGACGACGTACGATAAATTTATCAGTACGCTTATTGCTACGAGTCTTGTAACCCTTAGTTGGTACACCCCAAGGGGATACCGGGTGACGACCGCCAGATGTTTTACCTTCACCACCACCGTGTGGATGATCAACTGGGTTCATGGCAACACCACGAACAGTTGGGCGAACACCGCGCCATCTTGAAGCACCAGCTTTACCCAGAGAGCGAAGCATGTGTTCAGAGTTGCCGATTTCACCTAAAGTAGCACGACAATCTGCTTCGATTTTACGCATTTCGCCAGAGCGAAGACGTAAAGTAACGTAAGCACCACCTTTCGCAACTAATTGTGCGTAAGTACCAGCAGCACGAGCAATTTGCGCGCCCTTACCTGGTTTAAGTTCGATTGCGTGAATAACACTACCTAATGGTGTGTTACGTAACGGCATAGTATTACCCGGCTTGATTGGAGCATCAACACCTGACTGGATAGTATCTCCAGCGCTTAAGCCTTTAGGGGCTAAGATGTAACGACGCTCACCATCTGCGTATAATACTAATGCAATGTTAGCACTACGGTTTGGATCGTATTCAATACGTTCAATTTTCGCAGGGATACCATCTTTAGTACGTTTGAAGTCAATTATACGATAATGTTGCTTATGACCGCCACCAATGTGACGAACCGTAATGCGACCATTATTGTTACGACCACCAGACTTAGACTTAGTGTCTAATAATGGTGCGTAAGGCTTACCTTTATGAAGCTCTTTGTTTACCACTTTAACTAGGTGACGACGACCCGGAGAAGTAGGTTTACATTTTACAATAGCCATTTTCTAACTCTCCTATTGTTCAGCGCCGACGAAGTCGATATCACTACCTTCTGCAAGAGTAACGTATGCTTTTTTCCAGTCGTTACGACGACCAGTACGAGCACCTGTACGTTTTACCTTACCCTTTACATTAAGTGTATTAACACCTACAACTGAAACTTCGAAAAGTTTCTCAACTGCTGCTTTGATTTCAGCTTTAGTGGCATCTGTAGTAACTTTGAAAACAACCGTGTTGTTTGCTTCAGCAGCTACAGTAGCTTTTTCAGAAATGTTCGGTGCTAAAAGCACTTTTAACAAACGTTCTTCGTTTATCATGCTAAAATCCCCTCAATTTCTTTAACTGCATCAGCAGTAATTAAAACTTTTTCAAAACCAACTAAGCTTACAGGGTCAATTGCTGCAACGTCACGAACGTCAACTTTATATAAGTTACGTGCTGATAAGAACAAGTTCTCGTCAACTTCTTTCGTTACAATCAATACGTCTTTAAGCTCTAAACCTTTCAGTTTAGCAACTAATTCTTTAGTTTTAGGCGTTTCTACCGAAAAATCGTTAACTACTATCAAACGTTCTTGACGAACTAATTCAGATAGGATGCTAGCGATAGCACCACGATACATTTTACGGTTAACTTTTTGGCTGTGGTCTTGAGGTTTAGCAGCAAATGTTACACCACCTGAACGCCAAATTGGACCACGAGTAGTACCAGCACGTGCACGGCCAGTACCTTTTTGACGCCATGGTTTAGCACCACCGCCACTAACTTCTGAGCGAGTTTTCTGAGCACGAGTACCTTGACGAGCACCAGCTGCATAGGCAACTACTACTTGATGTACTAACGCTTCATTAAACTCACGTCCAAAAGTTGCTTCGGATACTTCAAGAGCACCTGATGCGTCTTTTAATGATAATTCCATCATAAAATCTCCTGGACTACGCTTTAACAGCTGGTTTGATGATTACGTTGCCATTGATAGCACCCGGAACTGCGCCTTTAACAAGCAACAAGTTACGTTCTGCGTCAACGCGAACCAATTCAAGGTTTTGTGTAGTACAACGCACAGCACCCATATGACCAGACATCTTTTTGCCTTTAAATACACGACCTGGCGTTTGACATTGACCTAACGAACCGTTAGAACGATGTGATAACGAAACACCATGTGTTGCATGTTGCATAGTAAAGTTCCAGCGCTTAATACCGCCTTGGAAACCTTTACCTTTAGATGTACCAGTAACGTCTACTAATTTAGTATCATTGAATACTGTAACAGTAAGTTCACTGCCAGCTTCAATTTCACTACCTTCGTTTTCGTTTAAGCGGAATTCCCACAGGCCACGGCCTGCTTCAACGCCAGCTTTAGCGAAATGACCCGCTGCTGGTTTTGTTACACGGCTTGCTTTACGCTTGCCCGTAGTAACTTGTAGCGCTGAATAACCATCGTTCTCAATAGTTTTAACCTGAGCAACACGGTTTGCTTCAACTTCGATAACAGTAACAGGGGTAGAAACACCATCTTCTGTGAAGACACGAGTCATACCCACTTTACGTCCAACTAGACCTATAGTCATTGTTAAAACTCCCCTTAGCCCAAGCTGATTTGAACATCAACACCAGCTGCAAGATCTAAACGCATTAATGCGTCTACAGTCTTTTCAGTTGGCTCAACGATATCAATCATGCGTTTGTGAGTACGGATTTCGTACTGATCACGCGCATCTTTGTTAACGTGTGGAGAAGTCAAGATAGTGAAACGTTCTTTACGAGTAGGAAGTGGAATAGGACCACGAACCTGTGCGCCAGTACGTTTTGCAGTATCAACGATTTCTGCTGTAGATTGATCAATCAAACGATGATCGAACGCTTTCAAACGAATGCGAATTCTTTGATTTGACATG
>CAJXQM010000025.1 GCA_913058145.1 uncultured Colwellia sp.
CGAGATTCGCCTTAGTCTCGTGGGCTCGGAGATGTGTATAAGAGACAGGATTTACACTATCTTTCGTAGTTATACTGAACATCACTATTTTTCGATAATTAACAGGTTATAATAATTAATGTCTATTTCTCGTACTAGAAGTACTCAGCATAAAGTTTATGTCCCGACATCTGCCAGAGAAAATCAATATTTAATGGCTAAATTTCCATTAACTGATCAATTACTTGAAAAATATTCAGATTTAATTGATGCAAATGCTACTGAGCCTTATGCTAAATTTTATCAGGCGCTCGCTAACAGTTTTTTTAAAATAAATGACGAATTTACCATTGATAGTTCACAGTTTATTGCTAATGATAAGTTTGTAAGGGTACGCTATAGTCCACAAAAACTTACCGCACAAACTAAGCAACAAGTACTATGCCTGTATAATCCAGAATACCATACTAGCCAAAACGTTATTTTTAGAGGTGATGTAAAAGCTAAAAAAATCTCCTTGATTTTCTTAGCTAATGGTACAGAAATTAGAGTTCATTCAGCTAAATTTCATCAAAAAGTTAAACAATCTATTAGTAAATTTAGTGATCAAATCGGTATTAATAAAGAAACTGTACGTATATGCGATCATCAACATTTAACCTATGACTTATTTGCTAAACATAAAGGCGTAGAAGGCTCTCAGGTACATAAATTTCGTTCTATGACTAATCGATATTTAGCCGACGAACAAAACTTACCTGCAAACACAGACGCATTAACTTATGCCGTGATTGATTTTCCTTTGAACCGACGTGTACGCTCATTAATAAAAAATGAAGATGAATCTGGTTGTTATAATCAATTATATACCTTAATTGCCGATGCATTTATTAGCTCAGCTAAAAAACAAAAATTATATAAAGGTGCGGTGATTGCTAATGGCTTAGTGCCCATTGTACGAAAAGGCGAAGATGAAAATGTTATCGCTAGCGGTGAGTTACTCATGTTAGGCTCTAATCCTTCACTTACAAGTTGTGGCTACACGTGTAAATGGGAATCAAATAAACTGGTTGATACGGTTCAATTGATTTTTACTGCCTGCGACAAAGATAAAACGTCTCATGGTTATGGGAAATTTGTTAATCAGATAGAACTCGCATTACGAGACTTTGCACAGCGCCTTGAATTTGTTAACGACAAAGAAGAAATGTTAGTTAGATTACATCAGCATATTGGTTTTTATTTAGATTAATTAAGCTATCAATCGCAATTATGGGTAGTTTACTCTACCCATATTTCTTCTTATTTTTAGAACTCATATTCAATAGCAACACGTAAAACATGCCCTTTACTACGGCGGTCTAATCCCGTAATAAAACCGACGTCCCATTTTAGCTGTTTTTGGCCATCAAAGCGTTGAATTCCCATAAAAGCTGGCCCAATACCTAGGTAGTTTTGACCCGAATATAACTCAATCGCTGGTTGGAGTTGTTCAAGGTAACGATAACGGTATTGTAAGCGAAACTCCGTTTCAAATTCACTAACTATAGTTTTACCCCACTCATAAATAATAAAAGCATTAAAAGTAAGGCTAGCTCGGCCAAATTCTTTTTCTACTAAAACTCCAGAAGTGACTTCCCAGTTTTTTTGCCGCTGCACTTTTTCTATCTCAAATAACAATCCCCAATCTGCCCAGTATTCACCCTGCTCTGTCAACATCCACCGTGCTTCAAGCTCATACGAGCTTAAACTAAAATCATCATTAATATCACGCTCACCGACTAAATAAAGCTCTAACATAATAGTATCAGTTAACGATTGGCCATAAGCAAAACGTTGGGCCAGATTGTTATTTTCACTTTCTTTATGTGAGAGTAACCGCCATTCAACTTCTCGCTCATTAGGTAAAACATAAGGATGGTAAACTTTATCCACCACAACACCATCGGCATATACTGTTGACGTATAACTGAGTAAAAGGCTTAAACTTGCAAGCATAAGCCAGCAAAACTGCTTAAAAAGCATTAAGGCTTTCATGATTTTTCTCCAAAGGCTATCCGAACAAAATGTCGGTTGTTACTCATCAATACAGGCACAATAAAGGCAGTCAAATAGGTAATGAGTTGCATAAATGAGGGGGTCGCTTCGTAACCAAATAAAACACTAAGTAATTGACCAAATTCAGAGTTTTCCGCAATAAAGTTGGAGCTATTCCAGAGACTATAACTCAACGGTAAAACGTCCACTTGTTGCAAGAGTAATATTGACTGCATTAATTGACCCAGGGCAAAAAACAGTAATAAATAACAAGAGGTTTTAGGATGGATATTAAGGTCACTGTAGCGTAATAAAAAATACAATAAGATAGCAAAACTGACACAAATACCCACAGCTAAAATAATGCCAATAAATAAGGATTCTAATCCTGCTGATTCAACTTGTAATGTTTGCGTCCAGTAACTGCTTAAATACAACATAAAATGCGAACCATTAAGCGAAAACACTAATAGAAAAATGACTAGAGCCAGGGCCTGTTTAACCTTGATAAAACGGTCTTTATTGTTCAATAAAAATAAGAATACGCTACAAAAATAGATGATTATAAAACCAAAAGAAAAAACAATTTCAGTGCCTTTACCTTCGAAAAGTTGCGATGTTTTTTCCATGGTTTGATTCAATAAAAACACTAATGTAATAGCCAAACAAGTGATGCCAATTAAATTTTTAGGCGTAACAATACTCTTTGATTCAGCAGTCAAGCGTAATAACAACAACGAGATGATAATAAACATAGGTAAGGCACTTTGTAAAAACAAAAGAACTGTATTAATTAACATCTAGACCCCCTTGCTTTGAACTTAACGCGTCATGTGAAACCGCTTGGGTATTATTAATTTCAACAACAATGACTTTTCCTCGCGCACTATTAGGATGATACTCACCAAAAAAATGATATTCACCTACCGGCAATGGCCCGATAAAAATGATTGATTTTTGTTTAGGGAATATCACTTTTTCTCTATTAAGGTCGAAGCTATCAAACTCTTCAACGCTATTATCGTAATTAAGGATAACTAACTTAACTTTTTTATTTGCTGGAATGATGATTTGTGCTGGATAGAACAAGTGCTTTTTTAGCGCTAAATGATATTCAGGACGTTTCGCTTCTACCGTAGGGCTACACAAGAAAAATAAGCTCATAAGCAAAAATAGATTACAATATTTAGGAACATCTTTAATCATCACCCTGCTCCTTTTCTATTTTATTATCCTTAAAGTATACCGTGATTTTTAAGCCTTTAAGTAAGGTTGAAGAAGATAACGCTATGTTAGCTTCATGCACGTCAGCGATATGCTTAACAATGGTTAAACCGAGGCCACAACCCAAAACGTTTGAGTTATGTTGATCACCACCAACACGATAAAAACGGTCAAAAATTCGTTGATACTCCTCAGGAACAATGCCAACACCCGAATCTTCTACACAAAGTGCTATTTTTCTATCTGCTTTTCCTGCATTCAGTCGCTTAGCCGTGACATGAATATTTCCGCCTATTGGTGTATATTTATTCGCGTTGGAAATTAAGTTAACGGCGAGTAAATGCACCGAAAATTCATGTGCGGATAAGTAAATATCATCACTTTCTAGTACGATGGTTTGTTCTTTCCCTAAGATGTCAGCATACAACTCTGCAATCACTTGCTGCAACAATGAATTTAAGTTAAAACGCGTGCTGCCATGTGCTATTTGTGCAGTGTTAGTACGATTCAAATTTAAGATTTGGTCGATAACATGTCCCATTCGATCAACACTGCGGATTAATTCTTTTACTGAATCAAAACGACGAATGTCATTTTCCGTAACAATGACATTATCCACAGATAATCGTGCAGAAAAATCTTGAGTAATGTTGTGTACATTTATTTTAAGCACGCTTAAAGGTGTTTTTAATTCATGTGCGGCATCTTCAGCAAAGTGACGCTCTCGCTGAAACGCGGCGTCTAAACGTGAGAAAAGCTGGTTTAACGTAACGACAACATCAGCTAATTCAGTATTATTTACTTGTAAGTTAAGCGGACTGAAATCATTGGTATTTTTTTTACCAAGCTCTGTTCGAAGTCTGTGTAAGGGTTTTAATCCTTGAGTAATAATAATATAGATTAAAAAGGATAATATGATTATCGCTATAATCATAGGCGTCACTGCAGCTAAAATAAGTTCTTGTGCTAAGGCAAATTGTGTTTGCAGTGGTTGCGCCACAATCACGGTAATCGACGTATGTTGTGCTGACATTTCAGTCGATAAGGCAGCCACTCGCCAACGTTTATCTAAAAAATTAACTTCAGAAAAATGACTGTATTGTTTATCTGAACGGTTATGAGATTCTTTATAAGGTAATACTGAGCTAACAATAAGATGATCGGGTGCGTTATTGCTTTTAATAACTAGTTTATCATTATTCCAAACCTGAAACGCAAAGCTACCTTGCTGAGCCACTTGGGTTGTTTGTTGTAATTTATTGGTATTATTGGGTAATGTTGTTTTCAATTTTGTGGTTTGAACGGCAAGCAATGTATAAGCGATATCGAGCAATTGCTGATCAAACTGTTTTTCAGCCCGAGACATACTAACTTTATAGCCTTGAATAGCGGCAATAAAGGTGATTAACGTTAATACCGAAAATAGTGTTAACACGAGATAACGGCGAATACTCATAACTTACTATTCACAATAGTTTACTCAAAATTTAGCACTCAAAACTTAATGCGCATTATTAATGATGTAGCCTACGCCACGCACATTTTGAATAAATTTCTCAGGTAAACTTTTTCTTAACTTATGAATATGCACCTCTACGGCATTACTCAACACTTCCTCTCCCCAATGATACAGTTTCGACTCAATTTGTTCACGAGATAATATGCGTCCTGCATTTTCCATTAGCGCTTTTAACACCATAAATTCTTTTTTGGAAAAGTGAATTTCAATTTCATTGTTCATATTACTTTCACCCACAACAACCTTATGTGCAAACGTATCTAATTTAACTTGCCCCACACAAATAAGTGAAGAGCTAGCGGTACCCAAACGACGTTCGATAACGCGTAATCTAGCCATTAATTCTTGTATTTCAAAAGGTTTAACTAGATAATCATCTGCACCATAATCAAGGCCTTTCACTTTACTTTCAACGGAATCGCGTGCAGTTAAAATGATGACAGGTAGTGTTGATTTTTGATTACGTAGTTGCTTTAAAACATCAAGTCCATCTATATCTGGTAAACCTAAGTCAAGAATAATCATATCTTGATCAGGTGTAGATAAAGCATTTATCGCTAGCTTTCCTTGGTTTACATGGTTAACAACAAATCCTTCACTTTGCAGTGATTTTTGCAAAGCTTTGGCTAATGGCAAGTCATCTTCAACTAGTAAAATTCTCATCTAATTATTCACCTTCACACGTCGTATTATCATTTGATTAGTTTATCTTCTTGCCCAAAACTTAATGTCTTGATCGACTAGAAATTGTTCTGCATGGGAGCCTTGAAGTAAAGCGAGAGTGGCTAAAATACCTGCTTGTATACATTGTGGAGCAACCACGGTAATAGAACGCGGTGCTTCATTAATAGGCCAACCAGTTTTTGCATTCAAAATATGACTATATCGTTTTCCGTTATGAATAACGAAACGACGTGCATCACCACTGGTAGCAAGAGCACCCGTTTTTAATGATACAATCATATCAACATAGTTAGTATGATTTTTATCTGAATCAGGGTGTTCAATGGCGACTTGCCAAGGTTCATTATTTGTACGGGGACAGGTTACCGCCAAATCACCACCTAAATTAACTAACACGGGGTTATTAGTTAATTGTTTGGCAAGAATAATAGCCCTGTCAACCGCATACTCTTTACCTATACCACCAAAATCGATTTCCATCCCTTTCACTAAACTAATTTGATTTTGATCAAATGTGATTTTTCGCCAACCAACCAAAGTTAAGTTTTGCTTAACTTGCTCGACTGTCGGAAAGTTATCACTATTGCCTTCACTGGCTTGAGTACCGTTAAAAGACCAAACTTTTCGAAGTACACCAGAGCTGATATCAAACAAACCATCACTTAATTGGTAACATTGTTCAGCAAAGTTCAGTAATAAATAGGTTTCTTCATCGATTGAAACAGAGTGCCCTGCATTGTTATTAATAACACCACAAGCACTGTGCTGATTATATCGGCTGAATTTATCTTCAATACGCCAAACTTCAGTAGCAATAATATTACCAAGTTCAGCAGATAATTGCTTATCCGATGATTGTATTATGACTTCACAAGGACTAGCCATGGCATTAAATGTTATGCCATAGCTGTCTTTGTTTTTTGCTAGCTGTATTGCTCTGTTTTTATTCAAGCAAAATCTCGTTAGAAAGAATAAGTAACTTGGGCAATAATAGCATCAATAGTTGGATAAAGGTCAACCTCATTAAGCGCGCCGCGGGCTTCAAAGCCTGCAATGCCTGCATCCGTTGGTGCTTGACGATAATATTCCAATCTAAAAGAAAGATCATGGCCATTATTCACTAACAACCCGTATTTTAAGCCTACCGTAAAAGTAGTCATTTCACCTATGCGATAATCTGCACTGGCATAAGTAGGGGCAGCCTCACCATCAATTAAAAATGGTCGATAAAACTCAGCGGCACTCTGTTGATATAATCTAAAGTGTGGTTGTATATAACTTTCTGTACCAAATGCATCGCCTAGTGGGATTCTAAAGCGAGTGTCAATAGTATGAGAATCAATTTCCCAGTCATCCCACATATAGCGGTATGAAACATCAAGTACTACGCTATCAAAATGATAAAGCGATTGAGCATAAAGACTTTGTTTAACACGAGAATCTGGACGAGATTCATAAATATTATCTTGAGTGAAGCCAGTAACACCGTCTACTTTCGAGATAACTTTGAAGGGATCAGTTAAGTAACCATCTACAATAGAATAAGAATAATTAAATTGGGTAATCATTCTACGGTTAATGACTTGCGTAAAACCTAATAAAATATCGGTAGTAGTTTTAGTATCCTCTGACTCAATACGTGTTTCAGCAAAGTCGTCTGCACTGTCACTTACTTTTGGCATAGAACTAAAAGCTTTAGGTATGCCACCTTCAGGGGTAAATGTATCTTGAAAATAACTAAAGCCGGCTGAAAAGGTAGAGTTTTTGCGATCGAAATCAAAGGCTAAATTACCATTAACACCCAGCGATAAGTAATCATATTCTTTAGAAATATGTACACCACCACTTGCCGTATAATTAGGTGCTATCGGTTGAGTCCATTGTGCATTAAGTTGAACACGCGTATCGTGAAAAGTGTCATCAAGCGGAGTATCGCCTGCTGCAATGGTATATTCTCCTTTTCCCGATGGTCTGGTAAATGTTTGTACGTTTGGCTGTGCTACTGCACCATTAGCCGACGCCCCCGTTAACGCATCAACGGTTAATTTTAGGTTTAGAATTTCGTCGTTAGCAAAGGTTTTTTTGGCATTAAAAATAGCTTCGGCTGCACTTACTCGGTCAACTTCACTGTAAAACAACAAAGCACTGTCAAAATCCCACGAGTTCTCTTTTGCACTAGGCGTTGTCACTGTGTTGGCTTCTGCTAAGTTACTTGTACCCAGCAAAGCGGCTGTAGCGAGCGTTAACGCCGCTTTGATATTAGTTTTTTCAGTTTTATTTGTCATAATATAATTCTTTTAAAGTGTTGTTGATAGATGGTGAACAGGCCTGTATTTAATTACAGCCACAACCACCACCGCCAAATCCCTTACCACCACTTGACGCTTCTTTACTAAAATAAATATGATCATCAAGCGCTGCATCAACAGGAGCCGCATTTAATGACATTTCATCTTTCGCTAACAAATCACGTTCCCAAGGCTCTACGCCTAAATTTGCACAGCCTGTAGCACCAATAATTAATGGTATAAATAAAACTAATTTCATGTTTTTTTTCATAATAAACGGACCTTATTTAATAGCGAGTAACTGTTCAATTTCTTGCTGATATAGCGATATTTTTTTTGTAAAAAAGCCAGTGTGACGGGATTTTATTTTACCGTCTCGACCTATAATCATGCTGCTAGGCATACCTTGTACTTTAAAATGTTTGGCTATTTTTCCTTTTGGATCATAAATCACGGTAAAAGAAGCTGGCATTTCATTAAGAAATTTAATTGCTAATGCTTTATTTGCATCTAAATTAACGCTAATAACGCTAAAGCCTTGTTGTTTATATTCTGCTTCTATTTTATTCATCCAAGGAAACGATTTACGACAAGGACCACACCATGAGGCCCAGAAATCTAAATAAATCACCTCTCCCCTATGTTCATCTAACGCCTGTTCAAGGACTGCTTGGCTAGTAATTACTTTCTGTGCATAGGTATTACTTGAGAAACCGATCACGATTGAAAGTGAAAAAACAAACACTGATAACTGCTTTAATAAATGTTGCAAATTAGTACCTAATATAAAGAATAATGGAGGCTATACTTAATTAAACCATACATTAATTAAGTTTTCTTAACGAATGCTTAAGAATCGTTAAGTTTTATTGATTTGACTGAAATAAGCAGTTTAACGGCTGATTTACCCTTTATTTTACTAAAAAGTCATATTAGGGTTGATTTTTAAAGTAGAACTGGCAAAGTGTCGTTCAATGATTAGTGTTGTTGCACTAATGCCTCACAATTTACTTACTATTAATTAAAGGAGTAGCGCTTCAATGTGTTCAATCTTTGGTATACTAGATATAAAAACAGGTGCACAAGCACTTCGTCCAACCGCTTTAGAATGTTCTCGCCTATTACGTCACCGTGGACCCGATTGGTCAGGCATATACAGCTGCGATAATGCCATATTAGTGCATGAACGTTTATCTATTGTTGATACAGAGCATGGTGCTCAACCGCTATATAATGAAGACAAAACTCACGTACTTGCCGTCAACGGTGAAATATATAACCATAAAGCGTTAGAAGCCGAACTTACCGTAGATTATGACTTTAAAACGGCCTCTGACTGTGAAGTGATATTGCCATTATATAAAGAGTTTGGTACAAACTTTGTTGATAAATTGCAGGGAATGTTTGCGTTTATTGTTTATAACGAAACTGATAATTCTTATTTAATTGCCCGTGACCATATGGGTATTATTCCACTTTATACTGGCTATGATGCTGATGGTAACTTTTATGTTGCCTCAGAAATGAAAGCACTTATGCCTATTTGTAAAACAGTCAGTGAGTTTCCTCCAGGACATATTTTAGATAGCCGTGTTGGTGAGTTACAACGTTATTACAAACGTAACTGGCAAGATTATGCAGCAATTAAAGATAACACCACCAGTAAAACAAAAATTCGAGAAGCGTTAGAAGAATCTGTAAAAAGTCACTTAATGACTGATGTACCTTACGGTGTATTATTGTCAGGTGGTTTAGATTCATCATTAATTTCTGCTATCACGCAAAAATTTGCAGCACGTCGTATTGAAGAAAATGACTTATCTGAAGCTTGGTGGCCAAAAGTTCATTCGTTTGCTTGTGGTTTAGCTGGCTCTCCTGATTTGATTGCGGCACAAACGGTTGCAGATAGCATTGGCACTATTCATCACAGTGTTGTTTTTACTGAGCAAGAAGGTATTGATGCACTAAAAGAAGTTATCTATCATTTAGAAACTTATGATGTAACCACTATTCGTGCTTCTACCCCAATGTACTTAATGGCACGTAAAATTAAAGCCATGGGTATTAAAATGGTACTTTCTGGCGAAGGTGCTGATGAAATATTTGGTGGTTACTTATACTTCCATAAAGCACCTAACGCACAAGAGTTTCATGAAGAGTTAAACCGTAAGCTAGACCGTCTACATAAATTTGATTGCTTACGGGCAAACAAATCAATGTCAGCTTGGGGCATAGAAGCTCGCGTACCATTTTTAGATAAACACTTTATGGATGTTGCTATGCGCATCAACCCTGAAGATAAAATGTGTGGCAACGGCATCATGGAAAAAGCAATTTTACGTGAATCTTTTGAAGGTTACCTGCCAAAAGAAATCTTATGGCGTCAAAAAGAGCAATTTTCTGATGGTGTAGGTTATTCGTGGATTGACGGTTTAAAAGCCCATGTTGAAGCACTTGTTACTGATCAACAGCTTGAAAATGCTCATATTAGATTTCCGGTAAATACACCTGACAACAAAGAAGGTTATTATTACCGTACTGTTTTTGAAGAGAAATACCCATTAGCGACAGCTGCTGATTGTGTTATTGGCGGCAAATCTGTTGCTTGTAGTACTGAAGAAGCATTAGCTTGGGATGAAAGTTTCCAAAACAACGCTGATCCATCGGGTCGCGCAGTATTAAGTGTACATAACGAAAGTTATTAATAATATTTCAATAATAAAATTATAAAAGGCTTACTAGTTTTAGTAAGCCTTTTTTATAATCACATTAATATCTAAACAAAAACGCAAAAAGTTAATCGCCTTACTTCAGTTACTATTGAATAGCACTGTTAAGCGTAAGACTCATACCTTAACACCCTCTACTATCTCCTTCACCAAAGGAGGGCCTTGGTAAATAAAGCCCGTATATATTTGTACTAAACTAGCACCTGCGACAAGTTTTTCATTTGCATCATGGCTTGAGGAAATTCCACCAACACCTATTATGGGAAGTTTATTATCTAACGCTTTGGCTAATAAACTTACCACAGAGGTGCTTTTGTTTCTAACGGGAGCACCACTTAAACCGCCTTGCTCATTACCAAATTCAAGCCCTTCAACCCCTTCGCGAGATAAGGTTGTATTGGTAGCGATAACACCATCAATATTATTATCGATTAAGCTTATGGCAATAGAATTAACTTCATCTTCGGTTAAATCTGGTGCTATTTTTACAGCAATAGGCACATATTTATTATATTTTTTTTCTAATTGTGCTTGTTCAACTTTTAATGCTGACAATAGTTCGTTTAATGCCTCACCATATTGTAAAGAACGTAAACCAGGTGTATTTGGCGAAGAAATATTTATTGTTATGTAACTGGCAAAATCATACACTTTTTGCATACAGTGAATATAATCATCTTTAGCATTTTCATCTGGTGTATCTTTATTTTTTCCGATATTAATACCTAATACGCCACTAAATTTTGCCGCTCTGACTTGTGAGACTAAGTAATCAACCCCTTTATTGTTAAAGCCCATGCGATTAATGACAGCATTCGCTTCAGGTAACCTAAAAATACGTGGTTTAGGATTTCCCGGTTGTGGACGGGGTGTCACTGTACCTACTTCAATAAAACCAAATCCCATCGCAGCAAAGGCATTGATACACTCACCATTTTTATCCAAACCTGCAGCTAAGCCCAATGGATTTGGGAAATCTATTCCCATGACTGTGACGGGTTTATTAGTAACGCGTTGCTTATACAAAGCATTTAGCGGTGTTGAACCAGTACTTTTTAACCCTTTAATTGTTAACTCATGAATGGTTTCGGCATCAAATTGAAACAACACTTTACGGATGGCAGGATAAAACATAAAACCTCTAGTTAGTCATGTATTGAAGCTGGAAAATAAAAATCCCCACTTAACTTTGAACAGTTAGGTGGGGATTTTATCAGTTAAGTAAACGTTTTAAAATTGCTTTTAATTACTTTTTACTTGTTAATAAAAGCAATTCTAAGTAGTTATATTATTTTGATACTTTTTCACAGTTTAAGCTTAATAGCATCAACTCTCGTAAAGCTACTGAGAACATAGCAAACTCATGAGTTTGCCCGACTTTAAAGTCGGATAAAATATGTTGCCAACGCTTGACAGGTTGTTCGTTAACTTTCATCCAAGCATCAAGCATATCATCAAGATGTTCAACTTTTACATCACAATTACATTGCAACACAACAACTGTTAATGAACGTTGCTGCCAATCAAGCTCTTCTCTAAATGATGCTCTAGCAAGTGCTTGCCAATGATTAGATACCGCCTGACAAGTTATTTGATCTAAGAACCAATGTAGCTCTAAACGAACACCTAGCTTGAAGTATAAATGAGCAACAATATCAATATCTTTACCTTCTTTATCGGCTATATCGGCTATATCTAATACTGAGAAAATAGTACTTAATTGCGCAATGCGTTGCGAAATAACTTTAGGTACAGCCGCAGCAATTAAATCACTTTCAACACGGTGTATTTCTTCTGCTTCACCCTCTATAATAAAGTTATTAAGTTTTTTAGATAAGATAGCAAAGGTTGGTTGGTATAGCGCTATCGATTGCTCAATAGAAAGTGCTTTATTACGATGACGTAAGAACCAACGCGTTGCTCTTCTTATTGTGCGGCGATATTGAAATAACATTTCTGTTTGAATAGCAGTAGAAATTTTATTATTTAATACTTCAATTTTTTGCCAAAACGCCTCTAATTCAAAAACAGCACAAGCTACGGTATAACCATTTGCTATCTCAACTACCGCCGCGCCTGTTTCTTCTTGCATACGATTAATAAAATTAAAGCCCATATCATTACCAATTTTATTGGCTAATTTAGTCGCTATTATTTCTGCACGCAATGGGTGTTGCTGCATTTCGTCTTGATACTTATCACGTAATTGCTTAGGAAAAGCACTAACTAATAATCGGTTATGATAAGGGTTATCCGTTATCTGTTCATGAACTAACTCTTCTTTAAGTACCATTTTGCTATAAGCAAGTAAAACAGCAAGCTCAGGTCGTGTTAAGCCATTTCCTTTAGCTATCCTATCAGAAATCTCTTCATCATCAGGAATAAACTCTAATGCTCTATCAAGTTGACCTGAACGTTCTAGGTCATGGATAAAACGTACTTGCTCTTTCAATTGATTAACACCGCTTTTTGCGGTAATAGACAGTGAATGTGTTTGACGATAACAATCTTCAATAACTAAATTGCCGACTTCATCAGTCATATCATGAAGTAATTTATTACGTTGTTTAACCGTTAAATCACCATTTTGTACTAAGCTATTAAGTAATATTTTTATATTTACTTCATTATCTGAACAATCAACACCAGCCGCATTATCTATCGCATCGGTATTAATACGGCCACCATTAGCAGAAAATTCAATACGGCCCAGTTGAGTTAAGCCTAAATTACCTCCTTCACCAACAACTTTAGCTTGTAGTTCGCTGCCATTAATTCTCAAGGCATCGTTGGCTCTATCACCGACTTCTAAGTGAGTTTCTTTAGTACTTTTAACATACGTTCCAATACCACCGTTCCACAACAGGTCAACCTGCATAGTTAACAGCGCTTGGATCAAATCGTTTGGTGACATACTTTGTTTCTGCGTTCCCACCATTTTTTTAATTTGAGCGGTTAATTTTATCGATTTTACATGACGGCTAAAAACACCTCCACCTTGCGAAATTAATTCTTTGTTGTAATCTTCCCAGCTACAGCCAGGTAAATTAAATAACCGCTCACGTTCTGGATAAGTTGTCGTTGAGTTTGGATTAGGGTCGATAAAAATATGCATGTGATTGAATGCAGCTTGTAAACGGATATGTTTTGATAACAGCATACCATTCCCAAATACATCACCCGCCATATCACCAATGGCAAGACAAGTAAAGTCTGTACTTTGGCAATCAACATCCATTTCCCTAAAGTGACGTTTTACCGATTCCCAAGCACCTTTTGCCGTAATGCCCATAGCCTTATGATCATAACCAACACTACCGCCAGAAGCGAAAGCATCACCTAACCAAAATTTATATTCATCAGAAATACCATTGGCAATATCAGAGAAGGTTGCCGTTCCTTTATCAGCAGCCACAACAAGATAAGGATCATCCTCATCAAGGCGAATTACATCAACAGGGGGAACTATTTCACCATTAACAATATTGTCAGTAATATCTAATAAAGCATGAATAAAGGTGCGATAACATTCTTTACCTGCTTCAAATATCTCTTGGCGAGTTCCCTTTGGTAGCTGTTTACAAACAAAACCACCTTTAGCACCTACCGGTACAATGACCGTGTTTTTAACTTGCTGTGCTTTTACCAGACCTAAGACCTCTGTGCGGAAATCTTCACGTCTGTCAGACCAACGTAACCCACCTCGCGCAACCTTACCACCACGTAAATGTACTCCCTCGATTTGCGGTGAATAAACAAATATTTCAAATTTAGGTACCGGTTGTGGCATTTCACTGATTTTTTCTGGCTCTATTTTGAACGAGATATACGATTTCTCACCCATGAGTTTATCTAGTTGAAAGTAGTTAGTACGAATGGTTGCACTGATCATTTCAACAAAACGTCGAATAATTCGATCATCGTCTAGGTTAGTAACATTATCCAATGAGCTTTCAATACACTCTAGCAATTTTGTATTGGCTTTATTTTTTGCGCTATCCGTTGATTTATTATGAGGATCGAAACGTTGTATAAATAAATTAATTAATAATTGTGCAATACTAGGATAACGAGCAAAAGTATCTTCAATATAACGTTGACTAAAGCGACCTCCAATTTGACGTTCATATTTAGCAAAAGCGCGTAAAATAGAAACTCTACGCCCTTCAAGCCCTGCCCCTAATACTAATCGGTTAAAACCATCATCTTCTAAATCACCCTGCCAAACTTTAGCAAAAGCATCTTGAAATAGTGTACTCACGGTCTTAACATTAAAGTCACTTTCACCATTTATAAGCATGGAGAAATCTAAAATCCAGTAGTTTTCACCATTCGTTGTTTTGATAGCATAGGGGCTTTCACCAATAACACGTAAGCCAAAGTTTTCTAATATCGGCAATACATCCGATAGATGAATAGGATCGCCTTTATGGAATAATTTTAATTTGACAAAACGACTATCCTTTTTTTCTTCTAACGGTTGATAAAACAACATTTCTAAACCGTCAGAAAAATTGATTCTTTCTAACTTTTCGATATCAACAATCGCAGAGCCTGGTAGCACTTCTTCTTTATAAGCTTGTGGAAAATGTACATATTTGCGACTTAATGCTTTCGCTGCAACCTCACCTTTATTGGCGACGAGTGCCGTTACTAATTTGTCATCCCAGCTTCGTGCCGCTTCATTTAAATTCTTCTCGATTTCTTTCACGTTAATGTCTGCTTTTGTTGAATTAACCTTAACAATATAATGTGTTCTGGCTTGCACTGATTCAGAGAAGTAGGTAGTAAACTCTACTTCTTCATCACTATCAAATGCTTCTTGTAATACACGTTGGGTTTGAATACGCAACTCCGTGTTATAACGCTCACGTGGTACATAAACCATACAAGAATAAAAACGATTGAAAATATCACGCCTAACGAATAAGCCACAGTAATCTCGCTCTTGCATTTGCAAAATGCCCAACACATTTTGTAATAGTTCATTGGTATTACTTTGTAATATTTCATCTCTAGGGTATGTTTCAAGAATATTAATCAACGTCTTATAGGCGTGTGTTTCTTTAGCAAAACCTGAAGAGTCACATACCGCTTTTACTTTAGATTTAATTAACGGTAAATCTAAAGCACTGTTAGTGTAGTATGCAGAACCAAATAAGCCGATAAAGCGCTCTTCACCAATGACATTACCTTTGGCATCAAAGCGTTTTATACCAATATAATCTAGTTGTGCCGGTCTGTGTACTCTCGAACGCGAATTAGATTTGGTGAGAATAAGGTGATTTTCACCTAAAGCAACTTCACGCCCTGACTCATTTAATTTTGAAAGTAAGCGTGTTTTACTTGAACTAGAGTTTTTCATTAAACCTAAACTAGAGTTCATGTTTGCTTTAAGTTCAATATCACCTTGTACCACTTTGACATCGTATGAACGATAACCCATTAGTGTAAAATTACTGCTCGCCAACCATGACAAAAATTCTACGGTATCATCCTTCGCTTTTTTACTACCCGGTAACTTAGTTTTTTTTATGTCGCCAATAACATTATTTAACTGTGCAAGCATAGGTTGCCAATCGTTAACGGTTAACGTGATATCTTTAACAACACTTAATAATTCATCTTTTATTGTTTCTAATTCTTCTTTAGTTGATTGTCTGTCTATTTCGATAAAAAAGATGGTTTCTTCTGATGTTGCTTTAATATTGGTATCAACATTAGATGCTAATTCATTAATGTTTTTATTTTTACCTCGTACCAACTTTAATGGTGAATTCAACATAAGGTGTGGCGATAGACCCAAACGATTCAAAGCAATACGGATAGAATCCACTAAAAATGGCATATCCTTAACTATCACTTCAATAATAGTATGACTTGATTTCCAGCCATTTTTACTTACTGAAGGGTTAAAAACATGAATGATAGGTGTATCATCTATATGCTCATTAAGCGAACTCCACAAACTTAATGTAGCACCATACATATCACTGTCATTTCTGTTTGATAAATCGAGAGAAGAGATATTACCATATAATAAAGTCGCAAATTGATCGACTAAATCGGCGGTATCTTGAGGGACTTTTTTCTTTATTAATTGTGCTACATTTTTTAGTATCACTGAGGGAGAACCATTAACTAACGCCATGCCGTTTTCCTTTTGCTATTATCTTAACAGGAAGCTTGTAATAATTTAAGTTGGACTCTATTTACACTTTACGTGTTTAATAATACGTAAAGTAAGAGTTACTTGTTTATAGTATAATACTGATACTATGAGTTAATTTGATGTATTGCGAGAACTATTTTTATTTACTACGAACCTTGCTGTAGTTATTTGAATCTATTTTTTACACACTACTTTTTGTTTATGCACGTTTGTTAAATAACTACAGCATATTCCTACTATTTATTGATTAAATATACAGTTATACCCGTTCATTAAATTATTTATACACCTCAATATTATTTCAAACATTACCTATAATAATAGCTAACGTGATAAATTTCGTAGGAAAAACTTAAAAAACATTACTACCGATTGAACGTATAAACAAAAAAGCCCTTAATAGATAATTATTAAAGGCGTTTTAGTTTTTAAAATAACATTTTTATAATGAAGTTTTTTTGTTCGGCCATAAAAATGCTGCTAATGCAGGTAACACAATGACTGCTGCTAACATATTAACTAAAAACATAAAGGTTAATAACACCCCCATATCTACTTGAAATTTCAAGTCTGAGAAAAACCATGTTGATACACCAATAGCAAGAGTAAATCCTGTGATCAAGACCGCGCTACCACGTTCCTTTAAAGCCGCAAGATAAGCATCATGTACATTAGCACCTGCTTTTAATTGTGCACTCATAGTGGATAAAATATAAATACCATAATCAACACCAATACCAACACCTAGAGCTATTACGGGTAAAGTGGAAACGGTTAAGCCAATATCTAACACCGTCATTAACCACTGAGCTAAGGTTGATACTACATATAAAGGTAATACAACAACAACCGTTGCTCTTATACTTCTAAAACTGAGTAAACATAAGATAATCACGGCACCATATACGTAAAGCATCATAGGTAACTGAGCCTCTGCAACTGCTTCATTCGTTGCTGCCATTACACCAACAGGACCTGATGCGAGCTTGAACTGTAATTGCTTATTACCCAGTTCAATTGCAGCTAATTTAACTTCTTTAATCACACGATCAATAGTTTCTGCTTTATGATCTTCCAAAAACAAAATGACAGGCATAACACTACAGTCACTATTTAATAAACCACTTGAGGAAGGTACGCGTGCAATAGATTGTACTAGTGTTTGCTGGTTACGCGGGATCACTCGCCATTTAGGATTACCCTCGTTATACCCTGCGTTAACTAATTTAGATATAGAAGCTAAGCTCACTGCTGATTGAACCCCTATAACATTTTCCATGCGCCATTGAAATTTATCAATAGTATTCATGGTATCGTAATAAGTACAGGCATCAGGAGTTGATTCTATGATCACTGACAAATAATCAACACTGATTGCATAACGGTTAGTAATTAAAAAGGTATCTTGATTATAGCGAGATGATTCATGTAATGCTGGTGCTCCTGCATGTAATTCACCAATTTGTAAATTTTGAGAATTAAACCAACCCGCACCATATAGCATAACGGTTAACACTAGGATTATTCTTGCTGGTCCTTTTGTTGCAAAGCTTGCCATGAAACGCCAAACATAACTTTCTTCACCAATATTACCCGCATGATTTTTTCTGTCTTTAGACGTTATCGTTAAATATGAAACCAATAATGGTAGTAAAAGTAAATTAGTTAAAATAATCATCGCTACACCTAAAGATGCAGTGATAGCTAATTCACGAATGATGCCAATATCAATTGAAAGTAAAGTCAGAAAACCAACAGTATCAGATAGTAAGGCAATGCCACCAGGAATTAATAACGCTCTAAAACTCGCTTGTGCTGCCGCTTGGCTAGATAAACCAAGACTCACTTGCTTAACAACTGAATTAATCATTTGAACACCATGGCTCACACCAATTGCAAAGACTAAAAAAGGTACTAAAATTGACATGGGGTCAAGCCCAAAACCCAGTGTAGACAACATACCTAATTGCCAAATAACAGCAACTAAAGAGCATGCTATAGGCAGTAACGTTAAACTAATAGAATGACAGAAAAAGAACACCATTATAGCTGTTATCACTATAGCAATAGCAAAGAATACAGCAACACCTTTAGCGCCTTCTGCAACATCACCCACCATTTTAGCAAAACCAATAATATGGATTGAGATATTATCTTTTTCAAATTTTTGTCTTATTTCTTGCTCTAATTGTGCAGCCATTTTTAACGTATCAAGCTTTTCTCCTGTCTTTGGGTTAAAATCCATTAACGACGCTTTCACCATGGCACAACTATAATCATCGGCAACAATGCTACCAACAATACCTGCTTTTTCTATATTACCTTTGACAATAGCTAAGCCACGTTCCGTTGCTTGAAAATCAGCTGGAATTACTGGCCCACCGGCAAAACCATCTTCTACTACTTCGACGAAACGGGTACTAGGAGAAAATAATGATTTAACCTGTATACGATTAATTCCGGGTATAAAAAATAGTTTATCGTGCACTCCTTTTAATGTTTCAAAGAAGTTAGCCGTAAATATATCCCCGTCACGATTACATACTGAAATTAAAATATTATTAGCCCCACCGAAATTTTCCCTATGTTTTAAATAGGTTTTCATATAATCATGGTTAAGTGGGATGTTTTTAGTAAAAGACGCACCTAGCTTTATTTGTGTGGCTTGAAACACCAAGAAAACACTGGCTAAAACAAACAGTATTAACACCAAAAATTTATGGCGGAACAGGCCTACTTCTAAACGGTTGACAAGGGAAATTTTCATAATGTATTACAATCCAATTATTCTTATGGTTTAAATTTTAAAAGAAAGTTTATAAAGAAATTGTTTTAACTCCAACATCAGAAACAACTATTAATTGATCATTAAACCAAACCCCTGCAATTAAAGCTTTACCATCTTTTTGATTTCTTAAACGATAACTTACACCATCGTCATTACTTTCTAGCAAAGTACCATTATTTGCGAGTAAAAAAATGCGATCATCATTCGTTAAAACAATATCATTAATCAATGCCGTCGTATTAGTTTTGCGTAGTATCCATGGTGTATCATTTTTTAAACGTCTAAAGACATGTCCACGTAAGCCTACAACAAGCAAGTTACCTTGCATGGTTATCGCTATATCAAAAAAGGATCCTTGATAAATTTCATCAAATAGTTGCCAGTGTTTGCCAAAATCATTACTTTTAGCAATTAAGCCAATTTCACCGACCATATAAAGTGTAGTTCCATCAAGTACTAAGCGATTAAAATGAGGTAAAATGGAGGAGACTTCATCTAGATACGCTTCTTCATCTTCTTGTTTTAGCTCGGCTAGATATTCAGCATCATCAGGTAATAAGAACTCAGTATGAAATTCGTTTTGCCATGTTTTGCCTCCATCTAAAGTTCTAAAGAGAAGTCCGTAGGCACCAATCGCCACACCTTCAAGCTTTGTTTTAAAAACTATATTAAGTAAAGGCTTTTCTAACGTAGGTTTATACAGTTGTACTTGCCACGTTAATCCACCATCTTGACTATGTAAGATGGTGGCGTCATGACCAACGGCCCAACCAAGAGTCTCGTTGTAAAAAAAAACATTGGTTAACGTTGTTTGTACAGGCACACTGGCCTGTTGCCAGTTAACGCCATCGGTAGACCAAATTATATGTCCGTGTTCACCAACGGCCACTAGTTTAACTTGTCCAACGGTAGTTATGTCTAATAATAACGATTGACTGACTAAAGGGGTTTTCACGGAAGGAATATAAGCGGTTGAAGAAGCGTCTACAGCCAATATTTCTAGGCTGAATGAGCACAGTAAAAAGCTCATCAATAAAGGTAAAAAAAAATGCATTTTTCGAATTCTCTACATTATTATAATAAATAATAATAAGTTAAAAAAAACGGCTGACACAAGCCAGCCGTTTAACGTTGAAAGCCTTACCTACGACCTTCGCGTCTTAATGCTGACGGTGTGAAGCTTTTTTGCTTTAACTTCACTGAAAAATCGTACATTTTGTTTTCGTTATCCAACCCCATAGCAATATAGCGTCTAGATTGGAAATCATGATATACCTCAAGCGTAGACCATTGTGTTGGTACTTCATAGTAATTTACACCATGGGCAACAGCGATACGGTATAACTCATCTCGGTTATCATAAATATCAGAAATAGCAACTTGCCAACTATCTTCATCAATATAGAAAACACGCTTTTTATAAGTATGACGTGTATTCTCTTTTAAATTTGCTTCAACAACCCATACCCTATGCTTTTCATAACGTACTAACTCAGGGTTAATATGACCTGGTTGAAGAATATCGCTATATTTAAGATTATCACTATGTAAACGGTAATCGTTATACGGAATTAATAACTCTTGTTTACCTTTCAAAGTCCAGTTATAACGATTAGGTGCACCATTGTACATATCAAAATCATCGGTAAGTCTTAAACCGTCTGATGCTGAACCTGGGGCATCATATGCCACATTGGGCGCACGACGAACACGACGCTGTCCTGTGTTATAAGTCCATGCTTGCCTAGGTGTTTTTATTTGATCCATAGTTTCATGAACCAATAGTGCGGTACCCGCTAAACGCGCAGGTTCAGTAACCTTTTGCTTAAACTTAAATAAAATATTGGTTTTTTCCAGGTCGCTAGGAGTAGTACCTTCAAGGCTATAAGGAATTAAAAGTTGATCAATGAAACCAACAAAAGTGTAGTTTCCAGACGCGGTAGGCGCTGCTTGCCCACCTTGGCGAACCATAGCTTCGCCGCGATAACGTAAAATATGATTCCAAATAGCTTCTAAGCCAGTGGCAGGGATAGGAAACGGAATACCAACAGACGCATTTTTAATACCGTTACCGCCCTCTACTAATTCTGCACGAGTTGAGTTAACTTTTACGGCATCATAAACATGTGATGGGTAAGAGGCACTACGACGTGTTTGATAAACATCCATTTTGAATGTTTCAGGATACGTTTCAAATAACTTAACTTGTCCTGGAGTCAGTAAGTCTTTGTAATCAGATACATTCTTTGCCGTTATCGAATATTGAACCTTATCATTCGGATAGGGATCTATATGATGGTCGCCAACATTATAGCCTGCAGGAGCTTTGGTAATACCGCCTGTCCAAGCAGGAATAGAACCATCTTTATTGGCCGCTTGAATCGCACCTAAAGGGGTTAATTCTTTACCTAGTTTTTCAGCATCACCTGTTGAAATTTTTGCCAATACTCCACTGGAGAAAAGGGCAACCGATATTGCTAATAATAATGACTTATTTTTCATATGAGTTTTCATACTTGTTGCCTTTTCTTAAATTGAATAACTAATGCTAAAAGATGCATAATCACGGTCTTCCATTTGGTTGGTTGTGCCTACCCCATCGAAGAAAGTATTGTAGCTCAAATCTGCAGTCCAGCGACTTTGATAATTAAAGTTCAAACCAAGTGCCACAGATTTTCGATCCTCAACAAATAAGAACAATGGATCTGGCGTTATTCCTTTTACATCGTGTGAAAACACCACACGAGGGCTCATATTAATTCCAGAGAAAACATTAGCATAATCAAGTTTTGCAACAACTTTATACCCCCAAGCAAATTCAGTTGGAAATGGGTTAGTTTCAACACCATTTTGAACTGGCATTTCTAAGCCTGGTGCTACAGCAATACCACCACTTCTAGCGGTAGCTGGGCCATTTAAACGTAGTACACTTTCATCAGGCATATCATTGATATTAATCCCCCCAATCTCAACTAAACCAACAAATTGACTGGCTCCTAAGGTAGGACCGAATAAATGCGTTAACGTTAATTGGGCTTGAACAGTATCAGATAAAATAAAACCGTTGGCATCTACACCTAAAGCATAGGGCTGTCCTGTATCCGGATCATTTAACTGAGAAATACCATCGAGTTCAGGTCGTAATCCCGCATTTGCTAATTGTTGAGGCATAGCAGCAAAAAGTAGCTCAACATCATCAATTTGCAAAGGTTCATCCTGACGATAACTGATTTCACCGGCAACAGCGGTATTACCAACGGTGGTATTAAAGCTCATCGCATACATTTTAATATCTTCAGGGTATGCTAGTTTTACTTGTGAGAAAGTACTGAGAGAGTAGAGATTTTCTGCCGTAATCTCAGTTGTCGCTAAAGTAGCTAAATCAGCGCCAATTGATGCAGCACCAAAATTTGCTGTTTGACCTGAGAAAAGTGGTCTACGACTGTGGTAGTTCACATAATAAAGGCTGAACTCAGTTTCATTCAACTCAGGAACATACCAAGATAAACGTAAACCATATTGGCCACCATTGTCAGGTTCCAACTCCGCTGATTTACCTGGCGATCTTAACGTGATTTTAGTTGAATAAGCTAAGTAAGCTAACGCTGCATTTGAATCACCTGAGCGTACCATATCACCAATCTGATTTAACCCAGTGATTAAGGTGTTAACATCTATATCAGGGTTGCCTGAGAATCCCAGCTGAACATTGTTGTGATTGCCACCATCACCGGCAAAATCATTGGTAGAGAAATAACTACCTGGTGGTGGTAAAACAGTCTTTTCCCAAGAATATTGGTAGAAAGCTTCCACATTGAAATTTTCAGTAACACCTAAAGATGCCCAAACAGAGCCAAAAGGAATGAAAGCTTCTTTTAATTCTGCCCCTGGTGCTTTTAAGCGTGCGATATCTACTGGATTAATTTCGCTAATACCATGACCCATTAATGTGCTTTCACCCCAGCTAATCACCTGCTGACCTACTCGGATTGAAAATGGCATTTCACCTAGTTCAAAATTACCGTAAAGATACGCATCAAGTAAACGAACATCTGTACAGACTTGGGCTTTAGCTTCACTATCATTACAAGGATCGTTGATTTGACCACTCAGTTGGTTAGTCCAATCTCTGTCACTATCCATCATGGTAAAATCATAATAGTACATGCCGCGCATAAAAACGCCCATGCCATCATAATGAACATCTAACTCATGAGTGCCTTTAAAAATTTGAGAGAATGTCTCCCCTGCATCATAGTTTAAATTACCATTATCACCATTAGTTGAATAACCACCTGCGCCTTGCCATATAGTGGCACTAGTTGGGTTAGGATTTGCTGCACTGTGGTAATGACTAAAATCAAATCCATTGTTTACATTATTTGCCTTGGCAATATTGTCATCCCAATTACGGTTTTCAGTTCGTATACTCGTTCCCACACTAAAAGTAGAATCGAAGCTTACTTCAACATCACCAAATTCCCACCTTGCAGCGTGTGCATTACTTAGACTTGCACCTAGTAATGTCATTGAAAGTGCTGCGGCAATACCAACAGCTAAAGGTTTTTTAGAAAACCTGCTTGGGCTATATTTCATTCGTTTTATCCCCTGTAGCGAATCAAGAAACCTAAAAATGACTTTTTACTCATGTTACAAATCAAGCATTAAAGCGGCATTTTATGGCGTGGCTTAATATCGTTATTTATTTTATTATTTATATACTTCCAATGTTACGTTAGTACATAAGTGGAAGTTAAACAATAGTTGCATCATTTTAACTCGGTAGCAAGCGCAAAAAACGATAGTTAAACCGCTGTATTTTATTGATTTGCAATTACTAAGTCATCAATAAATAAGCCCTGTTTAAAACACTTGTTTTAAACAGGGTGAGGCAAGTGGAATTATCTTCAACTAAGTTAATGAAATAAAGCTTATTTCATGGTTCTATCTTAATTATATAAACTAACGGATGGTCTGACCACTGTTTAAAGCTATTACTCTATTACATCTTAATAAAGAAAATAATTTACCGTAATTGATAATAAAAATTTATTAATATTTGTTTCTAAGGAGAAATTTCTGTGAATATCATCATTTGTTAAGTGATTAGCGATACGCCCGATAATAGCATCGGGCGTGTGAACTGATTACGCAGCTAGCGCTGCATCGAGTTTCTCTTTTAAATCGTTAGATAAATTAGGCAAGGCTTGTAAACGAACCAATTGCTCCTGCATCAATAGTTTGTGGTTATACGCAAAGCTATTAAACTGAATCAATGGCGTAAGTAATCTTGACGCTATCTGCGGATTGATAATATTTAGTTCCGCTATTTTGTCTGCTAAAAATTTATAGCCCTGACCTGAAGGACTATGGAAATACTTGGGGTTATTCATAGCAAAAGCCCCTATTAACGATCTAGCTCGATTAGGATTTTTAATACTAAATAAGTCATGCTCGATAAGTATATTTAATTGCTCAAAAATGTCATCACTGTCTACACTAGCGCCCAATGAAAACCATTTATCCATCACTAATGGTGTTGTTTTCCATTCTTCCTCAAACCTGTTCATATACAAAGGAAATTTAGCAAGATTATATTTCGCTGAGCAATTTAAAGCCGCAAGAGAGTCTGTCATATTGTCAGAAGACTCAAATTGTTGTTCAACTAATATAGTATGTTGCTCCATTGTGGCTAAATAAAACAAACAAGTATTCTTCAATGCTTTATTCGCGATGACTTCTGCGTCACAAATATTAGCTAGGTTCAAAATCAATTCACAATGTTTAAACTTTCTGACCAAAGCTTGCTCTAATTCTTGCCCTAAAAAGCGTGTAAGGCTATTAATGGCATTAACTAGACTAATAGGGTTAACCTGTTCAATTAAGTCTGCTGCTTCATCAAAGCTTGGTAAAGCTAATTGTTCTGCAATTAATGCCGCATCATCAGTAGAGTTTAAAATAGCAGAAAAACAGTTTACTAGTTGTTCTGGTATGTTAAATGAAGGATTTAATGTCAGCGCTTTGATCGTTGACATTAGCAACTTTTGCCCTGCATCCCAACGACAAAAACTATTGTTAGCTTTTGATATTATGGTGAATAGGTCTTCATCATCTTGAACAAAATTCACTTTCACAGGTGCACTAAAATCGGCAAATAAAGCTAAGATTGGTTTAGCGCTCAGTCCTGTAAAAGTCCATGATTGCTCTTGATCTATTAATTCAATTAAATGTTCTTGGATACTGGTTTCTTCATCATGATTAACAATCAATTCAAGCTTAACCGGTATATGCAATGCATTAGGCGCTGGTTGTTTACTCGTAATAGGTGATTGCTGCACTAATGTTAGGTGATATTCACCTTTAGCTGTATCAAAACTTTCTTTGACACGTACCGCGGGTGTACCCGATTGGCTATACCATAATTTAAATTGTCTTAAATCTTTATTCGATGCATCACTCATGGCATCGATGAAGTCATCACACGTTACCGCCATGCCATCAAAACGTTTAAAATAAAGGTCCATGCCTGCTCTAAAATCCTCTTTACCCAATAAAGTATGTAGCATGCGAATGACTTCAGCTCCTTTTTCATAAACAGTTAAGGTATAAAAGTTATTCATTTCTAACACTTTTTCTGGTCGAATAGGATGCGTCATTGGGCCGCCATCTTCAGCAAACTGTAATGAACGTAATACTCTAACATTTTGGATACGCGTCACTGAACTTGAATGCATATCAGCACTAAATTGTTGATCTCTAAATACAGTTAAGCCTTCCTTTAAGCTTAATTGAAACCAATCACGACAAGTTACTCGATTGCCGGTCCAATTGTGAAAGTACTCATGAGCAATGACCGCTTCAATATTAAAATAATCGGTGTCTGTTGCAGATGATTTGTCGGCTAAAACATATTTACTATTAAAAACATTTAACCCTTTATTTTCCATTGCGCCCATGTTGAAAAAATCAACGGCGACAATCATATAAATAGTTAAGTCATACTCTAGCCCAAAAGTTTGTTCATCCCACGTCATTGATTTTTTCAATGACACCATGGCATGTTTAGCCTTATGTAAATTACCTTTATCAACAAAAATTTCTAAAGCAACCTCTTTACCTGAACACGTGGTAAATGTATCCGCTAATAAATCAAAGTCTCCCGCAACTAAAGCAAATAAATAGCATGGTTTTGGAAAGGGATCATACCAAGTTGCAAAGTGTTTGTTGTCGGCTAATTCACCTTGCTCAATTTTATTGCCATTCGATAAAAGATAAGGATATAACGTTTTATCGGCAATGACTTTAGTTGTAAATATAGCCATTACGTCAGGTCTATCTAGGTAATAGCTAATACGGCGAAAACCTTCCGCTTCACATTGGCTGCAAAAAGCACCGCCTGATTTGAACAACCCTTCAAGTGAGGTGTTATCTACCGGATTTATTTCAGTGACAATAGTCAGCGTAAAGTTATTTTTATCCGTTTTAATAATTAGGTTGTGGTCTGCTTGTTGGTATTGATCAATTGATAATAATTCATTATCAATTGACACAGAAACCAACGTTAATTTCTCACCATCTAAAATTAGATTTTCTTGGTGTTCACCTTGTCGGTTAAGTGTTAATTCGTTAACAACTTGGGTACTGGTATCATTTAATTCAATGGTTAGATTCACTGTTTTAATGGTGAAATTTGCAGGGCTGTAATCAGCTAAATATCGAGCAGTTGAGCGAGTCATAGATCATCCTTTACAAAATAGCCTGCTATGCAGGCTAGAATACAATTAAGTTTTGGTAGCAATTTTTTTAATATTAAAACCAATGAAGCCATAGATGACAGCTAATATCGGATTCATTAAATTAAAGAAACAATAAAATATATAATCAAGTGGGTTTACTAATAGCACGCTATACATATATGCGCCACAAGTGTTCCACGGAATAAGCGGTGACGTTATGGTACCAGAATCTTCTAGCGTACGACTTAATACAAGAGGATGTAAACCACGTCGTTGATATTCCTCTTTATACATGCGTCCTGGCATCACTATCGAAATATACTGATCAGCTGTAATTAAGTTTGTGCCGATGCATGTTGCTACCGTACTCGCAATTAAACTACCTGTTGATTTTGCCGTAGCCAGAATTACATTAACAAATTTGCGTAACATTCCTAAATGTTCTAATACGGCACCAAAACTTAACGCGCATACAATTAACCAAACGGTGTTGAGCATTTTAGACATACCACCACCACTTAATAGCTTATCTAATTCTGTATTGCCTGTAGCAATAACCACACCATCAAAAAAAGCTGCCCACACGACTTTGATATTAGCTGTTAGCACATCTGTATTGCCATTGGCTAAACGTAAAATCAACTCTTGTTGGAACAGAACCGCCCATAAACCTCCCATTAATGCGCCAATAGCGACAGCAGGAAATGCAGGGACTTTTTTTATTGCTAAAAATAATAACACGACCAATGGCATTAAATTGAATAAACTAATATTGAATTGTTGAGCCAGTTGATTACTTAAATCACTAATAGACGACGTTGTTGCGGTGGGTTCTTCACTAAAACCTAGAATTAAAAATAAGACAAGAGCGGTTGAAATAGAAGGTACCGTTGTCCAAAACATATAACGAATATGAGCGAACAATTCACTGCCAGCTATAGCCGGTGCTAAATTGGTGGTTTCAGATAACGGTGACATTTTATCACCAAAATAGGCGCCTGAAATGACAGCACCTGCAGTAATAGCAGGGTCTAATGATAATCCTTGTGCAATGCCAATTAACGCCACACCAATAGTTGCGGCTGTGGTCCAAGAGCTACCAATACTTAAGGCAACAATGCCACAAATAATACAGGCTGCCGCATAAAACCAACTGGGATCAAGTATTTGTAAACCATAATAAATCATAGTAGGCACTGTACCCGATAATAACCAAGTACCAATGAGCGATCCAACTGCAAGCAGAATAAGCACAGCGCCAAGCGATAGAGATATACCACTAATAATAGCTTTCTCTATATCATGCCACCGATAACCATTTTTAATGCCTATAACCGCCGCAATACCCATGGCAAGCAACAACGATATTTGATTAGGTCCATAAGATGAGTCATTACCAAAATACACTACCGCGGTGGCGAGAAGTACAACTAACGATATAACGGGAATAAAAGCATCTAACATGCTTGGCTCTTTAGGATTGATTGTATCAAGTGCTTGCTTTGACATAATTTTAAATTAACCTTTTATTATCTTTTTTATGTTGTTTTGCATTTTTATGCGTTTTTTTTAAATAATAATACTATGCTTTAGAGACAAGAAAGCCGCCTTGTAGGCGGCTTTCTAACACAGTTTTTTGTTGTTTTTATTTTTTAGCTATTTTACCTAAACTAATTAAATCAAAAGTAATACGTGCCGTTTCATCTAAGAATGGGTCTAATTCATCTAATTCATCAGGTAAATCATCAAGCGTGGTTATTTTCTCTTTACTCATACTGACAAGACGTTCATTAGCGCGAATAAGTTGCTTTACTTTACGCTCTTCACGTTTAGCTTTACGCGTCATTAAGTTAAGTGAAATAATTTTATCGTCTTTTTCAGCTTTATACGTTTTAATATCATTAAGTAAATAATTAAATTCACTATTATCTTTAATACGCTGCTGATATAACGAAGTTAAATAATTAACATCTGTATTAATATCATTAAGTTTGGTGTATTGCGCTTTATCGATTTGATCCCATGGCAAGGCATTTTCCTCTTTACTTTCACCCCACTCTTTAGGGTCAACAGCAGAAGGGAAAGCAATATCAGGTAATACACCTCTATGTTGTGTACTACCGCCGTTAATACGATAAAACTTAGCGATGGTATATTGAATACTCCCTAATGGCTGCTCATATAAATCATATACTCTGCCTAAACCTCGATGTTGTTGCACAGTACCTTTACCAAAGGTATGCTCACCAACAATCACACCTCGTCCATAATCTTGTATCGCTGCAGCAAAAATTTCTGATGCTGAAGCGCTGTATCTGTCAACCATAACCGTCAAAGGGCCTTGGTAATAACTAATGCCATCTTTATCACGGAGAACATCCACTCGATTAGCACCATTTCTAATTTGTACTACAGGGCCTTTATCGATAAATAAACCTGTTAATAGTGTCGCTTCAGGTAACGAGCCTCCACCATTGCCGCGTAAGTCAATAATAATCCCCTGCACTTCTTGTTCTTTTAACTTTTCTATTTCTTTTTTTACATCTCGAGATAAGTCATTATAAAAACTTGGAATAGTGATGATCCCCAACTTTTCACCTAAACTGCTTTTATCATCAAGACCTGCAGCTTCAGTGCCTGCACCTTCAAAATAGATTTCCGATTTAGCCGCTTTGTTCTCTAATTTTATTTTGTCTCGAACTATGGTGACAATCTTTACATTTGTAATATCTTCAGATTTTCCTGAGATTACTTGTAGTCTAACCGTCGTACCTTTAGGACCTTTGATTTTATCAACAACATCATCTAATCGCCATCCGATAATATCTTCAAAATCTTTTTCACCTTGAGCAACACCAATAATACGATCTTTTGATTTTAATTGTTTCGATTGATCAGCCGGGCCACCGCTAATAACACTTTGAATAACGGTATAATCTTCTTCTGCACGTAACACCGCACCAATACCTTCAAGCGATAAATTCATTTCCATTTGAAAACGTTCTGCATTACGAGGAGATAAATAAGAGGTATGAGGTTCCACTACACGAGCAAAGCTGTTCATTACTAATTGAAAAACATCTTCGCTTTCACTTTGTTTTAAACGTTTAATTGCATATTTATAACGCTTTGTTAATATTTCTTTAACTTTAGGCCATTCTTTGCCTGTTAACGTTAAGTTTAAAGCGTCAGATTTTACTTTTATACGCCATAATTCATTCAATTCAGCTATCGATTTTGCCCAAGGGGCATCTTCACGATCATAAGAATAAACGTCATCTTTGGTATAATTAAAAGGTGAATTCTGGATTTTTTCATCTCCAGCAACATCTACGGTTGCCAGTAAACTAAGTGCATATTCATAACGTTCTAAACGACGCTGCATATTTAAATTATAAATGTCATACGCAAAATCAAGTCTACCACGAGCAAAAGCGTCATCAAACTCTACACCGTGTTTTTCTAAAATAGTGATGTCTGTGGCTAAAAAAACATGTCGCGAATAGTCTAGCTGTTTAATAAATCGATTAAACACTTCTTGAGATAAAGCATCATTAATCTTAATTTTTTTATAATGACCACGCATAAATCGCGCAGTTATACGCTTACTTGCCGTAGCATGCTGACTTTCAGGCGCTAAAACAGGTAGTATGAGATCTTTACTTACATCAACAAATGCTAAAGCACTTATACTACCTATTGAGAAACTTACCGATATAGATACAGCAAGTGCGATACGACAAAGTTTTTGCATGCATATTTCTCCAAACTATTTTATTAACATCACTAAGCTTTAACAGGTAAATTTATGAATATATGTTCTGCATTTTAGTTTTTATCATCATGCCAGAGTCTAATTGAACACTAATATCACTACCTGAAATTTCAGTAATAGTTGCATTCATAGGTGAATTACCTAACTGAACTTTAACCTTACATCCTACAGTTATTGTAGCTAATTCTATTGGTTTCAATGGCGGCAACTCTTTTTTTACTACTTTAGTCTTAGTTGATTTGACTGATTTATACTTGGCCGAATCACGTTTATTTTCTGCTAGAGTAGCCGTGAAAGTATCACTAGCACTGTCTTTAGACTTAGGGCCTTTAGAAGCCTTCTTCGTTCCATTGTCAGGGGCTTTTTTATTAGCAGAAGAATTGTTACCAAATTTTTCTTGGCTTTCTTTTAACGTTTTACTAGCATAATTAGCCTGTTCTTCATCAATTTTAGCAACATTTTTTCCGTCGATATCAACACGGGATGTACCTACTTTAATGGCTTTAAGATAACGCCAACTGCTGGTGTAATGTCTTAATGCTTGACGCAAACGCGTCTTACTAACCGTTTCGTCATCAGCAAGTTTTTCCGAGAGATCTTGAAAAATACCTACTTTTAATGGTTTTACTTGGCCTTTAACCGAAAAGCATTCAGGAAATTTCTCAGTTAAATAGTTAATAATGTCTTTAGTGCTTATTCGTTTAATTTCAGTTTCCATAAATACAACTTTTATACAATTTTAGTTAAATAGGTTAAATTAATAATCTTCTCGTTGAAGGTGTTGTTCTCTATTATCAAGAACGTGTCTACACCACTCATAAATTTCTTCAGATTCTAAGTCAGGCAATACTTCTTGCCCAATCCAGTTATCCCAAATTAAAGCTAATAACTGCTCCAATATTTCGGTTTCTATGTCTTCTTCTGCTAAGTCATAAAGTGTATGATAAATTTCATTCACATTCTCAGCAACGATTTCTTCTTGACCATCCCAGTCACCAACAATAGCTTCGGAGACTAAATAATCATGTATTACCACAAATTCTTTCATATGAACTGATTCTTTTCCAACGCTTGCTCACTTGCAATTAAACTTTTCTCAAATATTTGTACAATTGATTCTAAGCCAATTTGATCCTCTCGATCAAAACGTCCAAAACCCGTACTATCAATTTCTAACACAGCGATTGTATCACCCTTAAGTTGAACAGGAATAACAATTTCTGAGTTACTAGAGGCATCACAAGCAATATGCCCCTCAAATTGATGAACATCATCAATACACTGAGTTGTCATTGTTTGTGCAGCGATCCCACAAACGCCTACACCAAAAGGAAACGGATACAAGCGACCTTACCTTGAAAGGGACCAAGAACGAGTTCTTGGTCTACTACTCGATAAAAACCAACCCAGTTTACTTGTGTTAGTGTACCAAAGAGTAAAGCCGAAACATTTGCCATATTGGCAATAAGATCGGTTTCATCTGATATTATCGCTTTAGCTTGCGCTAATAAATCTTGATAAAACTCAGTTTTTTTGTCAATTGTAATAGCCATTTTTTTTGTCAATTGTAATAGCCATGGAAAGATGTGTGCTAAAAACGCATAACATACCTTGAAAGTGGCTTAAATTAAAGCTTTTATCTAGTCAAAGTATCAATTTATACGCTTTATCTATTCTTGATTAGAAAATTTAACCAAAACACTGGTATTAATGACTTAATTACCCACTTGAGAGATATGCTTTAATGATTGTTAACAGACATTTTTGTTGAACTTAAACGAGGACTATAATGATTACTCAGTTATGTAACATAAAGGAGTTAATCTATTCAAAGCCATACTATTAGCACTAGTAGTTCAGGTGCTGATAGTTAATATACTTGTAAATAAAGATATTAAAGACTTAGTCATGAATAACTCCTAAATCCTTACTTATTTACTTTGCGTTAGTAAATTGTTTGAAACGTTGTTTCTCATCAGTAGAAGCATTATGCCACCAGTATTTCAACATAGATAAAGAGTTAACTTGTATTGACGTGTTTGACACTTCTTCTGTTATTACAGAAGAAGCTGCTAATGCAGAGTTTATCTTTTTAATGGTTTTCGTTGAAGCGAGTGCATTGACCGCCATATCAACTTGTTTAGCTAATTTGTATTCATCGAGATTTTCTAATGTTAAATTAAGTTGATTATTATGCTCATCTTGTAGTCTCAATTTAGGTGACTTCACAAAAGATTTAGCCGCCGCTAAGTTCTTTATTTTAATAGTTTTGAGTTCGACCTGTTCTTGGTCAGTAATAGAAAACTTAACAATAAAGTCTTGTGATTCAACACGTATTTCGCCACCAAAATCTAAGTCTTCGAAAAAGTCTTTATATCGAATAACTAAAGCATGCTCACCTTGGTTAAGTTCAAACGTAGATTTTTTACTTATAAATCCATTATCTACACTTTTATCATTTATTGCACTGATGATTAAATTATCCGACACACTAACGGTTGCGGCTAATACGTGTGTGGAGATCACACTTAATGAGCCACAAATAAAGAGTGAAGTCAGTGATGGTACATTAAAAAACCTAGCCAAAATAAAATCCTTAAAAACATGTGTATTAAAATAGAGTAGTCTCTTTATAAACTGACTACGATGTAAATCAAAGTAAAATAAGTAAAATATAGCCTAAAGTATTATGGTTCTGTTATCTAAAGGCTAAAGACCATCCCTTAAAAGCAATCGCCTGGAATTCGTACCCATCCCTCCATCAACACTCTAGCACTACGACTCATGATCGCTTTTGTCACCTGCCATTTTCCATCAACTTCAATGGCTTGTGCTCCTACTTTCAATGTACCTGAGGGATGACCAAAAACAACTGATTCACGTTCACCGCCACCGGCGGCTAAATTAACTAAAGTACCTGGAATTGCACCCGCGGTACCAATAGCAACAGCCGCAGTTCCCATCATCGCATGGTGTAATTTACCCATCGATAAGGCACGAACGTGTAAGTCTATTTCAGTCGCACTCACTTGCTTAGCACTTGAGGTAACATAATCTTTTGCAGAAGATACAAAGGCAACTTTAGGTGTATGTTGACGAGCTTTAGCCTCAGATATATCTTTGATTAAACCCATTTTGATCGCACCATAAGCTCGAATGGTTTCAAAGCGTTCAAGTGCAGCGTCATCATTGTTTATCGCATCTTGTAATTCAATACCTGTGTAACCAATTTCATCTGCATTTAAGAAGATAGTCGGAATACCCGCGGTAATCATCGTCGCAGTAAACGTACCAACACCAGGAACTTCTAACTGATCAACAACATTGCCTGTCGGGAACATAGCTTCAGAAGGGTCAACAGGTGCTAAAAATTCGACAGGTACTTCAGCAGCTGGAAATGTAACGCCGTCTAATTCAAAATCACCTGTTTCTTGAACTTCACCGTTAGTCATCGGTACTTTAGCAATAATGGTTTTTGAAATGTTTTTCTGCCAAATACGAACCGTACAGATGCCATTTTTAGGTATTCTATCTGCACTCACTAATCCTGAGCTAATAGCAAAAGAGCCTACAGCAGCCGTAAGATTGCCGCAATTCCCGCTCCAATCAACAAAGGCTTTATCAATGGCCACTTGGCCAAATAGATAATCAACATCGTGATCCACTTGTTCTGATTTAGCCAGAATTACCGTTTTACTGGTACTTGAGGTTGCACCACCCATACCATCAGTTTGCTTACCATATGGATCTGGGCTACCGATAATACGCAGTAACATATTATCGCGAGGTTCACCTGCTACCTGACAGCGTTCTGGCAAATCAGTTAAATTAAAAAATACACCTTTCGATGTACCACCACGAATATACGTCGCGGGGATCTTTACTTGAGGAACGTGAGACATTGCGATCTCCTTATTTTTGTTTATTTAATAAAAAAGCGGTACTAACATCACTGTTAAGTACCGCTTAAATGATTATTTTAGCGAGACTTAGCTAGCGTTTGATTGAAGAAAATCAGTTGCGAATTTTTGAAGAACTCCGCCGCCATCATAAACGGTAACTTCTTCCGCTGTATCTAAACGACACTTCACTGGAATCTCAATTACTTCGCCATTCTTACGCGTCATAATAACAGTCATAGCACCACCTGGAGCAGTAGTACCTTCAACATCATAAGTTTCTGTACCATCAATGTTATAAGTATTACGTGTATCACCATTGGTAAATTCAAGTGGTAAAACGCCCATACCAATCAAGTTAGTACGGTGAATGCGCTCAAAACCTTCTGAAACGATAACTTCAACACCGGCTAAACGAACACCTTTTGCAGCCCAGTCACGTGATGAACCTTGACCGTAATCAGCACCAGCGATGATGATTAATGGCTGTTTTCGTTCCATGTAAGTTTCAATTGCTTCCCACATGCGAGACTCAGTACCTTCCGGCTCGATACGTGCAAGTGAACCTTGCTTAACTTCGCCTTTTTCGTCACGACACATTTCATTGAACAATTTCGGGTTAGCGAATGTTGCACGTTGAGTTGTTTCATGATCGCCTCTATGAGTTGCGTATGAGTTAAAGTCTTCGTGTGGAACACCCATTTTATCGAGGTAAGCACCAGAAGCACTATTTAACTGAATAGCGTTAGACGGTGATAAATGGTCAGTTGTGATGTTGTCACCAAGTACAGCTAATGGACGCATACCCTTCATGGTACGCTCACCCGCTAAAGCACCTTCCCAATAAGGAGGACGACGGATATAAGTACTCTTAAGATCCCAATCGTATAACGGGCTTTCAGCAGGTTCAAACGCACCTAAATCAAACATTGGCGTGTAAATTTTCTTAAACTGCTCCGGCTTAACACATGAAGCAACGATTGCATCGATTTCTTCATCGCTTGGCCAAATATCTTTCAAGGTAATGTCATTACCATTTTGGTCTTGACCTAATACATCTTTTTCAATATCAAAACGAATAGTACCAGCAAGTGCATAAGCAACTACTAATGGCGGCGACGCTAAGAAAGCTTGTTTAGCGTGTGGATGAATACGACCATCAAAGTTACGGTTACCTGATAATACGGCTGTAGAGTATAAATCTCGGTCAATAATTTCTTGTTGAATTTTAGGATCTAATGCACCTGACATACCGTTACATGTTGTACATGCGTAACCAACGATACCGAAACCTAATTTTTCCATTTCAGATAACAGACCCGCTTCTTCTAGGTAAAGTTTTGCAACTTTTGACCCTGGAGCAAACGATGATTTAACCCAAGGCTTACGTACTAAGCCTAACTCATTCGCACGTTTTGCAACTAAACCAGCCGCAACAACATTACGTGGATTAGACGTATTAGTACAAGAAGTAATAGCAGCAATAATTACGGCACCGTCTGGTATTAACCCTTCTGCTTCTTGTGCTTTACAAGCATCCAGGTTTTTAGCGATATCTTTTGATACAAGATCAGCAGTCGCTAAACGACGATGCGGGTTAGATGGACCCGCTAAGTTACGACATACTGTTGATAAATCAAATTCGATAACTCGTGGATATTGTGCTTCAACTAAATCGTCAGCCCATAAACCGGTGTGTTTTGCGTATATTTCAACTAATTTAACTTGTTCTGGCTCACGACCAGTAAGCTTCAAGTAATCTATAGTTTGTTGATCGATATAGAACATACCTGCAGATGCACCGTATTCTGGTGTCATGTTTGAGATAGTTGCACGGTCACCAATGGTTAAATCTTTAGTGCCTTCACCGAAAAACTCTAAGTAGCTTGATACAACTTTCTGGTTACGTAAAAATTCAGTGATTGCAAGTACCATATCGGTTGCTGTAATACCTGGTGCACGTTTACCCGTTAACTTAACACCAATGATATCAGGTAAGCGCATCATTGATGGGCGACCAAGCATTACTGTTTCAGCTTCTAAACCACCAACACCAATCGCGATAACACCTAAAGCGTCAACATGTGGTGTATGTGAATCAGTACCAACACAAGTGTCAGGGAAAGCAACACCATCACGTGATTGAATAACTGGTGACATTTTCTCTAGGTTGATTTGGTGCATAATGCCGTTACCAGCGGGGATTACATCAACATTTTTAAACGCTGTTTTGCTCCACTCAATAAATTTAAAACGGTCTTTGTTACGACGGTCTTCAATATCACGGTTTTTCTGAAATGCATCCGCGTCAAAACCAGGTGCTTCCACTGCAAGAGAGTGATCGACAATTAACTGTGTTGGCACAACAGGGTTAACTTTAGATGGATCACCACCTTGATCAGCAATGGCATCACGAAGACCAGCAAGATCTACTAATGCTGTTTGACCTAAAATATCATGACAAACAACACGAGCTGGATACCATGGAAAATCAAGATCTTGTTTAACGTCAATAAGTTGCTTTAATGAATCAGTAAGTGCAGCGGGATCACATTTACGAACTAATTGCTCAGCTAAAACACGAGAGGTGTAAGGTAGTTTGGCGTAGCTACCCGGAGTAATGGCTTCAACCGCTTCACGCGTATCAAAGAAATCAATGTTAGCGCCCGGAAGCGGCTTGCGGTAATCGTAATTCATAATAAAAGTCCTAGTGAAGGAACAAATATGAGTAACAAGAAGCGCTTAACAACCTGTTACTCAATATGCTAATCTGTATTATCGTTGTGAGATAGGCGTAACTGTTCTTGGTTCACTGCCAATATAATCGGCAGATGGACGAATAATACGGTTATTAGAGCGCTGTTCCATTACATGTGCAGCCCAACCAGTTAGGCGTGAACAAACAAAAATAGGCGTAAACAGTTTAGTTGGAATACCCATATAGTTATAAGTAGATGCATGGAAAAAATCTGCATTACAAAATAATTTTTTGGTATCCCACATAAATTCTTCACACGCTACAGATATATCGTAAAGTGATGTGTCGCCATTCTCAGCCGCTAACTTTTCAGACCACGCTTTGATAATGACATTACGTGGATCTGACGTGCGATAAACTGCATGCCCAAACCCCATGATTTTGTCTTTTCGTTCAAGCATAGCCGCCATCTGTACTTTAGCATCGGCCGGTGATTCGAATGTCTCGATCATATCCATAGCGGCTTCGTTAGCACCACCGTGAAGTGGTCCACGTAAAGTACCAATAGCGCCCGTAATACAAGAGAACATATCTGACAACGTTGATGCACATACGCGCGCAGTAAACGTTGACGCGTTAAACTCATGTTCAGCATATAAAATTAACGATACATCCATTACACGTTCATGCTGTGTTGATGGGCTTTCACCATTAAGTAAACGTAAAAAGTGACCACCAAGTGATGCTTCATCGCTTGTACAATCAATTTCAACACCGTCATGCGAAAATTTATACCAATAACACATAATTGCAGGGAACGCTGCTAACAAACGGTTAGCTGCTTTATTTTGTTGAGTAAAATCAACTTCTGGTTCAATATTGCCTAAAAATGAACAGCCCGTGCGCATAACATCCATAGGATGTGTCTCTTTAGGGATCAGCTTTAAGACTTCTTTTAATGCTTGTGGAATATCACGTAACGCTAGTAGCTCAGCTTTGTATTCAGCTAACTCACCAGCTGTTGGTAATTCACCATTGAATAATAAATAAGCGACTTCTTCAAAGGTAGCATTATCAGCTAAATCAGAAACATCATAACCGCAGTAAGTTAAACCACTACCTGATTTACCCACAGTACAAATAGCTGTTTCGCCTGCGCTTTGACCACGTAAGCCGGCACCACTAATCTTTTTTTCTGACATAATTATTTTCTCACTCTGTAATGTTTTTATTTTTTATAATTAAATTACTTGTTTTTTCCGTCAGCAAATAACGAATCTAATTTTTGCTCATAATCGTGATAACCAAGGTAATCATATAAATCCATACGAGTTTGCATCGTATCGATTACTGCTTTTTGATCACCATCAGATAGCAGGGTTTTGTACACTAATTCAGCCGCTTTATTCATCGCTCTAAAAGCTGATAAAGGATAAAGCACCATGCCACAACCCCATTCACCTAATTGCTCTTTATTCCATAATTCGGTTTGACCAAATTCAGTGATATTAGCAAGAATAGGAACATCTAATGCTGCTGAAAAAGCACGGTAATGTTCTTCTGTTTGAATTGCTTCTGCAAAAATACCATCGGCACCGGCGGCAACATAGGCCTTAGCACGTTCAATCGCCGCATCTAAACCTTCTTGAGCAAAAGCATCGGTACGCGCCATAATGAAAAAATCAGGATCAATACGTGCATCAACTGCTGCGCGAATGCGATCAACCATTTCTTCTATACTAACAATTTCTTTATTCGGACGATGACCGCAGCGTTTTTGTGCGACTTGGTCTTCAATATGAACAGCTGCAGCCCCGGCTTTTTCCATATCACGTATTGTTTTTGCAATATTAAACGCCCCACCCCAACCTGTATCAATATCAACAAGTAGCGGTAAGCTAGATGCGGCAGTAATACGTTGCACATCAGCTACAACATCATTCAATGACGTCATACCAAGATCGGGTAGACCATAAGAAGCATTAGCAACACCGCCACCTGATAAATAGATGGCTTGATGACCTATTTGTTCAGCCATCATGGCGCTATAAGCATTGATAGTGCCAACAACTTGTAGTGGTTTGTTATTTACTAACGCTTGGCGAAATTTTGCGCCCGCAGATAATTGACTTGTCATGGTATATTTCCTCTTAAGACTTAATGAGTTGAATGTTTGTTTGTTGTTTATGAGTAATCTCTTCTGCTATTTTATTTTCTATATTTTTACGTGATGCCGCAATATGACGACGCATTAACATTTCTGCCAATTCCCCATCCCTATCGGCGATTGCCTGGATTATTCGTGAGTGCTCATCAAAAGCACGGCTCGCTCTAGGGCTATTCATACCAAATTGACAACGATACATGCGGATTAAATGATATAACTGACCACAAATTAATTCGATTAATTGTTTGTTATGACTACCTAAAATGACTTTGTAATGAAAATCAAGATCACCTTCTTCTTGATAGTAAGCAATGCCATCTTTTAGCTCTTGAGTTTGCGCATGTACTTTAAGCATCGCTTGCATATGTAAGATTTCTTCATCCGACATGTTTTTTGCTGCTTCTCTACATGCCATACCCTCAAGTGCTTCTCTTGTAATATAAAGTTCTAACAAGCCTTCAATAGAGCATTGAACAACACGAGAACCAACGTTTGCTTTTCGTTCAATGAGGTGGCATTTCTCTAGGCGATTTAATGCTTCACGCAATGTTGAACGGCTAATTTGATAACGCTTAGCTAACTCAGGTTCACTTATTTTACTGCCTGATGGAATTTTACCTTCAACAATAGCATGTTGTATTTGTTCAAATACTTTATCTGCGGTAGTGACAGCCGCTTGTTGAGTTGGGTTATTTGTTTTCATAAATTTAAGTACATCAAGGTTAAAATCATTATGGTTTATCTGTGCCTATATTGTCGACACATCATATTTTCAACATGAATAATACCGATTTTTATTAATTAATCAAGTAGACTTAAGTGTTATTGTCGACAATTTAGTGTCAGATGGTGTATATAAAGGGATGAAAGAGGTATATCGATTAAATTGTAGTCAGATCACAAAAAAGCCCACGCAATATTAGTATATTGCGTGGGCTTTCTATATATCACTTTTAGTACACTTTACTTTCAAACTGGTTAAAAATAAAGTGGCATCCCTAAGGGGATTCGAACCCCTGTTACCGCCGTGAAAGGGCGGTGT
>CAJXQM010000026.1 GCA_913058145.1 uncultured Colwellia sp.
AGCGAGTAACGCCTGTGTTAGATAAATTAAGAAATGTGGCAATTATTGCTCACGTTGACCACGGAAAAACCACTTTAGTTGATAAATTGTTAGAACAGTCAGGTACGCTAGACGCCCGTGGCGGTCTAGAAGAACGTACAATGGACTCGAATGATATCGAAAAAGAACGTGGTATCACAATCTTAGCTAAAAACACGGCTATTAACTGGAACGGCTACCGTGTAAACATTGTAGATACTCCTGGCCATGCTGATTTCGGTGGTGAAGTTGAGCGTGTAATGTCAATGGTAGATTCAGTTTTACTTATCGTTGATGCACAAGAAGGTCCTATGCCACAAACGCGTTTCGTAACGAAAAAAGCGTTTGCTCAAGGATTAAAGCCAATTGTTGTTATTAATAAAGTTGATAAGCCTGGCTCTCGCCCTGATTGGGTTATGGACCAAGTTTTTGAATTGTTTGATAACCTTGGCGCGACTGATGAACAACTTGACTTTAAAGTCGTTTACGCTTCAGCAATCAATGGTTGGGCTTCGCTTGAAGAAGGCGTGACTGGCACCGATATGACGCCTTTATTTGATACTATTCTTAAAGAAGTGCCACAACCAGTAGCGGATCCAGATGGTCCTTTCCAAATGCAAATCTCTCAACTTGATTTCAGCTCTTACTTGGGCGTTATCGGTGTTGGTCGTATTACGCGTGGTTCTGTTAAGCCAAATCAACAAGTAACGATACAATTAGCTAGCGGTGGTGTTCATAATGCTAAAGTTGGTAAAGTATTTGGTTACTTAGGCTTAGAACGTCATGATATTGCGGAAGGCTTTGCTGGTGATATTATTGCCATTACTGGTTTAGGTGAGTTAAAGATATCTGATACGGTTTGTTGTCCAACGGAAGTTGAAGGTTTACCGGCATTATCTGTTGATGAACCTACAATCAACATGACTTTCCAAGTAAACACTTCACCATTTTGTGGTCAAGAAGGTAAATACGTTACTTCACGTAATATCAAAGATCGTTTAGATAAAGAATTAATTCATAACGTTGCTTTACGTGTTGAACAATTAGAAGATGCTGATAAATTTAAAGTATCAGGTCGTGGTGAGCTTCACTTAGGCATTTTAATTGAAAACATGCGTCGTGAAGGCTTTGAATTAGCAGTATCACGTCCAGAAGTTATTATTCGTGAAGTGAATGGTGAGTTACAAGAACCATATGAAACAGTAACGATTGATGTTGAAGAACAGCATCAAGGCCCTATCATGGAAAAAATGGGTGTTCGTAAAGCTGAATTAACAGATATGGCACCAGATGGTACTGGTCGTATCCGTATGGACTTTATCATGCCAAGTCGTGGCTTGATTGGTTTCCAAACTGAATTTATGACATTAACGTCAGGTTCTGGTTTGATTTATCATACATTCTTTGAATACGGCCCTCACAAGGGTGGTGAAATTGGCCAACGTAAAAATGGTGTAATGGTTGGTAACGCAACGGGTAAAGCATTAACTAACGCTATATTTAACTTACAATCTCGCGGTCGTATGTTAATTGGTCACGGTGTTGATATTTATGAAGGTCAAGTTATTGGTATTCATAGCCGTGATAACGATTTAACGGTAAATGCTCTTAAAGGTAAGCAGTTAACTAACGTTCGTTCATCAGGTACTGATGAAGCACAAACACTAACGCCACCTATTATTATGTCATTAGAACAAGCATTAGAATTTATTGATAATGATGAGTTGGTGGAAGTAACGCCTGAAAGCATCCGTATCCGTAAGAAGTTCTTAAAAGAAAATGATCGTAAACGTGAAGGTCGTGGCGTTAAATAAGCCTCGATATACTCTTTAGCTGTTAAGCTTAACGATAAGACTTAATCGTATTATCGAAAAAAAACCACTTATATGTAAGTGGTTTTTTTATGTCTAAAATTTATAAGGGGTATATATACGTTATAAATTCTTGTTTAGTGAGTATAAATAACAGGCATAAAAAAGAGCCTTATAGGCTCTTTTTATTACTGTTCTAATGACCACTTATGTAAACACGTTACAATAAAGTTATTATTTAATGAATAACATTTCAGCGTATTTAGGTAGTGGCCATAATTCATCAGCGACTAACATTTCAAGTGCATCACCGTGAATACGCGCTTCAGCCATTAATGGGCAAAGTACGTCAGCACTATGTCGCATATGGGCTTCAGTATCGGCAAAGTCATGTTTTACAACTTCAGTGTCAATTTTAGCAACTGCAGCCATTAAGGCATTAGTGTGATCGGCCACTTCTTTAGTGATTGTGATATCTAATTCAATACCTAAATCTAATACAGAAGAGGTAGCGTGACTTAACTCTGATAAGTAAGCGATGGCCGCGGGATAAATCTTAGTTTTAGCGATATCACTAACCAATTTCGCCTCAACTTCAATCGCTAAGTTATATTGCTCAGAATAGACTTCATAACGGCTTTCTAATTCAACAGCAGACAAAACACCAGTGCTAGTGAATAATTCAATCACTTCTTCAGATACTAGTGCAGGTAATGCATCAGCAGTGGTAGGAATATTTTTCAAACCGCGTACTTCAACAGCTTCTTTATGCCACTCTTCAGAATAACCGTCACCGCCAAATACTGCGTTGCCGTGTAATTCCATTAACTCTTTTAATACACTGATAACAGCAGCTGTTTGATCTTGAGTTGCTAATGCAACTTCTAACTTCTCAGCAATCCAGTTTAATGAATCAGCAAGCATAGTGTTCATTGCGACTAAGGGACCAGATATTGATTGCTCTGAACCAACCGCACGGAACTCAAAACGGTTACCAGTGAATGCGAAAGGAGACGTACGGTTACGATCACCTGGATCGCGGTCAAAGTTAAGAATTTGGTCAAGGCCAAGGTCCATCTCGCCACCGTCAGTAGAACGTGTAAGTTTACCCGCTTTGATATCATCAAATACTTTCTCTAACTGATCACCTAAGTAAACTGAAAGAATAGCTGGTGGTGCTTCGTTAGCGCCTAAACGATGATCGTTACCTGCTGAAGCAATAACAGCACGTAATAATGGACCATATTTATGTACACCACGGATAACAGCACCACAGAATAATAAAAACTGTAAATTGTCGTGAGGGGTTTTACCTGGGTCTAATAAGTTACCTTGCGTGCTGTTACCAACAGACCAGTTAACGTGCTTACCTGAACCATTAACACCGGCAAATGGTTTTTCATGTAATAAACATAAGAAACCGTGCTCTTTAGCTGTTTGCTTCATAACAGTCATAAGAAGTTGCTGTTGATCAGCACCAACGTTAGCAGCACCGTAATAAGGAGCAAGTTCGAATTGACCAGGAGCCACTTCGTTATGGTGTGTTTTTGCTGGGATACCTAAGCGGTATAATTTGTCTTCAAAATCTTGCATAAAAACTTGAACACGTGCAGGAATAGCACCAAAGTAATGATCATCAAATTGTTGACCTTTAGCTGGAGCAGCACCAAATAAAGTACGACCTGTTAATAATAAATCAGGGCGACTATTTGCAAAGTTTTCATCAATTAAGAAATATTCTTGCTCAGGACCAGCACTTGAATCTAAATTAGCGATATCAGTTTCGCCCATTAGTTTAAGTACTTTTTGTCCTGCTTCGTTCATTGCAGCGTTAGAACGTAAAAGAGGTATTTTCTTATCTAGTGCTTCACCAGTCCAAGACATGAAAACACTTGGTATCATTAATGTAGCGCCATTAGCGGTATGTTGCATGTAAGCAGGGCTTGTTGGATCCCATGCGGTATAACCACGCGCAGCGTTAGTCATACGTAAACTACCGTTAGGGAAAGAAGACCCATCGGGTTCGCCTTTAATTAACAGGGTACCAGTAAATTCATTTATCGCATTACCTTCAGAATTAGTCAGAATAAATGCATCATGCTTTTCTGCTGTAATGTTGGTCATTGGGTAGAAAACGTGGGAGAAAAATTTAGCGCCTTTTGATAAAGCCCAATCTTTCATTGCAGCAGCAACAATATCTGCAGTAGAGGCGTCTAATACTACGCCTGATTCAATGGTTTTTTTAATTGCTTTAAACGCTTTTTTAGATAACGCGTCTTCCATTTTTTGTAAGTTAAAAACATCGGTTGCCCAAATTTGCTTCAACGGGTCAGTCATTTTGCACGATTTTGGTGCACGGTTAGTGATTTGATCAATCGCTTGAAGGCGGGTTTGGTTTCCACTCATTTTAGGCTCCTAGGCTTATAGATTAAAGGCTGCAAGATATCAGCTTGTTTTTTTCTCAATGTAAATCGTAAACTCAGTATTTTAAATGCAATAAACATACCAAAATATAAGGCGCTAATTTCTGTTCAATAAAAATAATCAGAATAGATATCTTCGTTGTAAATATACTCGGATAATAACATATTACCACTGACATATTACCACTGACATATTGAAGCCATATTTATTTTATTCTTATTTTTCCTATAAACGACCAAGTGAGTATAAAAAATTTACGGCTCTTCAACTTCTGTTGTTACTTTTGTATGTTGCGGCATCTATGATTGACCATAAGTGAAACAGCCCTCCAATTATCGCGGGTACAACGAGCCACCAAAAAGCATAACCCCCTAAACAAATAATGGCAAAGATGATGGCGGGTATTAAGCGGCCTTGAACTAATTGCCCTAATCCGGGGAAAAATAAATTACAAATTGCAGCAATAATATTGCCTGTTGAACCTTGACCTGACATAACACACCTTGTTGCTAGTAACTTCGTTGCTGATATCATAATATATTATTAATCATTACAAAATCACCCAATTGTTAGTAAATATGAGCTTATTACACGTACTATTTAAAAGAGTGAAGCATTCTTTACTTTGGAGACACACCATATCGTTTCTTTACTATTTACGAAATCGAGTGATGAAAGAGCAGCTACAAGTTGTTGCGGGTTACCTTTCTTATGTCAGTTTAATGTCACTTGTGCCCTTGATGGTTGTCGCATTATCTGTGGCAACAGCCTTTCCCATTTTTGCTGATATTCACCACAGTGTTGAACAATTTGTTTATGATAATTTTGTCCCTACGGCTAGTGATGTAGTACAGCAATATTTATCTGCTTTTGTTGAGAACGCCTCTAAAATGTCTGCTGTGGCTATTTCGTTTTTGTTTGTGGCTGCTTTGTTGTTGATATCTTCTATCGATAAAACATTCAATAATATTTGGCAAGTGACTAAAAAGCGAAGAATCATTGCCTCTTTTTCAATGTACTGGATGATATTGACCTTAGGGCCACTTCTTGTTGGGGCGAGTATCGCTATTACCTCGTATATTTTTTCTCTAGTATCCCTCGGGATTGATGATAGTTTTGGTATCACTAGTTTATTCTTTAGATTATTACCTTTACTGTCTTCACTGGCCGCTTTTATGTTGTTGTATATGCTGGTTCCCAATACCACAGTACCCTGTAAATATGCTTTGTCAGGTGCTTTTGTTGCCGCAGTGTTTTTTGAATTTTCGAAGAAAATCTTTGTAGTATATTTAACGGAATTTCCTTCTTATCAAGCTATTTATGGTGCTTTGGCTATCGTGCCTATTTTGTTTTTATGGGTTTATTTATCCTGGCTTATTGTTTTAGGTGGCGCTTTAATTACCGTATCTTTACAAGAATATGAATTAGAAACTGAAGGGTAAGTTAATGATAGCATTACTACAACGAGTGAGCAGTGCAAGTGTTACTGTCGATAGCCAGATAATTGGTGAGATTGAACAGGGATTATTGGTGTTTTTAGCGGTTCAGCCAGAAGACACTGAAGCTAAAGCAAAACGTCTTGCCGAGCGAGTTGCGACTTATCGACTGTTCAATGATGATAATGATAAAATGAACTTGAATGTAAAACAAGTTGATGGTGATATTTTAGTGGTATCACAATTTACGCTTGCTGCAGACACAAAGAGTGGTTTACGTCCCAGTTTTACCACCACAGCAAAACCAGACTTTAGCAAAGAGTTATATGAATACTTTTGTCAGCAATTACGAGAAAAAGGCTTTAAAGTACCTACAGGGAAATTTGGAGCAGATATGAAAGTAGCGTTATTAAACGATGGTCCCGTGACATTTACGCTAACCATATAAATGAAAGGTGGTAGCCCCATTTTGGCTACTTGAAATCTACTTGGTGACCCACTTCGATACCATGCAGCCAAAATTTTCGCCATTGTAAGAAGAGACCACGGGGTAAATGACTATTTTTGTTCCGTTTTAATAATTTAAATGTTTGCCAATGTTTAGGAATTAAGTGGATAACAATGTTGAGATAGTTTGGAATATGAAAATAAATTATATTATGTTCACTAGATAACTGCTGTAATACGGTTAGACATAAATTGACTTCATGATCAGTTGCATCAGGTAAATTGATGGAAATACAGCCATCGCTATCTATATTATCGAGTAAGCATTCAAGCTGTTTAATGGTTGCATCGAAATTTTGCGCTTTCTGTTGATAGACATCACAAATAAGCCAATCAAGTGGCATTTTTTCCTTTTGTGCTAACCAGTCATTACTATCAAGGTGAACAATCTCTATTTTTGCGTCTTCAGGGTTAAAATAACGGATAAAATTTTCAATGACTATCGCGCTATACTCAATGCTTTTTATCGATATTTTATTACAGGTATGCGCTAAAAAACGGTCTAGATTACCACCGCCCAAGCCCAGCTCAACAATATTTTGGGGTTTGAAAAATAACAAGGGTAATAACATCGCCGTTTGATGGGGTAGGGTTAATTGCCATGGTTTACGCTTGTGCATAACACTTTGAATAACCTGCTCACCTTCATCATTATTAAAGGCTAACCAACGAAAATATTGATTTTCGCTAACGGATAAGCTTTCTTCTCCTTGACTTAAATACAGTAATTTTCCTTGTGCTATGTGTTTGGATAATTGCATAATTATTTAAACGCTCATGACTTGATATAAAACTCGTTAATATAAGGATAGATAATGAATACCCTACGCTCACCTAAGACGGTTGATGAATTGAGACAATACTATCAGCTTCGTTGGCAAATATTAAGAAAACCTTGGGGACAAAAGCAAGGTAGTGAGCAAGATGAATTTGAACAGCAAGCTATTCATAAAATGGTTATTAATGAAAAAGGTGAGGTATTAGCCGTTGGCCGTTTAGAAAAAGTGGGTAAATGTCAGGGTAAAATTCGCTTTATGGCGGTAAGCGAAACAGCGCAAGGTCAAGGATTAGGTCAGCAAGTAATTAAGGCTTTAGAACAACAAGCTAGCCAATTAGGTATAAAAGAAATTAACCTAAACGCTCGTGAGAGTGCGGTAGGATTTTATCAAAGATTGGGTTATAAAAATGTAAAGTTTTCTCATACACTTTTTGATGAAATTAAACATTACACCATGGTAAAACAGTTGAGTGTACACCCTTTACATCAAACGGAACTTGCTCAATCATTACAAGACATTTGGCATAAAACAATTCCTTTGAGCAACGCTATGGAATTAGAAATAAGTTATTATGATGGTAAAAAATTGATGACTCATTGTGATGCAGAGTTTAATCAAAATTTACATCATACTATGTTTGCCGGCAGCATTTATACCTTAGCAACATTAACGGGTTGGGGTTGGGTTTATCTTGCCCTTCAAGCACAGCAAAAGATACAGGATAAGCTGCGTGGAGATATTGTTCTGGCAGAGGCTAATATAAAATATCATGCGCCAATTAAAGGATTGGCTTATGGACAAGTTGTCCAACAGGATGTTTCAGGGCAATTTGATAACTTACTGCAAGGTAAAAAAGCGCGTATCAAATTGGTAGCACATGTCTACTGTGGTGAAAAAATAGCGGCAACGTTTAACGCTAGCTATGTTGTATTGCCTAGTAACGATTAAGAGATAATGACAATGATGAGTAATAAAGAGAATAAACAGCGTAAGACCTTATCTGTTGGTATTATTGGCTGTGGTTGGCTCGGTAAAGCATTGGCTGCGCGTTTATTAGGGCAGGGCACCTCGGTACTTGCGACCAGTAGTCAACAAGGCAATGTTGAGCAATTGAATGAGCAAGGAATAGAGGCACAGCAATTACTATTGCCGTCCCGCATAAAACAACTTGGTCAGCATGATATTTTTAATCAACAATGCTTAGTGATTGCCATTACCCCTAAATTTAGGCAAGGCCAAACTGACTATGGGATAAAAGTTGAGCAACTTGTTGATGCTGCTAAAGAACAAGGTATTGTGCAGCGCATTATTCTATTGTCGAGTACTGCTGTGTATCAGGGGTTCGAAGGATTAGTTGATGAAAATACTAACCTAAATCTAGTCGAATCAAGCTTAGTAGCATTAGGCTCAGTGAAACCAGACTTAGTGGAAAAAGCGCCGATACTATATACAGCTGAACAAGCGGTATTGAATTTTTACCGACAAGGAAGTGTATTAAGGTTAGCTGGTTTAGTGGGGCCAGAGCGACATCCGGGTAAGTTCTTGTTGGCTAAGAGAACGTTAAAAAACTCTACTGCACCGGTTAATTTAATTCATCAACAAGATGCTGTGGGTTTGATATTGTCTTTATTAACGTCAGCGTCACCGCAGGGGGTTTTCAATGGCGTTAGCGACACTCATGTGACTAAAGCACTCTATTATCAAGCTGCGGCGAAATCACTGGGGGTTGAATTGCCCACTTTTAGTGCTGACAAAGTGTTGGACTCTACTCGTATTGTGAGTGGTGATAAAGCCAAACAACAATTAGGTTATTCATTTATTTACCCTGACCTGCTTGCTTGGTTATAATACTATTTGTTGAAAGCTTACGGGACTTATTTTGCATTTATTATCGACCACCTTTCTTGCTCGCCATCAATCTACATTACTACTTGTTATTATCTGGTTACATGTATCAGTACTTGATCTGTTTTACATTACCTATAGTGGTCCGGTTTTTTTATGGCAAGATAACACCAAATTACTTACATTAGCAGTGCATTTTTCAATTGCTCTTGCTACGACAGGTTTATATAAAGTAATTTCTCCAGCCCGAGTGAACAAGTCGCAAAAATTAGGCGAACAATAATAATGAGAGTGGTATTGGCACCGATGGAAGGTGTACTTGATCATATCATGCGTGATTTGTTAACAAAGATTGGTGGGTATGATCATTGTGTGACTGAGTTTGTTCGTGTTGTTGATCAAATAATATCTGACCGTGCCTTTTTTCGTTCATGTCCTGAACTAAAAAATGCGGCAGCTTACGGATGCACCACCGAAGCAGGTACGCCAGTACGAGTGCAATTACTGGGACAACATCCGCAGTGTATGGCTGATAATGCCGCTAAAGTATTAGAACTTGGCTCTAATGGTGTTGATATTAATTTTGGCTGTCCAGCTAAAATGGTGAATAAAAACTGTGGTGGCGCCGTCTTACTAAAAGATCCTGAAAACCTTTATCAAATTGTTAAGGCAGTCAAAGCGGCTGTTCCTCATGATGCTATTGTTAGCGCTAAAATTCGTTTAGGGTATGAAGATAAAATGCTTGCGATCGAAAATGCGCAAGCGATAGAAGCGGCTGGCGCTAGTGAGCTCACCGTTCATGCCCGAACTAAAATCGAAGGTTACAAGCCTCCTGCTCACTGGCATTGGATTGCTAGAATAAAACAAAATATAAACATTCCTGTCATTGCTAATGGGGATATTTTCACTTTGAACGATGCAATAAAATGTCGAGAAATTTCTGGCTGTAACGATATTATGGTAGGAAGAGGTGCATTGATGTTACCTAATTTAGCACAGGTTATTAAGCAAACAGCGCCGGCGATATCTTGGCAGGAGGTGCAAGCATTACTGCTGATATATACCGAATGTGAAACGTATGGTGATAAAAGTAAATATTATCCTAACCGAATTAAACAGTGGCTTAAATATTTGAAGTTACAGTACGTTGAAGCGGATGAGTTGTTTCAAGAGGTTCGCACCCTTAAAACAGCTGAAGGGATCAGAGCGATTCTTTAATCGCAGGGTCAGCCTGCTTGTAAATCTTTCAATACCATCCACATTAGCCCCTAATGCCATTTTAATTTCGCGCAAGGTGTATTCTGGTTCAATACCACTTTGGCCACTATATGTAAAAATTAATAGTGTAATCCGCACATTAGGCTGTGTTTTGAGTATAATAGTAAGAATGTTAAAAGCACTCATGTAAATACAATGATCGATAATTCCGCAAACGAAAAACGCCTTAATAAATATATTAGTGAATCAGGTTTCTGTTCACGTCGTGGTGCTGACAAATTAATTGAGGCTAATCGCGTCACGATTAATGGAAAAATACCTGAACTTGGTACTAAAGTTCAGCCAGGTGATGTGGTTAAAGTAGATGGTAAGGCTATTGCCGCGAGTGCCAAAAATAAATCAGATCGTATTTATATTGCTTATAACAAACCCATCGGTATAACCTGCACAACTGAAAGTCATGTGTGGGGTAATATTATTGATGCTATTGGTCACCGGACACGTATTTTCCCTATTGGTCGATTAGATAAACCGTCTGAAGGGTTGATTTTTCTAACGAGTGACGGTGATATTGTGAATAAAATCTTACGTGCTGAAAATGCGCATGATAAAGAATATATTGTTACCGTAGATAAGCCGATCAGTGAGCGATTTATTGAGCGAATGTCTCGTGGTGTTCCTATTCTAGGTACCATCACTAAACCATGCATTGTTAGAGTAGAAAGCCGTTTTGTCTTTACTATTATTCTAACGCAAGGCTTGAATCGTCAAATTCGTCGTATGTGTGAATACTTAGATTATGAGGTTAAAAAATTAAAGCGTTCTCGTATTATGAGCGTTGAGCTTGATCAACTAAAACCAGGGCAGTGGCGAGATTTGACTACGGCTGAAATGAGTGAAATAAATGAAGCCGTTGCTAGCTCAAGTAAAACCGCCGATGAAACACTAACTAGTCAGAAGAAATCTAGTCAGAAAAGCCTACCCAGTAATCCTTGGACAGAAAGTTGAAGTAATAATAAGGTGAGTTGATTTTATTTTTTAAGTAGTATTCTTTGATCTGTAGAGGCATCAATAGGGAAAGGGATATTACATTTATTTCCATTGAATAAAGTGCTGCTAGCTAAACAATGTTAACTAGCAGCCAAGGTTTCTGAATAATTACTTAATACTAACCTGTTATATTGGTTAGTCTAGGCGTTAATTCTTCCAGTACTTGTGGGTCTTCAATTGTTGAAGGAATATCTATTTTCTGACCGTCTATCATTTGTCGTAAGGTTTTACGTAATATTTTTCCTGAACGGGTCTTAGGTAAGCGCTCAACGATAATTAAGGCTTTTAATGAAGCAATCGCTCCAATATCGCTACGTACTTTAGTTTTTAATTCTGAAATAAGTTCATCATCACTCAACGTTACGCCATTTTTAATCACGACTAAACCAAAGGGTACTTGACCTTTTAATGAATCGTTAATGCCGACTACCGCACATTCAGCTACGGCAGAATGGCCAGAAATAGATTCTTCCATTTCACCTGTTGATAATCGATGACCAGCAACGTTTATTACGTCGTCCGTCCGTCCCATAATAAATAGGTATCCATCGTCATCAAAAAATCCGCCATCGCCAGTAACATAATAACCAGGATGAGTTGATAAATAACTTTCTTTAAAGCGTTTTTCATCTTTATAAACAGTTGTTAAGCAACCAGGAGGCATAGGCAGTTTTATGGCAACAGTACCTTGTTGGTTAGCTGGTAAAGCCACGCCATAGGCATCTAAAATCTCAACGTTATAACCTGGAACAGGGAAACCAGAAGAACCTGCTTTAGTTGCCATTAACTCTTGCGTACTGGCATCAGCAAAAGGTGTACTTGCAATAGACCAACCGGTCTCAGTTTGCCACCAATGATCAATAACAGGTATTTGTGTTTTTTCTTTTAGCCAATGGTATGTTGATGGATCTAGACGTTCACCAGCAAGATACAATCGTTTTAAATGCGATAAATCATAGTTTTCCATTAGTGCAGCATCAGGATCTTCTTTTGCGATAGCACGAAATGCCGTTGGCGCACTAAACAATGCGTTCACTTTATATTCTTCACAAACACGCCAAAAAGCACCGGCATCAGGCGTTCTAACCGGTTTTCCTTCATATACAATAGTACTACAACCCGCCAAAAGAGGACCGTACACAATGAAAGAATGACCAACAACCCAACCAACATCTGAAGCAGCCCAGAAAGTATCGCCTGCTTTCATACCGTAAATATTTTTCATGCTATATAGCATAGCAACGGCGTGGCCACCGTGATCTCTAACTACACCCTTTGGTTTTCCTGTGGTACCTGAAGTGTATAAAATATAAAGCGGATCGGTACTTTTTACACTAACAGCCGCAATGCCTTTAGCACTGCTCATTTGTGTTTCCCAATCTTGGTCACGGCCACTAATCATATCCGCCGTTAATTGTTCTCGTTGATAAACAATGCAACTGCTTGGTTTATGAGTTGCTATCTCAATGGCGTTATCGAGCAATGGCTTGTAGGGAATAACTTTGGCAATTTCAATACCACAACTGGCACTAACAATAACTTTAGGCTCTGCATCGTCAATACGTATAGCAAGTTCTTTAGCGGCAAAACCACCAAAAACTACCGAATGAACAGCACCAATTCGAGCACAAGCTAGCATAGCGATAACGGCTTGAGGAATCATCGGCATATAAATAAGTACACGATCACCTTTGACAACTTGCTGCTTTTGTAAAACCTCAGCAAATTTTGCTACTAACTCAGTTAATTCAAGAAAAGTAAATTTTTGTTTTGAGCCTGACACGGGCGAATCATAAATGAGTGCAGTTTGCTCACCACGGCCTTGCTCAACATGATAATCCAATGCCAAATAGCTAGTATTGAGTTCGCCATCAGCATACCAATCTGTCCATCCGCTATCATTTGTCGACAATATTGTTTTTGGTGCTTTATACCAAGAAACAAGTTCTGATTGCTCTAGCCAGTATGATTCTGCTGAATTCTTCGCTTTTTCTTGCTGTTCTTTGAAGCTCATGAGTTGCCCTTACATGTTGTGTTTTATAACCGTTACTATAGAAGTGTCGACAAAGTTGAACAATTAGACCTTTGGCTAGTATGACTATTACGGTGTATTGAGTCAGTTAACAGGATAAAATTTATCGGTAATTAACCGAGTGTTTCTTGATCCATTCTATTCTGTTAGGATAAAATTTTGCTAACAGTTTTAAACTAGCCAATGCGGCGGTAAACCAAAATGACAATATTAATATCAAAGCTAGCACTAAATAAAATGAGGCAGTCATAGGGTATATCTGAGCATACTTTCTACTCATACGGATACCCCTATTGTTATCATGCCAATTAATTTTTATCCAATAAGGTTTTCAAAAAACGAGCAGTATGCGAGGTTTTATGCTTTGCCACTTGCTCTGGTGTACCGGTGACTAAAATCTCACCGCCACCTGAACCTCCTTCTGGACCAAGATCAATAACCCAGTCAGCTGTTTTTATGACATCCAAATTATGCTCAATCACCACAATGGTATTGCCGTGATCACGTAAACGATGAATCACTTGCAGCAACTGTTTAATATCGTGAAAGTGTAAGCCGGTGGTTGGCTCATCTAAAATGTATAAGGTTTGCCCCGTATCGCGTTTTGATAATTCTTTCGATAATTTAACCCGTTGTGCTTCACCACCAGAGAGGGTTGTTGCTGATTGCCCAAGTTTCACATAAGTTAAGCCAACATCCATCAGTGTTTGCAACTTACGCTTTACCGCAGGAATAGGCTTGAAAAATTCAAAAGCATCTTCGATAGTCATATCCAATACCTGATGAATATTCTTACCTTTATAGAGCACTTCTAATGTTTCACGGTTGTAACGTTTACTTTTACAGACATCACAAGGCACGTAAACATCCGGTAAAAAGTGCATTTCTACCTTAATTAATCCGTCACCTTGGCAAGCTTCACAACGGCCACCTTTAACATTAAAACTAAATCGTCCTGGTTTATAACCACGCGATCGTGATTCTTGAGTCGCAGCAAAAATATCGCGAATAGCCGTGAATATACCGGTGTAAGTGGCTGGGTTTGAACGGGGTGTTCTACCAATGGGACTTTGGTCAATATCAATAACTTTGTCTAAATGCTCTAAGCCCGTAATACTTTTATAAGGCGATGGTTCATCAAGGGTTGCGCCGTTAAGTTCAATGTGCGCTAACTTGTATAAGGTATCATTGATTAATGTTGATTTACCTGAGCCAGAAACACCAGTAATACAAGTCATTAAACCATTAGGGATAACTAGATCAACATTTTTTAAGTTATTGCCGCTAGCTCCTTTTAATTTCACCACGTTTTTCTTGTCAAAGGGATGGCGTTTTTTCGGAATTTCAATTCTTTCTATGCCAGATAGGTATTTACCCGTAAGTGAGTCTTTACACTTTAATATGTCGTCTACGGTACCTTGGGCGATAATTTCACCACCGTGAACCCCTGCGCCAGGTCCTATGTCAATAACAAAGTCAGCGGCGCGAATGGCGTCTTCATCATGTTCAACCACAATAACCGTATTACCTAAATCACGTAAATGAATCAGCGTACTTAATAATCGTTCGTTATCTCGTTGGTGTAAGCCGATTGAAGGTTCATCTAAAACATACATAACGCCAACTAAACCGGCGCCTATTTGGCTGGCCAAACGAATACGTTGTGCTTCTCCGCCTGATAGCGTATTCGCTCCACGAGATAGATTTAAATAGTTCAAACCCACATTGACTAAAAAGCCTAAGCGTTCATTAATTTCTTTGAGAATTTTTTCAGCAACTTGACCTTTTTGCCCTGTTAACGTTAAGCCCTCAAAGAAAGCTAATGCATCGCTAATGGCAAATTCTGCTACAACGGGCAATGGTGTATCAGCAATAAATACATTACGTGCTTCTAAACGTAAACGACTACCATTACAGTCGGGGCAATGCTGACTGTTTAAATATTTTGATAATTCTTCGCGTACTGCATTTGATTCGGTTTCTTTATAGCGGCGTTGCATATTATTTATTATGCCTTCAAATGGGTGCTTGCGCAGTACCACATCGCCACGGTCGTTCATGTACTTAAATTCAATTTCTTGTTTGTCGCTACCGTAAAGTACAACTTTTATGGCTTCATCGCTTAGTTTGCTAAAAGGCTTATCTAGGGGGAATTTATAATGCTCTGATAACGCTTTTAGCATTTGAAAATAGTAAAAGTTACGTTTGTCCCAACCACGTATTGCACCGTCCGAAAGGCTTAATTTGTCATTGGTAATAATGCGTTTAGTGTCAAAGAATTGCTCAATACCTAAGCCATCACAAGTTTTACACGCACCAGCAGGGCTGTTGAATGAGAATAACCGTGGCTCTAACTCTTCCATGCTATAGCCACAGTGAGCACAAGCAAAATTAGCAGAAAAGAGTAGTTCTTCTCTTTCTGGCTCATCCATAAAAGCAACGTTTGCTGTGCCAGCAGTTAATGCTAGTGTAGTTTCAAAAGACTCGGATAAGCGTAATTGAATATCAGGGCGTACTTTAAGGCGATCAACAACCACTTCAATGGTATGCTTTTTATGAAGCTCTAACGTTGGAGGATCTGATAAATCGCACACTTCACCATCAATACGGGCTCGAATAAAACCTTGCGCGGCAAGGTTATCCAATAATTTTACATGTTCGCCTTTGCGATTTTGTAATACTGGCGCAAGCAGCATTACCTTAGTGCCTTCTTCAAGCGCTAAAACTTTGTCAACCATTTGTGAAACAGTTTGTGCGGCGAGAGGTTGCTTATGTACGGGACAGCGAGGTTCACCAACGCGGGCATAAAGCAGCCTTAAATAATCATAAATTTCGGTAATAGTCCCCACAGTTGAACGAGGATTATGTGACGTTGACTTTTGTTCGATAGAGATGGCAGGCGATAAGCCTTCAATATGATCAACGTCAGGTTTTTCCATCAGTGATAAAAACTGTCGGGCGTAGGCAGACAATGATTCAACATAACGGCGCTGCCCTTCTGCATATAAAGTATCAAAAGCCAGTGATGATTTACCTGAACCAGAAAGTCCAGTGATCACGACTAGCTTATCACGGGGGATCGTTAAACTGATATCTTTTAGGTTATGGGTACGAGCCCCTCTGACTTCAATGTTTCTCATTTTTATCCACTAATTCATGTGCAAATTACAGCCGAATATTATGCCATAAATCATGCGTTTTGTTCAGTTGATAAACACTTTTATTTTTGAATTCACTTGGCTATAGCAATGTAATAGAATTAAGAGAAAGATAAACATAAAAGGTAAGCACGTTGGAAATAAAAAAAGTTAATATACTGTTATCGTTTTTGTTTGCTTTTATCATTGTAAATACCGTTGAGGCATCGCCGCAAGTTCAGCAGGGTTTAGCTATTTTTGTCGCGATTGCTTGGTTATGGATAACGCAGGCATTGCCTATTAGTACTACCGCGTTGTTAATTCCTATTTTAGCTATGATTAGCGGTATATTGCCGGCAACACAAGCATTTTCCAGTTTTGCTAGTCCCGTTATCTTTCTATTTATGGGGGGCTTCGCATTAGCTGCTGCGCTGCAAAAATATTCGTTAGACACCTTGTTTGCTGTAAAAATGCTTTCTTTATCAAGAGGAAGGCCCCTGTTCGCCGTATTGTTGTTATTTTTGACTACGGCGTTACTTTCTATGTGGATAAGTAATACCGCTACAATTGCTTTAATGCTACCTATCGCTTTGGGATTGCTATCCGCTCAGCAAGCCAATAGCCGACACAAAAAAAACCAATCTAACGTGTATGTTTTTGTTTTACTAGGACTTGCGTATTCAGGAAACCTTGGAGGCATGGCAACATTAATTGGGAGCCCGCCTAACGCAATTGCGGCGTCTGCTGCGGGATTAAGTTTTGCTGACTGGCTCAAGTGGGGCATACCCATGTTTGCCTTGTTATTCCCTTTGATGATATTGGTGTTATTTATTATTTTCAGGCCTAAGTTTTCTAATAAGCTCGAATTAACGTTACCTGTGGTTGACTTGAGTTGGCATCGCAATCTCGTTATTGTTATTTTCTTATTAACTGCTTGTGGTTGGGTTTTTAGTACACCATTAGCCACTTTGATGGGAATTAATAGTGGTTTTGATGCCATGTTAGCAGTGGCTGCTATTGTTTTATTAACGGGATCAAAATGTTTACCCTTTGATGATTTTATTAAAAAAACCAACTGGGGAATTTTAATCTTGTTTGGTGGCGGCTTAACCTTAAGTGCTTTGTTACAAACATCAGGTGCCAGTGTATGGTTGGCAAATGTAATCAGTAGTAATTTACCTGCGGATAATACTTGGTTTGTTTTAGTCATTATTTGTGTGTTTGTTATCTTTTTAACTGAACTTGTCAGTAATACGGCTAGTACAGCCTTACTAGTACCTTTGTTTATGACCGTCGCAATAGATCTACACTTACCTCCTGCAGGTATTGCGGTAGTTATTGCGTTATGTGCTTCATGCGCTTTTATGTTGCCTGTGGCGACACCACCTAATGCGATTGTTTTTTCATCAGGTTTTGTGCCACAAAAGCAAATGATGCGGGCAGGATTAGTGCTGAACTTGGTTATTGCGTTAGTTATCGCAACCGTTGCTTTTTTCTTGTTCTAATGTAGAGCATTTTGTTGTTGTGAATTGCGTGGTAAACTACAGCGATTTTTTAATTCTTTATCTTTTTAATTTTTTATCTTTTTAATTCTCCGACTTTTTAGGAAGTATATTTTCATGAGTGTTTCAGGTTTAAACAGTATTGAGAAAAAAGCAGCATTCTCGCTAGCCAGTGTTTTTGGTGTACGTATGCTTGGGCTTTTTATGATATTGCCCGTGTTTGCCATTTACGGCGAACAGCTCGCGGGTTACAGCCCGTTATGGTTGGGACTTGCTATTGGGGCATATGGTTTAACCCAGGCCTTGTTACAAATACCTATGGGAATTTTATCAGATAAGTATGGTCGAAAGCCGGTGATATTGGCAGGCTTGGTGGTTTTTTTAATCGGTAGCGTTGTTGCGGCAATGTCCACCACTATATACGGTGTTGTGCTTGGGCGTGCCATTCAAGGTATGGGAGCTATTGCCAGTGCTATTCTAGCCTTAGCTGCTGATTTGACCCGAGAAGAACAACGTCCCAAAGTGATGGCGACTATTGGTATGTTTATTGGTTTATCATTTACCCTTGCTATGATTTTAGGGCCGGTAGTAGCTGCTACTTTCGGTTTAAGTGGCTTGTTTTGGTTTACCGGACTATTAACTATTCTGGCCATGCTCTTAATTCAATTTATGGTGCCTTATTCAATCAATAAAGCGCCTCGTGGCGACAATGTTGCGTTGCCCGAGCAAATAGCTAAATTGATTCGTCACCCACAATTATCCCGTTTGAATTTTGGGGTTTTTATTTTACATATGGCACTTACCGCTTGTTTTGTTACCTTGCCAAAACAATTTGTGGCAAGTGGTTTAGCATTAGAAAGCCATTGGCAAATCTATCTGCCCACGTTATTAGGCTCTTTCTTTTTGATGGTGCCTTTTATGATTTTTGCTATGAAAAAGCAGCAAGAGAAACCTATGTTTAGTGCCGCGGTTGCATTGCTTAGTGTGGCATTGTTTTCATTGTGGTTATTACCAACAGGTTTTTGGAGTTTAGTATTATCTGTTGTGTTGTTCTTCACCGCTTTTAACTATTTAGAAGCGACTATGCCCTCTATCTTGTCTCGCATTGCGCCAGCTGGCGTTAAAGGTAGCGTAATGGGAATTTATTCTAGCAGCCAATTCTTAGGTGCTTTTGTTGGTGGAATTGTGGGGGGGTGTGTCGCAAGTCGCTTTGGCGAACAAGCTATATTTTTAGTGATGGCGATAGCCAGTTTAATTTGGTTAGTGCTTAGTTTTGGTATGAAAAAATTGAAGAAATCTAAAAGTTTCAGTTTTGTAACCAATATAAGTTGTGAAGACAAAGCCGATGAAATAGCTGAATTGTTAATCAACATGCCTGGCATTATTGAAGCAACATTAGTGCATGACGATGTTGGACATAGTTCAGAAAAAAATGTTGCTGTTGCCTATTTGAAAGTAGATGACAATGTTGTTGATTTGTTAGCTGTTAAAGCTTTGTTACACCAAGAAGCCTAGCGTAAATTTTTCTGTTGGAACATTTCATACATAAAGCTAATACACGCTATAAATGTAATCTGTTAGCTTACTATTACCTAACATCACGTCGATATTATCACCTTCAAATTCTTGCATTAAGGTTAAGCCTATAGGCGATTTTGGTGTGATCACGGTTATGTATTGCCCATCTAATTGACAACGAAATCCTCCTGCAGCCGGACCTATGAAAAACCAGTGCTTCTTTTTGTTATCAGCGTAAAGTTGTACCAAAGCGGACAGCGCTATGGACTTGTTTACATCGAATTCTACCAGGATTAAGGCTTTATAATTGAGCAGCGCTTCTTGCAGCTCTAGCACTCGTCTTGATTGTCCTTCGGCTAAATAACTCGCTTCAATGGCCAAGGTGTCATATTGCGTCTCGGCGACACTTTGATCATCTACTGCCGCTGCATGCGCTTCGTTTGCTGCATTAATTGCTTGTGATAACTCTTGCTTCAAGTTTTTAACGATCAGGGCAACAAGCGCTTTTTTATTTATTTTTTTTGAAGTCATACCGTTATTCAATCAGTTATTATTTATTGTTAATTCTACTATTATTAACGGATTATCGATAATCATTTTTACCGAGTAAATATACCTAATTAAACTTCAATCTGACAGGTGTCAAAATCAGCTTGTAATATTCAACAAATATGAGTAAATTAACCTTATCTGGTATGATCAATAGGAAAGTAGCATGACATCAACTGTAGTAAATAACAGCCCATTTCCACATTTATTAGCCCCCCTAGATCTAGGTTTTACCCAATTAACTAATCGTATATTAATGGGCTCGATGCATACTGGCCTTGAAGAAGAAAAAGGGGGCTTTGAAAAATTAGCCGCTTTTTACGAAGCGCGTGCTAAAGGGGGTGTTGGCTTAATTGTTACGGGTGGTGTTAGTCCAAATATGCGTGGCAGAATTGAACCTCTTGGCAGCGAACTAAGTCATTTTTGGCATGTAAATAAACATAAACAAGTGACAAAGGCAGTTCATCAATATCCAACAAAAATATGTCTACAGTTATTACATACCGGTCGTTATGCTTTTCACCCTTTTAGTGTAGCGCCGAGCAAGGTTAAATCGCCGATTACTCCTTTTACCCCAAAAGCGATGTCTATAAGACAAATTAACAGCACAATCAAAGATTATGCACATGCGGCCAAGTTAGCGGCTAAAGCGGGTTATGATGGTGTAGAAATTATGGGCAGTGAAGGTTATTTAATTAATCAATTTGCTTGTTTACGAACAAACAAACGTAGTGACGAATGGGGTGGGTGCATTGAAAATCGTATGCGTTTGGGCATCGAAACGATTAAAGCTGTAAGGGCAAAAGTAGGTGAAAAATTTATTATTATTTTCCGCTTATCTATGCTCGATCTAGTGGAAGGTGGTAATAGTTGGGATGAAGTGGTTACCATGGCAAAGGCAGTTGAAAAAGCTGGAGCCACGTTAATAAACACAGGCATTGGTTGGCATGAGGCGCGTGTACCGACCATTGTAACGTCTGTGCCACGTGCTGCATTTACTTGGGTTACCGAGAGAATGAAAAAAGAAGTGTCAATACCTTTGATTACGACTAACCGTATTAATACACCAGTGGTAGCTGAAAATATTTTAGCTACGGGGCAGGCTGACATGGTCTCGATGGCAAGGCCTTTTCTGGCTGATGCTGATTTTGTTAATAAAGCAGCAGAGAACAAAGCAGATGAAATTAATACCTGTATTGGTTGTAATCAGGCATGCTTGGATCATGTCTTTAAACAAAAACGTGCTTCTTGTTTAGTCAATCCTTTTGCCTGTTATGAAACGGAACTTACGCTTAATAAGCTTGATAAAAGCCAAAAATCTAAAAAATTAGCCGTAATAGGTGCGGGTCCTGCCGGTTTAGCCTTTAGTGTTTATGCGGCTAGGCGAGGGCATCAAGTCGAGTTATTTGACAAAATAAGTGAAATAGGTGGACAGTTTAATGTCGCTAAGCAAATACCGGGTAAAGAAGAGTTTTATGAAACGATACGCTACTTTAACAAACAACTGGCGTTGCTTAATGTGCCAGTACATTTAAACAGTGAGCAAAGTAGCGATAAATTATTAGCGGCAGGTTTTGATGAGGTGATTTTAGCAACGGGTATCAAGCCTAGAAAACTAAATATTGAAGGGATAGATCACCCTAAAGTGCTGAGTTATTTACAAGTACTAAGAGATAAAGTTTGTGTGGGTAAAAAAGTGGCCATTATTGGCGCTGGCGGTATAGGTTTTGATGTGGCTACCTACCTTGCGGAAAAAGGGGAATCGTTGACGACAGACCTAAATGCCTGGTTAAAAAATTGGGGCGTAGATAAAGCTTATCAACAATCAGGTGCTCTGCTAGAAAAGAAATCAACGAAGCCTTACGTACCTGAACGACAAATTACCTTATTACAACGAAAAGCGACGAAGGTGGGCAAAGATTTAGGTAAAACTTCTGGTTGGGTGCATCGCGCTAATTTAATAAAGCATGGTGTTAAAATGTTACCAGGCGTTAGTTATAAATCAATTACTGATGATGGCTTACTCATTGAAATTGAGGGTAAAGAGCAATTACTAGCAGTTGATAATGTCATTATATGTGCAGGGCAAGAATCAAATCGAGAATTACAGCAGGCGCTTGAAAGTGTTGGTATGAGTGTGCACCTTATTGGTGGTGCGAATGTTGCCACGGAACTTGATGCAAAACGTGCCATTCGACAAGCAGCTGAGTTAGCTGTGATCATCTAATGCGGTGATTTGTTGGTAAATCAGTGTAAAGCAGTATAAAACAAGGCTATACTGCTGCTAACGTAATTATTGTGAAGTAAGTAAGATTTTACCTTTGACTTTTGAAATGAAAAATTTATTGGTTAGTAGTGGTGATATAGACATTTTCTCTACGCCAAAAGAATATAAAGCACAGTTGTTGTCACTGATTTCGAGTGCTCGCCAACGTATCTATATATCAGCACTTTATGTACAAGATGATGACGCTGGAAGAGAAGTGCTGCATGCATTGTATCAAGCTAAGGCTAAAACCTCTGAATTAGACATAAAAATTTTTGTTGATTATCATCGCGGTCAACGTGGCCTTATAGGTGAAAAAGGAAGTCTGGGAAATCGGGCTATATATCTTGCACTTGCTGAACAATATCAACAAAAAATTGCTATTTATGGTATCGCTGTTAAACCTAAAGAGTTATTTGGTGTATTGCATTTAAAGGGTATGGTTTTTGATAACTTGCTTTTTTATACAGGTGCGAGTATTAATGATATATATATGCAGCAGGGAGCGCGGTATCGCTTAGATCGTTATTATCAAATTACTTGTGCGCCGCTAGCGAATAGCTTTTGTCAGTATCTAACGAATACTTTTGTAAAATCCAATTTGGCTCCTTTATTAAATGAGCCTAACATACCAAATCAAGCGCAGCAAAGGCGTAATATCATTGCGTTGAGATCTTTGTTAAAGACATCAGTTTATAAAATACAACTTGCGGATGATAAAAAAGCATCTGGCGTTGTTACTAACCCAATATCAATTATGCCTTTGATTGGTTATGGGCGTAGAAAAAATCAGTTAAATAAAGTGATTCGCCAAACCATCAAAAAGACTGAAAAAAAGCTATTAATTTTAACCCCTTATTTTAATTTACCGCCAGTATTAGCACGTGATGTGATTAAAGCATTAAAGCGTGGCGTAAAAATAACGATTGTTGTAGGGGATAAAACCGCGAATGATTTTTATATTGCCGATGAAAACGAATTCACCACCATAGGTATCGTGCCTTATGTTTATGAAATGTTATTAAAACGTTTTGTGAAACGATATCAGAACTTTATTGATAATGGACTATTAACTATACATGTATGGCAAAATGAAAAGAATAGTTTTCATTTGAAAGGGATTATAAGTGATGAGCGTTATCATTTATTAACAGGTAGTAATTTGAACCCACGCGCTTGGTCATTGGATTTAGAGAACGGTTTATTACTTGATGACCCTTCACAAGGATTGATGCCTAAAGTCTCTGCTGAACTTATCAATATTATGGAATATGCCAAACCGATTAATCATTACACTGAAATTGAAGGTGTTAGTGATTACCCAGATAAACCGAAAAAACTCCTTAAAAAAATACGCATTACCCAAATTGATCGTATTATAAAGCGTTTCTTGTGATCGGTTCTATGGGAAGTTATTAGTTTTGTCTAAGGGTTAAAAAGAGTGTTTCGCTTCAACTCTGATTTCAAAGCTATTAATGCCAGTGTTATTACTTTGTGGAAAAGCAAAATCAATATGTATCACTTGATGACTTCCGGTTGAATGAGGTGAATAAAGTCTTGCGCCGATACCGACAGAATGTAATAAAGCCTCTTCACGATTATCAGCGACTGAATCACCAAAAGCTTTACCGCTATCTAAGAAGGCTACACCCGCTAAATCAAACAATTTAAATAAATTGATATGTGGATAATAGCGTATTTCACTAGTGAACTTTATACTATGCTCGCCATGTTGGTATTGCAGCGGAAATCCTCGTAACCCACTACTTCCACCTATAGTAATAGGCTTATCAAGGTATTGGTTTTTACTCACTATATTGGTATTGCTTAAATAAAATCCCCAGCTCGGATTGATATTGTAAAAATACTCGGCATTAATGCTGAGTAATAAGCGATTATCATGTTGCTTATAAATGTCATTATGAAGGGCTATATTCATTAGTAATAGCGCTTTATCATGAATTTCAAAGCCCTTGCCTATATTTACTTGAAATAAAGCCCAAGCATTGTTTTCTTTTGTACCATCACTAATCCCTAAGCGAGAGCTCAATTTCCAACCATGATTAAAGTCTTCTATTTGAGTGATCAAATGGATATTGGTCAGTTTTTTAAAGTTTTTCTCTATGTAGTCAACACCTAGCCATGGATAGATAAAGTCTCGATCTTGCGGAAGAAACGATGAGTGAATACTATTTTCAGTGTTATCTACAGGAGAAAATGTATGCTGATCTTGAGTGATGCCGATACGGTATCTTAATGATGCACTGTTAGTATTAGAATCAAGCCAAGCATATTCTGCATTTTTAAAACTGATATTATGCGTAAATATTGCTAGTTCACTATCATTTTGATAAATGGTATCGTTATGTGACTCTTCATTAAAACCAATGTTATAGGCATCATTGGTATAAAAGCTGGCAAAGTGTTTTTGTAAAAATAGTGATTGTTGAGTACCATCATCGTTGTCGGCAAAGCGTAACTTTATATCAATATTTTTTTTTCGAAATAAAGGAATAGTACTTTTTAATTTATAGCCTTTACGTTGTGAACTTTTATACGTTTGAACCTCTACTCCAATGCCTAAACCCAGTAAATTACGCTCTTTTATGCCGAAGCTATAAGTACTTTCACCCCCTTGGCGACCAAAACTGATGGTTGGCATTAGCGACCAATTGTCCCAAGTAGTGACGGTGATATTTTCTACCATTTTATCACTGGTTATTTTAGCATCACGTAAATATTTTCGACTGCGTAAATGTCTTTCTAATTCAGCCATATCAGCAAAATTTTTCTCACATTTTTCAATAAAAAAAGCCGCTTCATTTTCAAGTGTTATTTTTTTAGTATCTATATGAATAGCATTAGCCCAATGATGCACAACGGAAAAGCCTTGTTCATTCTCATCAAAAATAGTTTGTGGTTTGAAAATGACTTTTTGTCGTCCTTGAAAGCAAGTTTTTTCTTGTCCATAAGCGTGTGATATCGATATACCCATTATGAATATAGAGACCAAAATCGATTTAATAGGCATACTGGGGTTAGCTACATTCACACTTTGGGTAATATGATTATTTTCAATAAAAATATTCATAGCCCTTCAAGGAGAAATACTTTACCTGCTGCGTAGGCACAATTAACAATGGTAATGACACTAATAAATGACTCCATGGTAGGATGTTTAGCTTCATTTTTACTTTCTTGTATGAGTAAGCTAGCTTTTTCATATAACGTTATTATACTGATTAAAATGAATAAAAGTAGAGATATATAATCAATGTATAAAACCACCATCACTCTGCGATTTAACGATGTGGATGCACTTGGACACATAAATAATACTAACGTTCTTGTCTGATTTAAGGGAGCCAACAAGCCTATTTTTCGGTTATTTACTCCTGATTTATATCCCTGCAATGACAGTTGATTATTGCCAAAATAGAGATTTCATATCACGGACAATTGTTTTGTAGGTAATAAGTTGAAGTGTAAACCTTTATTAGTCGTATTGGTGGAGCATCATTTGATGTATAACAAGAACTCTGGCAACACGATGAAAAATGTTTGTCGGGCACTCCTGCGATGGTACATTTTGATTGCAAAACTCAACAATTGCCGAAAATACAGGACGATATTAAGGTAGAGCTAACGCAGCATTTAGATCAAGCTAGAGTAATCTAAACTTAGCAAAATCAACTAGCTAGAAATAAATCGCTTTTAAATGTAAAAAGCACTCGAATTTTATCGATTCTCCCTATAGAATTACTCTCTTAATTAAATTTTTTATAACTCTAGTATAAGTTGTTTATTTGGTATTCACCTTGTTTTAGAAGTGCACAACTTAATAGGATTTTTCATGGCTGGTGTAAATAAAGTAACAATTTTAGGTAACTTAGGTAAAGATCCTGAGGTACGTTTTATGCCAAATGGTGGCGCAGTAGCGAATATTACTGTAGCAACGTCTGATACATGGAAAGATAAGCAAACGGGTGAGCAAAAAGAAAAAACTGAATGGCATCGTGTGGTTATGTTCGGTAAATTAGCCGAAATTGCGGGTGAATATTTAAAAAAAGGCTCAAAGGTATATCTTGAAGGCTCATTACAAACACGTAAATGGACTAACCAACAAGGTCAAGATCAATATACGACTGAAATAGTATTGCAAGGCTTTAATGGTGTAATGCAAATGTTAGATGGAAAACCATCAGGTCAACAAAGTGGTGGCTTTTCTCAACAAGGGCAGCAGCAACCTCCTCAACAACAACCATCGCAACAGCAATATAATAAACCGGCGCAGCAACAAGGTGGCTTTTCTCAACAAGGGCAGCAGCAACCTCAACAGCAACGTCAACAGCAACCACAAGGTGGCTTTCAACAGCAGCAAGGTGGCTTCTCTCAACAAGGGCAGCAGCAAGCACCTAAAGTAAACCCTCAAGAGCCATCAATTGATTTTGATGATGATATACCGTTTTAGCACACAGTTAATTTATAACTAGAATAGTTATTTAAAGCCCGCTAAATTAGCGGGCTTTTTAGTATTTAGTAGATAAAAATTGGTAAAGTAGCCGTATTTATATGGTGTTTTACTATGACAGAAAATCCTGCAACTCTATAACTCAATTTAACTAAGCCTAATCACAGATCGACCGTTCTAATTAAAAAATATGTTGGCCAAATCTCTCGTACTTGGTTGTTCCAGCATGGATTGATTTTTTCATCTGATAATAGTAAAAGCCAGAACTTAGCCCATTTTTGGACACTTTTACCTGATTTACTTAATTTCAATGGTGAGAACCGGCGTTGGTAATTATTACCTTTGTATTCAACGATAGCGTTATTTTTAGCTCTCTTATGTAGACTATCTAAGGCTGTAGTGATCAATTCGACCTCTGACAACGGCATTATTTTTTGTCTTTTTAAGCAGGCTAATATCTCAGCCTTCTTTATAGATACCTGCATATAGGTATCTATATGTGGAGTGTAAACCATCCCTGTTAGTCCATAGATAGAGGCACGTTCTCTATCTGCTATCTCCTTTAATGGAATAAGTTGCTCATTAATAGCATTTAACTCACTGATCACATGCAGTGTATCATTTGATTTTGACAATTATTACGTCCCCATAACTTAACATTTAACATTTAATAATTTAGTTTAGCATTAACTTTGTGGATCAATATGATTAGCAATACGGTTACTTAAACTAAACCAAAAAATAAACACTTATTTAAAATGAGTAGTGATTCTGTCCATTTTATCCAAGCACGACTCGTTTCGTGATTACTGTGAATTCAATAAACTTAATTCAATGTGATATATACCATATGAGTACTCTATTTTGGTATTAGCGTGAGGTTCGTTGCAGACAGTGAATTTAACAATTTATAAAATGCCAATACGTGTGTTGTAGAGGAGGATGCCAGTTGGTTATGTAACACTGTTTTGTGTTTTTTGGTCTTTGATTCTTGCTTGTTCAATACGCCATTTTTGTAGCTCTGCATAATAAGGATCCCATACGCAAGGGTTACAAGCGCCACCACCACAGCAGTCATCGTCGGCAGGAGGTATAGGTTTTTCTATTAATAGGGCCATGGTTTGTCTCGTTTGGATTACTATATTATTATACAATAAATTGTTAGAAAACAAAAAAAAGCCCTGCAAATGCAGAGCTTTTTTGTTGAATGCTATTATCTAATCTACTCAGATTCAGCCAATTTTTTTTCTAGGTAGTGAATGTTTGCACCACCATTAACGAAACCTTGATCATTTAAAATATCTTGATGCAAAGTAATATTGGTTTTGATGCCATCAATAACTAATTCTGATAACGCATTGCGCATACGAGCAATCGCTACGTCACGATTATCACCCCAAGTGATTAACTTACCAACCATTGAATCATAATGAGGTGGTACAGAATAATCAGCATAGACGTGAGAATCCCAACGAACACCTAAGCCACCAGGTGGGTGGAAGCGCGTTATTTTACCCGGCGAAGGAATAAAAGTGCGTGGATCTTCAGCGTTGATGCGACATTCAATTGAGTGACCTGCAATTTTAATATCATCTTGGGTATAAGATAAAGGTTGTCCTGCAGCTACGCGTAGTTGTTCTTTTATTAAGTCGACACCCGTAATCATCTCAGTTACTGGATGTTCAACTTGAATACGTGTGTTCATTTCAATGAAGTAGAACTCACCGTTTTCATATAAGAATTCAAAAGTACCAGCACCACGATAATTAATTTCAACACAAGCATTACAACAGCGCTCACCAATTTTTGCACGCATTTCAGGTGTAATACCTGGTGCTGGTGCCTCTTCAACAACCTTTTGATGGCGACGTTGCATTGAACAATCACGCTCACCTAAATGAATGGCAGTTCCTTGCCCATCAGCCATTATTTGAATTTCAACATGACGTGGATTTTCAAGGAACTTTTCCATGTAAACCATATCATTTTTGAATATAGTGCCAGCTTCTTTCTTAGTTAACGCAATAGAATCAACCAATTCTTCTTCGGTACGCACAACGCGCATACCACGACCACCACCGCCACCAGCAGCTTTAACGATAACAGGATAACCAATACGTTTAGCATGGGCTTTATTTGCAGCGTCATCATCTGTTAATGGGCCGTCTGAACCTGGTACACAAGGTACGCCAGCTGCTTTCATTGCTCGAATAGCCGCAACTTTGTCTCCCATTATACGTATGCTCTCGGCTTTTGGACCGATAAAGGCAAAGCCTGATTTTTCTACTTGTTCAGCAAAATCAGCATTTTCGGCTAAAAAACCATACCCAGGGTGGATAGCTACCGCATTAGTAATTTCTGCTGCGGTAATTATTGCAGGTGCATTTAAATAACTATCAAGTGCTGATGCTTTACCAATACAAATGGTTTCATCGGCTAATAGTACATGCTTTAAGTCTTTATCGGCGGTTGAGTGTACAGCAACGGTTTTGATACCAAGCTCTTTACAAGCGCGTAATATTCTTAAGGCAATTTCGCCACGGTTGGCGATAACAACTTTATCTAACATGGAATGACCCTTGTAGGTTGGGCTTATTCAATGATGAATAGCGGTTGGTCAAATTCAATAGCATCTTCATTTTGCGCTAAGATTTCTTTGATAACACCGGATTTATCTGCTTCAATTTGGTTCATCATTTTCATGGCTTCGATAATACATAATGTATCGCCAGCATTTACATGCTTACCCACTTCGGTGAATGGTGCTGCATCAGGAGAAGTTGAACCGTAAAAAGTGCCCACCATTGGAGAACGAACTATGTGACCCGTTTGTACTGGTGTAGGTGCTGCAGCCTCAGCAAGTGGTGCCACTTGCATTATAGGTGCTGCAAGCGGTGCTGCTTGCATTATGGGGGCTGCAACGACAGGAGCGCCACGGCAAATTCGTACAGATTCTTCACCTTCAGAAATTTCTAATTCGTTTATTCCTGATTCTTCTACTAACTCGATAAGTTTTTTTATCTTGCGAATATCCATTGTAATGCCTTCATTTAAGTTAAATATATGTCGAGTGTTGAGTTTCGCTAGCATCGTTGCCGGTACTCATCACTTCTTATCTTTTTTTTCTAAATACTCTTTTGCTGATTCAAGTGCATAGTTATAACCTTTGGCGCCTAATCCACATATAACGCCGTTAGCTACATCGGATAAATAGGAATGTTGCCTAAAGTTTTCCCTTGCGTGCACATTCGATAAATGCACTTCAATAAAAGGAATGCTTACGGCTAACAATGCATCTCGAAGCGCTACGCTAGTGTGAGTAAAAGCCGCAGGGTTTATAATAATGAAATCGATTTTATGAAATGCTTGATGAATAGTATTAATCAATTCATGTTCAGCATTTGACTGTACATGAGAGAGCTCAATTTCTTTTGTTTGTGCTTGTTGTGTTAATTGGCTAATTATTTCATCTAAAGTTTGCGCACCATATATTTCAGGTTCACGTTTACCTAACATGTTTAAATTTGGCCCATTTAACACTAAAATTTTGAACTTTGTAGTCATCTTCGTCAAAAACACCTATAAAATTAATTCACACATAATGATTACATAAAATAATGCGAGAGTGAACTAAAAAATTATATTTTTATCATTTAGGCGATTATTATAGTGTTTTCGAAGAATATAGCCGCAAAATACTGGTCTTATCTGTTCGTTTTTTTGAGCGATTAGTTTTTATTGAGTATGGTGCTTATTATTAGTGCTTTTTGTTGTATTTCAAAGCTGGCCCTGAAGGGGAATTCTTTGCGTTAATTAACACTCATGTTCAAGGCGGTTACAGGAAAACTCGAGTAAAAAAGCAGCCATTACGACTGCTTTTAAAGAATAACTGACATAAACCAAAATACTACAAATAGGTGGTCAGTTAAAATATAGCCTTAACATGCACACTAAATTCATCAGCCTCCATAAAGCCAGTAATGCGCTGCTGGCTTAATTCTTCTCCTTGTAAATTAAAGAATAAAATAGAAGGTAAGCCAAAAACGTTGAAATGCTCCATCAACTCAACATTATCGTTAGTACCGGTATCGGTTAAATCTATTTGTAGCAACACTGAGTTAGCTAAAGATTTTTGTACATTAGCATCATAAAAAGTATATTTTTCAAACTCTTTACACGCTATACACCAGTCAGCATATAAATCTAGCATAACTGTTTTTCCTTGTGAATTAGCCTGTGTAATAGCGGCATGTAATTCTGCTAATGTTTTCACTTGTGTAAAGTGCTGTACTGTTTGAGCGGGGCTTGATTCCATTGCAGGTACGTTGTGGCTAGGTACAACAAGTTGATAAGCCATATTTGCGCCAACAAACATCATTAAGAATATGACGAGTGAACGGGCACCAAACCAGAAGCTTCGACTACTACCGTTAATATTGGCAACATAGAAATAACTTGCAGCGCTTAATACTAATATTGCCCATAATGCTTGACTGGCAATTTCAGGAATGAAGCGTTCAAGTAAAAATATAGGTACAGCTAATAACAATAAACCAAAAATATTTTTGATAATATTCATCCAAGCACCGGCTTTAGGTAATAACTTTCCGCCAGAACTACCCAATATTAATAGCGGTAGCCCCATACCTAAACTTAAGGCATATAATGCCGATGCGCCTAAGACCACATCCCCAGTTTGAGATATATATAATAAAGCTCCAGTGAGCGGTGCGGTTGTACAAGGAGACGCCACCAAGCCAGAAATAACACCCATCATAACTACACCAGCAATAGATCCACCTTTTTGCTTATTACTTATGTTGTTCAATTTATTTTGCCAGCTTGCGGGTAATGCTAAATTGAAAACACCAAACATAGAGAGCGCTAGAAAGATAAATAAAACGCTTAGTGCAATCAATACAAAAGGGTGTTGAAAAATAGCTTGGAATTGCGCACCCGCTAAAGCGACTACAATACCGAGTAAGGTGTAAGTGACGGCCATACCTTGTACATAGAAAAATGATAAAGTGAACGCCTTTTTAGTAGTCAGCGCCTTACCTTGACCAACAATAATCCCCGTTAAAATAGGATACATAGGAAAAACACAGGGCGTAAACGATAGCAACAAGCCACCAACAAAAAAAGCGACTAACGTTACTATCAGGCTGTCTTGCTTCAACATGTCTGCCAGTTGATGCTGCTCACTACTTGTTGATGCTTGGTCAACCTCTTGAGTGTTCTGTTTGGTTAAATTAGTGCTGTTATCCACGTTAGTAAGGGCTGAAAAAACAGCTGAAGTATCATTAGGTTTGTTGTTTATAAGTAAACGATCAAGTGTGATTATCTTCTTGGTTGGTGGATAGCATAAACCTTTTTCTGCACAGCCTTGATAACGAATAGTGATGCTAGAGTTTTCGTTTGCTTGTTCAATGTTCAAGGTGAATTTTAGTTGATCTTTATAGATTTGTTGGATACCAAAAAACTCATCTTCATGATCTAAGCCTATTGGTAAGTCAATAGCTGTATAAGTTGCATTGTTAGCGGTAAACTTAAATTGATGACGATAGAGATAATACCCTTCGCTAATATTGAAGGTGATATGTAACTGGTCGTTTTGTTGATCAAAATTAAAAGAAAAAGCTTGGTCTACTTTCAAAAACTCCTCATCATTACTAAATAAAGAGCTATTTGAGGTATCAAAAATAGATTGTTGGGCGTGGCTGATTGTGGGCAACAAGGTTACCAAAGTCAAAAGTAGACTAACAATCAAGTTAAGAAACAAAGAGGATTTTTTCATTTATTTTATTGCAACGATTCAGTTATCCAGTGTAAATAATGCGTATCACCTTGCTGGATGTTCAAGGCAATCACTTCTACTACATCATAGGGTGTATTCATTTATTCGCACATATAATTGCTTGAATGTTGAGTCACCGCTTTCTTTGGACAAGTAGATAGTATTCATTGAAACAATTCTTCATTTCCAATGACAATGTAATTTACTCGTATTCTCTTAAAAAAAACTTAACAATACTAGTATTTAATAGTGCATTTTTTCTCAGGGGGATAAACACCTTGAAAAAGACCTATTTAACCCAAATATAAGTTTCATATAAAATAAGGAATCATTATGTTTCGTTTGTTATTTGTACTTTTTATTATTATCCCTATTATTGAAATTAGCGTGCTAATGCAAGTAGGTGAATTACTTGGAATGTGGCCAACAATTGGTATTGTTATTTTGAGTGCGTGGATCGGCGCAAAATATGTTCGTCAGCAAGGTTTAGCAACACTGCAATCGGTACAAGCTAAAATGGCACAGGGTGAGGTGCCATCGAGTGAGATTGTGACGGGACTTATGTTATTAGTCGCCGGCGTATTGCTAGTTACTCCTGGTTTTGTTACTGATATTTTTGGTCTATCGTTACTCGTGCCTAGCATTCGCCAAGCGATTGCCACATACGTACAAAAGCATATTAACGTTAATGCCCATGGTGCAGGAAGTCAGGCTAGCGCGAGCTTTTATCACGGAAATACCTATGAAAATGAAGGGTTCTCTCAAACATCAAATCCAGAGAGCAAAGTTATCTCTCATCATCAGAGTGACACTATTGATGGCGAATACACCCGTAAAGAATAAAAAGACAATCGGTGGACTTGTGAATACTAATTTCATCCCCACTTCTAGTAACAACAAATTAACCTATTAATTGAACACCCTCAGGAGAAAATAAATGAGTATTCGTCCATTACATGACCGTGTAATTATAAAACGTAAAGAAGTTGAATCAAAATCAGCCGGTGGCATTGTTTTAACGGGTAGTGCAGCTGAAAAATCTACGCGCGGTGAAGTTATTGCTGTGGGCAATGGTCGTGTATTAGAAAACGGTGAAGTACGTGCTTTAGACGTTAAAGTAGGTGACCAAGTTATCTTTTCAGAAGGCTACGGCTTGAAAACTGAAAAAATTGATGGCGAAGAAGTACTTATTTTAAGTGAAGCTGACATTCTAGCAATCGTAGAATAGTCGAAGGTATTTTTATGTCACTAGTTAACTCAATAGTGGCATCAGAAGCACTCACTGACTAGCGTCAGCTCCGTGCTTCTTCTTTGCTTTTGAGCAAACTAGATTAAAGTAAAGGCTCAATTTTATTAGTGTATATAGACTGAACACTATTTCAATAATGGTGTAACTAAACAAAAAATTATAGGAATACATAACATGGCTTCAAAAGACGTATTATTTGGTAATGACGCACGTGCAAAAATGCTACGTGGTGTGAATGTATTAGCCGACGCGGTAAAAGTAACATTAGGCCCTAAAGGTCGTAATGTAGTAATTGACAAATCTTTTGGTGGTCCAACAATCACAAAAGATGGTGTTACCGTTGCTAAAGAAATTGAATTAGAAGACAAATTTGAAAACATGGGCGCACAAATGGTGAAAGAAGTTGCTTCTAAAGCCAATGATGAAGCCGGTGACGGAACAACTACTGCTACAGTGTTAGCACAAGCCATTGTCAATGAAGGTTTAAAATCTATCGCAGCGGGTATGAATCCAATGGATCTTAAGCGCGGTATCGATAAAGCGGTTATTGCTGCTGTTGCAGAATTAAAAAACCTTTCTCAAGAATGTACGGACAATAAGGCTATTGAGCAAGTGGGTACTATTTCTGCTAACTCAGATGAAACAGTAGGTAAAATAATTGCCACTGCTATGGAAAAAGTAGGCGCTGAAGGCGTTATTACTGTTGAAGAAGGCCAAGCGCTAACAGACGAATTAGACGTAGTTGAAGGTATGCAGTTTGATCGTGGTTACTTATCACCTTATTTCATTAACAATCAAGAAAATGGCAGCGTTGAACTAGAAAGCCCATTTATTCTTTTAGTGGATAAAAAAGTCTCTAACATTCGTGAATTGTTAACGACCTTAGAAGCTGTTGCTAAATCAGGTAAGCCGTTATTAATTATAGCTGAAGACGTTGAAGGTGAAGCCCTTGCAACATTAGTAGTTAATAACATGCGCGGTATTGTTAAAGTTGCCGCAGTTAAAGCACCTGGTTTTGGTGACCGTCGTAAAGCGATGCTACAAGATGTGGCTACCTTAACGGGCGGCACTGTTATTTCTGAAGAAATTGGCATGGAGCTTGAAAAAGCAACATTAGAAGATTTAGGTCAAGCTAAGCGTGTCGTTATTTCTAAAGACACGACTATCATCATTGATGGTGTAGGTGATGATGCTGACATCAAAGCACGTGTTTCGCAAATTCGTGGTCAAATTGAAGAGTCATCTTCTGATTATGACAAAGAAAAATTACAAGAGCGTTTAGCTAAATTAGCTGGCGGTGTTGCCGTAGTTAAAATTGGCGCGGCTACTGAAATTGAAATGAAAGAGAAAAAAGCCCGCGTTGAAGATGCATTACATGCAACTCGTGCTGCTGTTGAAGAAGGCGTAGTTGCTGGTGGTGGTGTTGCTCTTGTTCGTGTTGCTGAAGCAATTAAAGACATGGAAGGTATCAACGAAGATCAAACTCACGGCATCAACGTAGCGATTCGCGCGATGGAAGCGCCACTTCGTCAAATCGTTGCTAACTGTGGTGATGAAGCATCAGTAGTGCTTAACGAAGTACGTAATGGCAAAGGTAACTACGGTTACAATGCTGGTAACAGTACTTACGGTGATATGTTAGAAATGGGCATTCTTGACCCGACTAAAGTAACACGTAGTGCATTACAATTTGCCGCATCAATTGCAGGCTTAATGTTAACGACTGAAGCGATGATTACCGATGCACCACAAGATGCAGCTCAAGGCATGCCTGATATGGGCGGCATGGGCGGTGGTATGGGTGGAATGGGTGGTATGATGTAATAGATTTTAAATCTATTACTGAAGCTCTAACCATTTAAATTAAAGCCCGAATAGCAATGTTCGGGTTTTTTTATTAGCTGTTTATCAATATCTAATAACACTTTTGTTATGAATTGGTAGTGGGTAATGAAATGTATCTTCCCGTCAAACCTAATGCCTTCTTTGATACGAAAGCGGAACAAAATATAAATTCTATTTTAATACTTAATTTGTGTTTGGTGACATAAAAAATCAGTTTCAAAGAGGGTCAGCTTTATGATCATAAAGCTGACATAAAATTAATAATTCTAAGGTGCTTTGGGGCACAAAGCGCCATAAGATCTACGATCACCTTGTGCATTTAAAAGGTATAAATTTTCTTCGAATACGAAAACTAATTATCTAAGTTGCGAAGGAATAGAGGTAAGCTAACTGTTCTTTATTTCTTAAAGAGTTATGTCTAATACTTTGAACACAATTAATTGCTTTTTCGATTGGATATCCATAGCAATATAATATCATTGCTGCCACTAACCCTGTCCTACCAATACCGCCTTTACAGTGAATAACCAAACAGCCTTCATTTTTAATTGTTGCTAGGATAAACTTTTTATATAACTTCCATTTACTTTCAAATGCGTTATCTGGAATATCATCATCAACGATAGGTAACTGTAACCAAGTAATATCATATTCTTTGCAAAAATCAGGAATTGACTGTATGCAGTTTTTTGTTATTTCTTCATCAAACATTAGAGTTAAAAGTAAAGTTGACCCCGTTTGTTTCAAGTTTTTTATTGATGTTTCAAGTTCAACGCCCTGTGTTCCAGGGCACGGTGTTAAAATAATTCGTGCACCATTTTCTATATCTATCGAGTAGTAAGGGTGTTTATTCATGATTATTTTGCTTATAAAACTAAAGTTGGTTTAAAGTAACTGTTATATATGTTTTTATTTTGTACGACTATTCACTTCTTTGTAGTGCATCATAAGATTCCATGTAGAACTATCATGAGCTTGATCGATAGAGTTATTATTAAGCTCCTTTTCAATTCTACTGGCTAACCCTTTACCAAGCTCTACTCCCCATTGGTCAAAAGAGCATATTTGTAAAATAATGCCTTGAACAAATATTTTATGCTCGTATATCGCAATTAAACTACCAAGCGTAAAGGGGGAAATTTTATTCATTAATAATGTGTTGGTTGGTCTGTTACCTTTATGTACCTTATGCGGAGCGACTTTATCTATGTAGCTAGGTGATCGTCCTTTGGCTGTTAAATCTGCTCTAACTTGTTGCTCATCAACACCTTGCATTAAAGCTTCAGTTTGTGCGAAAAAATTAGACATAAGAGCTTCATGATGTCCCTCTATAGGGGTTACACTTTCTACTGAACCAATAAAGTCGGCGGGAACAATATTATTACTTTGATGTAAATATTGATAAAAAGCATGTTGACCATTAATACCTAACTCACCCCATATTGACGGAACCGTTGGATAATTGATCGTTTCACCATCCCAATTAACCGATTTACCATTACTTTCCATCTCCGCTTGTTGCAGATAAGCCGATAACATATGTAAGGATTGATCGTAAGGTAAAATAGCTTGAGATTGAGCGCCTAAAAAAGTGCAATTCCATATACTTAATAACGCTAAAATTACGGGAATATTCTTTTCTATTGGGGTGTTACAAAAATGGCAATCCATTTCATAAGCACCATCTAACAGCGCTTTAAAATGCTCAAAACCAAGGTTAATGGCAATAGGAAGCCCGATAGCAGACCATAATGAAAATCGTCCACCAACCCAATCCCACATATCAAAGATGTTGGCTTCTGATATGCCATATTTCATGGCGTTTTCTTTATTGGCAGTAACAGCAATAAAGTGTTTTGCGATAACCGATTGATCAAATGATGACGCGGTTAGCCATTTGATCGCAGTTTTAGCATTTAACATAGTTTCTGTCGTGGTAAATGTTTTACTCGACACAATAAAGAGTACTTTTTCTGGATTTAATGGCCGTAGTACTTCAGCTATTTGGGTGCCATCAACGTTAGAAACATAATGAACGTTAACACAGTTATCACTAAATCGTTTCAAGGCTTCGGTAACCATTTGAGGCCCTAAGTTAGAGCCACCAACGCCAATATTCACAATATCTGTGATCCGTTCCCCTGAATATCCTCTCCATGTACCTTGACGAATATCTTCACTAAACGTTTTAACCTGATTGAGTGTTTTTTCAATATCTTCTGAAATGTTTTTGCCATTCACCCAAAGTGGTTTTTGTGAGCTATCTCTTAATGCCGTATGCAAAACAGCACGATCTTCAGTTTTGTTAATTCGTTCGCCAGTGAACATTTTTTCACGCCATGCTTCTACTTCACATTCTTTTGCCAAATCAGTTAATAACGAAAGCGTTTCTTCTGTTATCGTGTTTTTAGAATAATCTAATAGTATAGAGGGTAACTTTATTGAAAACTTACTGAAGCGCTCACTATCTTGAGCAAATAAGTCTTTCATATGTAGCTTTTTCATTAGCTGGGCATGTTGTGTTAATTGCTGCCAACTTTTAAGTTCTTCTCTAGATTGCATGTCGATCCTAAATAAAGTAAATATAAATAAATATGGTAAAGGCTATAGGTCTGCTAGCTTAGGTAATGCAGTAAAAGCACCTTTCTTCTGACAGGTAAATGCACCACATTTAGCGCCAAATAATACGGCGGTAGAAATATATTCACGTTGTTCAATAGCATCAAACAATGTTTCTATGTTGGTACTATTGTTTACTGTTTCAGCTAAAGAGAATAAAAATCCTGAAATAAAACTATCACCTGCACCGGTGGTGTCAACGGGTGATATTTTAGGTACGTCAACCAATACTGAGTAACTATTAGAAGTTACTTGAACCGCATTAGGTCCATCAGTAATAACGACCAATTTTGCGCCTAACGTTAATATGTAAGTAATATATTCTTCAACACTTACTTGTTTAAGGTGGGCTAAATAGAATGCTTCATCTTTACTTAACTTAATGATGTCGCTTTTTTGAATACACGCTTCAACTCTTTCAGGTAATAACGTTAAATCATTCCAAAGTTGTTGGCGTAAATTAACATCAAAACTGATAACAACATTGTTAGCTTTGGCGCTTTCTATGGCGTAAAGCGTATCACTATACATTGGCTGGCTAGTTAATGTGTTTGAACAAAAATGAAAAAAACC
>CAJXQM010000027.1 GCA_913058145.1 uncultured Colwellia sp.
AAAAAGTAATGAGATAACTTATCAAAACGTCCAGTTGATTAAGCTTTTTGGCTGACCCCCTTGGAACTGATGCGCATTATATAGATCGACATAAAGGGTTCAAGCATTATTTTCAGTTTTATGGTTGTTCGATTAAAAATCACCCATTAAAGGTGATTTCTTTACATTCCTAGTTAATATTAGTAATTTAGTCTGGCTTATTAATACCAAATAACTAACCTTTAGTTAAAAACTAGCTTTCCATTTTCAACAATAATATTAACAGTACTTCCTGCTGTAAATTCATTTGCTAGTAATTTTTGTGCTAAAGGGTTTTCTAATCCTTTTTGAATAGCTCGTTTTAGGGGTCTTGCGCCAAAAATGGGATCAAACCCTACTTCTGATATTAACTCCAACGCTTGTGAACTAACCACTAATGTCAGATTTTGTTCAGCTAAACGTTGCGATAGTACTTCTATTTGAATACCAGCAATTTGCTGAATTTGCTCTGCTAATAAAGGATGAAAAACCACAGATTCATCAATACGATTAATAAATTCAGGCTTAAAGTGATGACTGACCTCATTCATTACTTTAGTTTTCATTTGTTGATATTGACTATCATCACTAAATTGTTGGATTATATCCGAGCCAATATTCGCGGTCATAATAATGACAGTATTTTTAAAATTAACTGTTCGACCCTGCCCATCAGTTAATCGGCCATCATCAAGTACTTGTAATAATATATTAAATATATCCGGGTGCGCTTTTTCAATTTCATCCAACAATATTACTGAATAAGGTTTACGACGTACGGCTTCAGTTAAATAGCCACCTTCCTCGAAGCCAATATAACCAGGAGGAGCGCCAACTAAACGAGAAACCGAATGTTTTTCCATAAATTCAGACATATCTATGCGAATCAGTGAATCTTCACTGTCAAATAGAAAATATGCTAATGCTTTAGTTAACTCGGTTTTACCCACACCTGTGGGACCTAAAAATAGAAAGGAGCCTATCGGTTGGTTTGGATCTGCAAGCCCTGCTCTTGAACGTCGAATAGCATTAGATACCGATATAACGGCTTCATCTTGACCAATAACTTTTTGATGTAACTCATCTTCCATTTTTAATAGTTTATCACGCTCTTGCTCTAACATTTTGGCCACGGGAATTCCAGTAGCTTTGCTAAGTACATCGGCAATTTCGACATCGGTTACTTTGTTTGCCAGTAAACTCATTTCTTGTATTTCTGTCTGGCTAGCTAAATCGAGTTGCTTTTCAAGCTCGGGTATTTTGCCATACTGTAATTCAGACATGCGATTTAAATCACCGCTTCTTCTAGCCACTTCTAACTCAATACGTGCTTGTTCTAATTCTTCTTTAATTGTTTGTGTACCATATAGTGCTGCTTTTTCTGTTGTCCACACTTCATCTAATTCATCATACTGTTGTTGTTTCTCATTTATTTTCTCTGAAATAAGTGCTAAACGCTTTTTCGACGCGTCATCTGAATCTTTTTCTAACGCTTTTTGCTCTAACTTGAGTTGGATTAACCTCCGTTCAAGTCGATCTAAATCTTCTGGTTTGGAGTCCATTTGCAAGCGAATACTAGAAGCAGCTTCATCAATTAGATCAATGGCTTTATCTGGTAATTGTCTGTCACTAATATATCGATGTGACAAAGTGGCCGCTGCAACAATCGCAGGATCAGTAATATTAACGTTATGATGTAATTCATAACGCTCTTTTAAACCACGCAATATAGCAATAGTGTCATCTACACTTGGCTCTTCAATTAATACTTTTTGAAAACGGCGTTCTAAAGCAGCATCTTTTTCAATATATTTTCGATATTCATCTAAGGTAGTTGCTCCAACACAGTGTAAGTCACCTTTTGCAAGCGCAGGTTTAAGCATATTACCGGCATCCATCGCGCCATCAGCTTTACCTGCACCAACCATAGTATGCAGTTCATCAATAAATAGGATGACTTGTCCTTCTTCCTGAGCAAGCTCACTCAAAACAGCTTTTAAACGCTCTTCAAATTCACCACGGTATTTTGCCCCAGCAACCAAAGCGCCCATATCTAAAGATAAAACACGTTTATTTTTCAAACCTTCTGGTACTTCATTATCTACTATTCGTTGGGCTAAACCTTCTACAATGGCGGTTTTTCCCACACCCGGTTGCCCAATCAATACAGGATTGTTTTTGGTACGGCGTTGTAAAACTTGCAAGGTACGTCGAATTTCATCATCACGACCAATGACAGGATCTAATTTTCCTTGCTCTGCTCGCTCAGTTAAATCAATAGTAAATTTTTGCAATGCTTGGCGAACATCTTCAGCATTTTGATCTTCTACTTTTTTCCCGCCACGTATATGTTCTATGGCAGCTTTAAGCCGCTGTTCATTTGCACCTAATGCTTGAAGAATACTTCCCAAAGCGCCCTTATCTTGAAGTGCTGCTAACAAAAACATTTCCGAGGATATATATTTATCTGACATTTTTTGCGCATGTTTGTCACATAAATTAAACAATTTTCCTGACGCTGATGATAGTTGAACATCTCCTGCAGAATCTTCTACTTTTGCTAAAGATTTTAACGCTTGTTCAATTTCTATGCGTAAGGTGCGTACATCTACACCCGCGCTTTTTAATAAGGGAATAATCGAGTTACCATTTTGATTTAACAGTGCCATCATCAAATGTATTGGTTCGATAAACTGATGATCTCGTCCTAATGCTATTGACTGAGCATCGGCAATAGATTCTTGAAATAATTGAGTAAGTCGGTCTAAACGCATAAATGTTCTCCTGCCGTGTTACTGGGCTTATTTGTATTGAACATACTTTGAAGTAGTTATCCATAAGATTAGGACACTAATCTACTTTTTCAATGGCTGATCAATGACAACTATGATCTATAACAGGTAAAGTTAATTTTTATCTATTACTTATAATAAGGTGATAACGGTTGCCATGCGGCCAGTAACTGCATTTTTTCGATAGGAATAATATTTTTCTGATTCAGAATAAGTACACTCTGATAAAGTAGTTATTTGCTTAATACCTAAATTATTCAACTGCAGGGTCGCTATTTCATGTAAGTTTGCTAAATATTTACCACTGCCTTGCTTAATAAAGGCCTGAGAAAACACATCCCCTTGTTCAACAAAAGCCATGTGTACTTCAGTTCCTACTTCAAAGACCTCTTTGCCAATACAAGGGCCTAGCCAAGCATAAATTTTATCTGCTGCCGTGTGCATTTTATTTATGGTATTGGTAATAATATTGGCCGATAAAGGACGCCAACCGCCGTGTATTGCCGCTATTTCATCGCCTCGATTTGATATTAATAAAATAGGCAAGCAATCAGCGGTCATTATCGCTAAAGCAATGTTTTTTTCGCGAGTGACCATTGCATCACCAATAATAGCTTGTTTGGTTACGCTTGATATTTCAGCAACAGAATTGCCGTGTACTTGTTCAAGCCATTGAATACTAGCTTCCGAGGGAAGTGATTTTTGTAAGTATTGTCGATTATGCTTAACTCGTTTTGCACAGTCACCCACATGAAAACCTAAATTAAAGTGGTTATAAGCAGTCTTATTTTCACCCAATTTACCCGAAATATTATTAGGTGATACACGTGTGGTTTGCAACGCTAGTACTTTGTTATTAAGGTATGTGCTTTCTAAATGGGAATGTACAGGCCATTGAGCAAACTCAATTGCTGAGTTTGCTCTGGTATTCAACGTTGGTAGATATTGCTCTTTAATACTCGTCTTGGGCATTAAGTTTGTTATCGGCTTGCAACAGTTCGACTAATTCAACAAAGTCATCGGGTAAATCCGCATGCCAAGTCATTAACTCTCCCGTAATAGGATGATACAAAGACAACATAGCGGCATGCAGTGCTTGGCGCTTGAAACCACGTAACTTAGCTAACAATTCTGGCGTAGCATTTTTAGGTGGACGTGGTCGGCCCCCATATCCTTGGTCGCCAACAAGTGGATGAGTAATATGTGACATATGCACGCGAATTTGATGAGTACGCCCAGTTTCGAGACGTAAACGTAAGCGTGTATGCAGACGGTATTTTTCCATAACACGATAATGTGTTACTGAAGGTCTACCTGATAAAACAACGCCCATAAGTGTGCGTTTAGTTGGATGACGTCCTATGGGTTCATCCACAAGACCTCCAGCGGTCATTAAACCATTGGCTACGGCTTCATATTCTCGGGTTATTTCTCTTAATTGTAACGCTTCGACTAAGTTGGTTTGTGCTGCAATAGTCTTGGCAACCACCATTAAACCAGTCGTGTCTTTATCTAAACGATGTACGATACCAGCACGAGGCACTATTTCTATTGCAGGATAATGATGTAACAGTGCATTTAGTACTGTGCCATCAGGATTACCTGCACCCGGATGAACAACTAAGCCAGCAGGTTTATTAATGACTAAAATGAAATCATCTTCGTATACAATGTCTAATTCTATATTTTGCCCTTCAAATCGCTGTTCAGCTTCGATTTCGGCATTAATAGCAATATTTTCGCCGCCATACATTTTTTCTCGTGGGCGCGGTATTACTTCACCATTGACGATAACACTGCCAGCTAAGATCCAATCTTTTAACCTTGAACGTGAGTAGTCAGGGAACATTATCGCCAATGTTTGGTCTAAACGTTTACCTAAACACGAATCAGGAACAATATCTTTATGTTGAATTATTTCAGCCATTAAACTCTCTTTAAATTTTTAACGTTGTGCAACTCGTCATTGTACTAGCGAAAATGCTAGGTTAGAATGCCTATACTAAAGTATGCACTAAGTAGATTACTCTCATTTTACCCTTTTTATTAAGGGCTTTCATACTTATTTAACCAGAATAAAAGGCGTAATAACAAATTCTATGGAAAAATTGACAAAAAAAATAATTTTTATCGCATTGGCGCTTGTTTTGGCTAGCTGTTCTTCATCTGTAAAGGAGCTTGAAAAAGTACCTGATAAATCTGCACAAGCATTATTTGTAGATGCAAGAACATCACTAGATAATGGTTTATATCAAAAAGCTATTTTAACCTTAAGTGCTATTGATTCACGCTTTCCTTTTGGTCCAATCTCTCACCAAGTGCAACTAGATTTAATCTATGCATATTATAAAGTGGGTGATTCAGCACAAGGCATCGCCCTAACTGATAGGTTTTTACGATTAAATCCAGATAATCCCAATGTTGATTATGTTTACTATATGCGTGCATTAATCAATGTATCAACTGAAGATAATTTATTTCAAGACATTGTTGGTATAGACCGTTCCGATAGAGATCCTAGCGCATCCCGTGAAGCATTTAATGACTTAAAGCGTGTAGTAACTGACTATCCTGAAAGTAAATATGCCGCAGATTCTCGTAAGCGCATGATTGGAATAAAATCGCGTTTAGCCAAATATGAACTATCTGTTGCTAATTTCTATTTAAAGCGTGAAGCCTATGCATCAGCGGCAAACCGAGGTAGATATATTATTGAATACTTTACTCCTAGCCCTGAAGTAGAGCCAGCGTTAGAAATAATGATTGAGTGTTATGATAAACTTGGGTTAGTTGATTTAAAGAAAAACACACTACAAGTATTAGCTGCAAACTATCCAAATAACTCACTTGTTAACTAAGGTTGAGTCACGGGTAAGGGAAGTTTTGAGTTACGAAGTACACACTAACAGAGTTTTTCTTCGCGACTCAAAGCTAACAATTTGTGTAATTCAAAACGATTAACCCGTAACAGTTCTATATCGCTTCTTGGTTTTCTTCACCTGTTCTAATGCGAATAATACGCTCGACATTGGTAATAAAGACTTTACCATCACCAATTTTACCTGTTTGTGCTGTTTCTAAAATAGCATTTACACAACGGTCAACATCTTCTTTGGCAATAACAATTTCTAGTTTTACTTTCGGTAAAAAATCAACCATATATTCTGCACCACGATACAACTCAGTATGCCCCTTTTGCCGACCAAAGCCTTTAACCTCAGATACAGTCATACCAGTAACACCAATTTCTCCCAACGCCTCTCTTACATCATCCAATTTGAATGGCTTAATGATAGCTTCAATTTTTTTCATAGTATTTCTCAGTTAAAAGTCCATGATTAGTTATTAGCAACATTACAACGCGTTTATGATTATATTTCAATAAGCAGTTGTTATTATTTAGCTAACACATTTATTTTGTTACTATAGTGTTCATTCAATATTCCCATAGTAAAGTAGGAACCCCATGGATCAGCAAGCAATTATTGATGAGATGAAAGTGTTACCTGAAATTGATATTCAATTTGAAATTCGTCGTCGTATTGATTTTATAAAATCCACACTAGAAAGTTCAGGTTTAAAAACATTAATACTTGGTATTAGTGGCGGGGTTGATTCTTCTACTTGTGGTCGATTGGCTCAGCTTGCCATAATAGAATTAAATGCTGAACTAAATAAAAAGCTTAATACCTATAATGAAAATGCGTTCCAATTTATTGCTGTCCGGTTGCCTTATGCTGTTCAAGCCGATGAAGATGATGCGCAACAAGCAGTAAAATTTATTCAACCTACTCACTGTTTAACCACTAATGTACTTGATGGTGTGAATGGTATTCACCAGCAAGTTATTAACGCACTTTCTAGTACAAATTTACTATCGGCATCAAAAAACAAAATAGACTTTTCAAAAGGTAATGTAAAAGCACGTGCACGCATGGCCTCTCAATACCATATTGCAGGGATTGTTGGTGGTTTAGTGTTAGGTACAGATCATAGCGCAGAAAATATTACTGGGTTTTTTACTAAATGGGGAGACGGTGCCTGCGATTTAGCGCCATTGTTTGGCCTTTCTAAGCGACAAGTTAGAATGTTAGCTAACCATTTAGGAGCACCCTCTATTTTAGTTGATAAAGCTCCTACAGCTGATTTAGAAGATTTAGAACCAGGTAAAACCGATGAAGATGCCTTAGGTATTAGTTATGACCAACTTGATAACTTCCTGGAAGGTAAGGAAGTATCTACGCAAGTACGTGATCATATTATTAATATTTATCAAAAAACGCAGCATAAGCGCCAGCCTATTCCTACTGTTTATGATTAACACTTATTTAGTGACTTAATAGCTGGTAAGTTATAATTAGCAAAATCCTTTTTTCTTAACTATACCTAATTTAGAAGGAAGTTATTTAAAATGGATTTTATGCTTAAACTTATCTACCCTATTCCCTCAAATACCCGTATTAAAGGTTTCACTCTGATAGAATTAATGGTTTCAGTTTCTCTTACTTTAATACTTGCTGCAATCGCCTTTCCTCATTTTAGTGATTTTATTATTAAAATACGTGTCGATAATGAAATTTCTCAATTACATCGTATGCTACTCATTACAAGAAATGCCGCTATCAATACTGGCCAAAAAGCCATAATCTGTCCATTAAATAATAATTTTCAATGCACCATTCAATGGCAAAATGAATTAAGTGTATTTGTTGATGTGAATAACAATAAAATGATTGATGCTAATGAAAAGATAATCCGCATAAGACCTGCAATACCCATTGGCGATGAACTTTTTTATGGAAAAGGTAGAAATAAAATAACGTTTAAACCAACAGGGCAACTGAGTGGTCTAGCAAATGGTACTTTTCGGTATTGCCCACAAAGCCACAAAAAAAATTCCAGAGGAATTGTTGTCGCACGCTCAGGTAGAGTGTATCAATCAAGTGATATTGATAATGACAGTATTGATGAAAACCGAGGAAACAAAGAAATTAACTGTGAATAAACAACCACATTGGTTAAAATACAAGCGCTAGCGACTTGGGTAGTTAAATGCTATAAATATGGAAACTCTAAGCAGTATTTAATGGATAAATTATGGACATCATTAGTGGGATTCCACCCTTTAGTATTTTTTTTTCTTATTCTAGACAAGGCTTTACTTTAATAGAGCTCATAGTAGTGATTGCCGTTGTCGGAATTTTATCTGCGATAGCATTGCCAAATATGAGTGATTTTTTAGTTAAAATGCATGTTGACAATCAAGTAACTGAAATACAACGCTTGTTATTAACCGCTAGAAACATGGCGATAAATACAGGGAAAAACACCACTGTTTGTCCTCTTTCAAACGGAGTCTGCACAACAAATTGGCAAAATGAAATCAGCATTTTTACTAATGGTGCTAATGACAATAATAAATATGAAACTCCTACTGATGAACTAGTTAAAGTTAAAGAAGCCATAAAAACAGGTGATAAACTACAATATGCTCACAAAAGTGTTACATACTCTCCTGCAGGACGATTAGTAGCACCAACGGTAGTAAGTATTTTTAAATACTGTCCAAAAGATAAAACCGATATATCTAGAGGAATAGATCTTTCAATCTCTGGTCGAAGTTACATCAGCGCAGATATTGATAGTGATGGCAAAGATGAAGATAGAGATGGAAATGAAATAACCTGCATTTAATTGTTTATAGACTAAAACCCAAATTAAAAATTACCTCGCTGTTTTAGCATCAACTATTTTAGCTTCACTGCCTTTAAAATCATCTCTTAATAAAACGCATTCATAGACTTTATAAATTTTAACTTTTTGTTTTGAGTTAGGCACCATGACTTTGCGGCCTATGATTGATTTTGACAAGATTGATACTTTATTTTGAGATACATTCCAAAAGCTAACCCTTTCTCCACCTCCTACTAATTCTACAAAGCACTTAACATCAACTTTCTTATTTTCTTTCTCTAATGGCTTTGCTTCTATACCAAAGCTAAATATGAACATAATCACTAAAGGGATAACTTTCATTGCGTTTTTTGTGTCAATAGTCATCTTATTTCTCCCAACATATTGTAGGAGTCTTAGTTCCTATTTCATCAACAGTAAGTGTGGTGCAACCTGTATCACTTGTTTGATTATTCTGAGCTTCGGCTTTTAAGGTAAATGTAGTTGCCGTTTGATCTGAAACTGAAATAATATAATTTTCTGAATTAGTTTTTATAATCACAGTACTTTTACCTAAACCTTTCATGTTGGCGGCATAAGATCGACTATCAACATACACTTGCTCTTGTAGGTTAGCGTAACGCAATAACTCACGTTGCCCTTCACTTCGATTCGATCGAGTAATGAAATCTGTATATGATGGGTAAGCAATACTCGCTAAAATCCCAATAATTGCCACAGTGATCATCAACTCTATTAAAGTGAAACCATAGCTGTTAGGTTGCTTTTTCATGATGGACATTTCCAAGAGTAATTAATAGCTATCTAAGCTGTTACTATTCTTCTGTAATATAAAGATAAGTACGCATGGTTTTCAGGGTGAAGTCTACTGGAATAATAGCATTTCCAACAATAATATCCCCAGAAACATCTGATGTAGAATCATTTGGGTCCTCAGGCAATACAATTAAAGTAGGCACTCCTAATAGTTCACTATTGATATCTATATAGCGCTGATCATCACTGCGAACATTTTTAATGATTTTATGTTTTTTGATCCCTAAAGCTAGATCAATAGCTAATAGTGATCCAATTCCAGTAGGCGGTTTACACCCTTCTAACTCAGCCGCAAAGACTAGTGGGGTGTAAGTGGTAAAATAAGCGACACCATTAATGGCAAGTGCCTCTGCTGAACTTTTTTCACCGCTTTGTTGCAAATTGATATACCAACCTGATTTAGCACTAACATTGTGTTGTAAAGTATCGAGAGCTTGACTAGTCATTGTCGCCATACTTTTAAACGGGTCATTGGTATAATTATACAAATCAGCTTCAACAATGATATTTGGTGTTGCAGGGCTAGTAGAGGCAGAAAAGTTTTGCGTTTTTATATATTTATCTTTAATCATAAAAACACTATCTTTAGTGTCTTGGCCTAACGGATTAGACCTATCACCACTACCAATAAGAATTGCATCATAAGGAATTTCTTGATGAACACTAATCGCTTTAGTAGCACCATCCTCATCTATTATCGTCGTTTCTACCGTTTCTGAAATAAAAGTTCGTACAATTGATGGTTCATAAAAGAAACGTCTATCCGTAGGGTTAGTGGTTCCACCTAAACTTGCTAATTTAAACACCGAAAAGTCCGCTTTTGTAGCACCGGGCATATCCACACGCCAGATATTTCCCCCCGTATCATTGACATATAAGCGGTCAGTTAAGCCATCACCCGTGCTATCTAACAAACCAATACCCGCTGTAATACTATCCGTACCAGCAAAAGTCGTATCCCCACCTGATGGGGCCATACTCCATTTCAAAGTACCTGTTTCCGCATCTAACATATACACAGTATTACCTTTGAGATCAGCAGTACCCGCATCATCACTATCTTTATTAGTATCATAGCCACCACCAATAAAAACGACAGGGCTGGCAACATCACCTGAAGCATTAAGCTTTGAATAACCAACTTTAGGTTTGGACCAAGACTGACCTAACAAACTAAAATCAGGAGTAGCATCATCTTTTTTCCACATTAACGTTGGCGCAACATCAGGGTCACTAATATCTAACGCATAATATGAGCTACCACCACGTCGTAAGCCAAAGAAAACCCAAGCGGTGTCACCTCCATCAATTGCCCCATCACCACCGATATCATTTAACAAAACAGTAATTTCGCCATCAATACCGTAAATTTTATCAACAGAAGAGTAATTGTCTCGTAAGGTTTTAACATTGCCAATAAACTCTTTTGGCATAAAAGCCCAATTTTCTTTTACAGTAGTACCTCTATCTTCGAACATATGTAAAGCTCCCGCATTAGTACCAATAATAATTCTTATGCTATCACCATAATTAATAACTAAAGGCTTTGAATGTAGTGGGTCACCAAAAACATCGCTACGCATATCCGTGAAACTTTTATCATTATCATCATCATCGACATCCATTCCTTTAGCCCAATTGATCATTTTATCAATTTCGCCACTTTCAATGTCATTACCATCGTTATCTATAGCACCTGCTACCCCAAATTCCGCAGCAAGACCTGTTTGGTTGATAAAAGCATTTTCTAAATTAATACGATCAAAGGCGATTAAAGCACCTTTACCATTGTCTAAATAAACTGTTCTATCACTTACTTGTTTGGTATTGAACCATGATGCAACCCCCCCTTTACCGACAGTATCTCCATCAACACTTGGTGACCAGTAACTTTGTACCGCAGAACAAAATGCTCTTATTCCATCTTCACTTTCACAGATAGCTTGCACACCACCGACACCTGTTAATTCACCATTTATCACTTTATATTTTTTTAAATTACCTTGCCATCTAGGACTGTTTTGAGGATCAAACATAGCATAATAAACTGAATCTAAAGTTTGAGTCCTATCAAAGTTATTAGCAGCAACAGAGGCTGATGTTAGGCTGTCGTTACCGGGTTTAAGTCCACCTAATATAGTAGTCAAAGCTGCTGTTAAATCTAGGCCAGTTTGAGCAAAAATAAATTCACCTTGACCGCGAATTGCGGTTTCTTCTAATAATGCTCTGGCATCATCAGCTCCACTACTGAAGCCAATAGTATGGGTTAGAACCGTTTGAATTCCGGCTAAATAAGGATTTACATCATAAGTACTCATCCAACCCGCCAACGCAGGCAAATAGCTATTGCTACCATCTGCGGTATAAGGATCATGATTAAAATCAGTTGTCTCGTCAGTAAAAGCGACATCGATCATCACTGGATTACCATCAGCATCAAATTCAGGATAATGATCAGAATCAGTTTTTTGTACTTTCGATTTTAACGCTAATATTCTACTATCTGCGCCATAATCATTAGTTGGCTCACCATCTGTTATTAAAATGACATGAGAAACGCTACTTACACAATCACTAAAAGGAGATATATAGCTTCCGCCTGCTTCAATGACTGTATCTCTTGGTGGCGTATTTTTAAGATATTTATCAGGACCAATACCTACATCAATATCATCATCACCAAAATCAACCACACTCCCTGAAAAATACTGATTAGCTTCATAAAGAGACTCACACAAAGGCGTCCAAGTTTCACTGGTTAATTGCTCATTGATAACATCAAGTAAAAAGGCCCTATTAGTCGCGGTCATTTTTCTTATGCCAATAGCAATCCGCCCACCATTACCATCACTACTGCTATCACCTTTATCATAATTAAAAACCTCAAGGCCGAAATCAATAGATGGTGTGGTATTAATCACACTCGTCATACTGTCTTGTGCTGTTTTCATTCGAGCTTGAAATATCTTCTCTTTGGTTGTTGTGTGATACCAGCGCAAGTAATTTGCTGTATACAAAGTCACATAACGGCCAGAAGACCAATCAACATTTGTACTAACTTTATTTACAGAATGATAAATAGGGTTCTTTTTAGTACCTTGTTCATCTACAGGATAACCGGCATCAACACCAGTAGCATTTACTACGGTTCCCTCATTGATAACAATATCAGCACTATCTTCTATGTAGGCATCATCTTCACAGTCAATTACTTCTATATTAAGACCATTATTAGAAGGAACTTCTTCCCAAGAGCCTGTTTGACCTTGATAGATATATTCACGAATACGTCCAGTGTAATAACCATATTTAGCTAATAAATCTATGGAGGTTTCACAGCTATTAATAGCTGCTAAAAAGCGCCTAGCATCACTTGGGCTGTCAGGAATCATTGAAGAGCCGTCAGCTCCCCCAACATTGAAATAAGTAGCTGTGTCATTATAGGCATGAGATGAGTCTTCAGGCTCGTAATGATCAGGCACAGTTTGACCATCTTTCAAATAAGGAGCATTGACCTCGTCAATGGTAGCCATGCTACCCGAATTATCAAAAATAATTAATACTTTGGTGCTCTTTCCTGCCTCCCTTACAACATCACTGATATATAGTTCAATGTCTTCAGCCAATGACAAAGGTGTTGTTGCTATTGCAGATATAGCCAATAAACTTAATACTATTAATTTTTTCATGATAAACCCCCTATATGGAAGACATTTCTATTCATTACCTAACTGAAAATAGTGATCACTGTTATTTTAATAAATGTTGTACTATGCCTGAATTCACTTCTACCCTACTCATTTTATTTCGGCCATATTTTTTGTTGATTTGTATACGTAAAACGTTACAAGTAAACACCTGAGCTGATGAGGCAAATTTAGAGTGGGGGCAATCTGCCTCAAGCTGAAATTTGTTATTCGCAAGATCAAGTGTTGCCGCACCAATATCACCATCTTTATTCGTTTTAGTAAGCTCTGCTATTATATCTTTAGCACCATATTGAAAAGTGGCTACTGGTTGAGAAAAACCGTTATTACCCATACCACCTGTGACTTGTAAAAATATATACTCATCAATAGCACTAATAACCTCTTGTTCTGAAACAACTTTTTCTTCACTTGCTCCTGACATTTTCATATCGGTAGTCGTATTTTGCATTAGCGCTGCAGCAACAGCGGTTAAGGCAACTAAAAACACTAAAGAGATAATTAACACGACTCCTTTTTGCTTATTCATACAGCATGTTAAGTGATTTGATGTAAGGAGTGGAACTACCATGAATCGACCCTCGCATTATACAATGTCACGGTAGAACTAAATAACAATCGTCGATTATGGTCATTAAAAGTGATACCTTTACCATCATTTAAATCACCTAAAAAGTAAGTGTTATTATTTATATAATTATTATCAGGTAAAACATTTCGTGCTAGTACATATATTTTCACCGCTATTATTTTTGTGCCACCTGTATTATCCCACATAGCTTCTGTCACATTGTCGGCTGACACAAAATTATCCACCACTCCATACCCTGCTGCATCAGGATCTGTATCCGCATCATAACCATACATAAAACGAATCATTTCAATACCGTCGATAATAGGAGCGAACGACATTCTTGTTGTTAATTGCCCTTGCATTAACACTGGCACTTTATTATTACCTTGGTTTTCTTCACGAATATAATAAACATGGTGTTGATACTGCCAGACTCTACTGTTATCTACAGCAGGCAAAGCACCACTAGCAAACAAAATACCATCATTGCTGTTAGCAACTAAGTGATAATTTCCCGCCGGAGCAGGATCGAGAGGATCACCTAAACCATCAACTAAAGCATCGGCTAACACTCTCTTTATTTGTATCACATCTGAACCAATTTTAGCATCCGCAAAGCAGCCCATAGGATTAGCACGACTAACAGTTTCTCCCCATATAGTACGAAACGATCCTGTCGCTAGCGGAAACGAATTATTATTTACTCCTCCTCCATTACAATCATTAGCTGGGGCAGCCAGTGTATGGTTTATGCTAGAGAGATCAAAGGTTCCCGTATAATCTCCCCAAAAATCTTGTTTTGAAAGATCATTTGTTAATACGCTCATAGCAAATCGACCATTCTCTTGAAGCTCTCCAAAACTTGACGTTTCTGTAACCGTAGTCCTCATACCAACAAAAATACTTAACACACCCGCAAATATTACTAAGCCTATTACCAAAGCAATAAAGACTTCTAACAAACTAAATCCTTGTTGATATGTGTTATTAATGTTATTCATACTTATCACTACTTGCTATTTTATTAAAAGATAAAGCCTTCAACTAATACTTGGCGACGTTGCTTGCCTGAAGCACCACAGCCTTCTGTATTACCATCCACTGTTACCGTCCTGCCTTGCCAAGTAACGACTACGGTTACTGCATTATTACTTACATCCACACAGGCTCTAGCATCCACTAAGCCACCCGCATGATTTCCCCCTAAAAGAACATCACCACCGGTTAAAGCTAATTCAAACTCATCTATATTGGTTTGTGTAAATACCGAGCAACCACCTGAACAGGTAACACCTTTACCATACTCTGTACTTATGTAGGCATTTAAAATGCTAGCATCATCACTGCGCATACGCTCAATAATATCTTGCGCCAGACTAGAGGCTAATGAACGCTGCATTGCATCAAAACTACCTTTTTTAGCCGTGGCTTGCATAGCCACAGCACCTAAAATACCTGTAACCATAATAAATAAGGCAATTAAAACTTCGATAAAAGTCATGCCTTTTTGTTTACCGGCACTTTTTTTGAGACCGTGAGTACTGAGACGCTGAGTATTAATACGTTGAGGCATTAGCTTCTCTCTTGATAAGTTGACTCTTCTTATTACCTAATATTGTATCGACAAAAGGTATAAGAACTAACTGTAAAAAAGTAGGCTTGAAAAGAGTTATTATTAGTTGGAGGGGTGTAAAAATAAGTTCTTTTAGTAAATAAATATTTTTACTTTTTGATAAAATATTATGTGTGAGGATGATTACTTTTGAAATAACTGTATTTGAGACTACCCCCTTTTTAGCAATAAAAAAAGAAGGAGCCAATTTGGCATTGGCTAAAGACTCTTGGAAAAATTCATATGTGCTAAAAATCACTATCCTGAAAAACATTAGCCCATATCCTTATTGTCTGTATAATTTCTTCCTTAAAAACACATTTGAAATATACGCCTGTATACCTGATGGTTACTATAACTATCCATGCTTCCTTAGATATAATAATCACATCAAAAATGGTTGAATTATAATCAACTTAAGACTAGCGCAATTCTACAGGTACTGCAAAGACAATATTTTCTTTGCGACCAGGATGCTCATTAACCTCTTGACCGCCATAGTCTTTTAATAATTCGATAACTTGCTTTACTAATATTGCAGGAGCTGATGCGCCTGCAGTAACACCAATTTTATTAACACCTTCTAACCAGGACGTCTCAATGTTGTCTGCTGTATCAATAAGGTAAGATGTTGTTCCCATTTTTTCAGCGACTTCTCTTAGACGATTAGAATTCGAACTATTTTTTGCACCAACGACTAATAAAAGGTCTACTTGGCTAGCGATAGCACGAACAGCATCTTGACGATTTTGAGTTGCATAACAAATATCATCCTTACGAGGTCCTTCAATTAAGGGAAATTTAGCTTGAAGTGCATCAATTACATCAGAAGTGTCATCAACTGATAATGTCGTTTGGCTACAAAAATAAAGTTTTCCTGGATCTTTGACTTCCAGGTTTAAGACATCGTCTGCTGATTCAACTAAGTAAATCCCAGCTGAGTCGCTATCATACTGCCCCATGGTGCCTTCAACTTCTGGATGCCCTGCATGACCAATGAGTACACACTCAATGTTCTTACGACTCACACGACTAACTTCCATATGAACTTTAGTCACCAATGGACATGTCGCATCAAATACTTTTAAGTCTCGTTGTTTAGCTTTATTACGTACCGCTTTAGAAACTCCATGGGCACTAAAAATTACGGTGCTGTCATCAGGTACTTCATCAAGCTCTTCAACAAAAATAGCACCTCGACTCTTAAGACCATCAACCACAAATTTGTTATGCACAACTTCATGGCGCACATAAATAGGTGCACCAAATAAGTCTAACGCTCTGTCAACAATACTAATAGCTCGGTCAACACCGGCACAAAAACCACGAGGGTTCGCTAAAATAATTTCCATAACATTCTCAATATCATTTGCTAGTGATCAGCTACAAGTTAAAAGCCATGTGTTTCGAAGTAAAATCAGTTCGTCACTCAATACTATAAACGTGTCACTTAAATTTACAATATTTCTACTAAATCAATCACAAAAGTCACGGCTTGACCCGCTAATGGATGATTAAAATCAATAGTCACCGAATTACCGTTAACTTCTTGAATCATGCCGGGTAATTCACCACCTGGTTGAGAAAAAGTGATAATAGTACCGACCTTTGCAGGGACTTCCGCTGAAAACTTATTAATATCCATATAATGGATATTATCAGGATTAGACTCGCCAAATGCATCAACAGCTTCAAGCGAAAACTCTCTACTATCACCCGCAGTCATACCTAATATTTGTGCTTCAAAAGCCGCTGAAATACTTTGATCACCCATGATGATCTTAGCAGGTTTATTGTTTACTTTAGTACTGTCAGCAGCTGAGCCATCACTCAACTTCATAGTGATGTGTACTAAAATTGTTGAATCAGCTTTGATTGTTATTTCGTTTGTCATTTTTTATCTTCTTATCTATTGTCGCACTTAAATACGACTTATATTCTAATCGTTATGTTCAGCCGTAAAGGACTCTAAAATCATCAATACAGCACCAATGAAAATCATTGAATCAGCAACATTGAAAGCAGGAAAATGATTACCAGACCAATGAAAATCTAAAAAATCGATAACATAACCAAACAAGGCTCGATCAATTAAATTTCCCATCGCACCACTTAGCATCAATGCAACAGCAATACTTAATAATGTTTGGGATTTAGGAGTTTTTCCTAACCAGACAATAAAAACAATGCAGGCAATAGCCGCTATCGCGGTAAAAAACCAGCGCTGCCAACCACCTTGGTCAGCCAAAAAACTAAAAGCTGCACCTAGGTTCTGTACATAGGTGATACTAAAAATAGGTAATACGTTGACAGATTCATATAAACTAAACGAAGCTACAACCCAGTGTTTAGTTACTTGATCAATCACTAAGCAAACTAGCGTTAACCAAAGCCATCGCAAGCCTGAATTATTAAATAGTATAAAAATTTTACTCAACTTAGAATATTCTCTTTTTCTTAAACAATAATATACCCGCTCCACTTGAAGATATTCCAGCTGAATCAAGCATATTCAAGTGGAACGGGTATAAATAAAAAAATAACCGTTATTCAACGTTATCTACTGATAGAACAAGAAGAAAGCACGGAGCCTATGACTATAGGTGAGTGCTTTCGACGCAGTTATGACAGGAAAATGGCAAATAATAACAGTTATTTATGCATATTTTCTTGCTTCACCTTCACCGTCAACATTAGTAATACAACGACCACATAAACTTGGGTGAGCATCATGAGTACCAACATCAGTCGTTACATGCCAACATCTATCACACTTAATGCCTTCTGCTGCAGCAACTGACAACCATAAACCGTCAATATCGGTTACTGTTGCGCTATCAGGCACTTGGCTTGCCTCAGTCACAACGTTTAGCGTCACTTTAGAGGTAATAAGTACAAAACGTAATTCCTCACCTACTTGTGCTAATTTTTGGGCTAAATCTACCGTTGCATATAACGTTACCTGTGCTTCAAGCGCTTTACCTACTGTTTTTTCTTTACGAGCAAGCTCTAATGCACGGTTAACTTCAGCGCGTACTAATAACAGTTCGCTCCAATATTCATTACCTAGCCCAGTGTCTTCTGGCATAGTTTCTAAACCCTCAAACCAAACACCGGTGAACACAAATTCATCACGTTCACCTGTAACTGGCGTCGGTAATGCTTGCCAAATTTCTTGTGCAGTAAATGATAAAATAGGTGCCATCCAAGCAGTCATGGCTTCAGCAATTAAGTACATCGCTGTTTGACAAGAGCGACGGGCGTTAGAATCACTTTTTGCGGTGTATTGTCTGTCTTTAATAATATCTAAATAGAAGCCACCTAGCTCAGTAGTACAAAAGTTCATTAGTTTATGAACAACCACATGGAACTCATATTCATTGTAAGCATTAATAATATCATCTTGTAAGCGCGCTGCTTTATCCACAACCCAGCGGTCAAGTGCAACCATGTCTTCAAAAGCCACAGAATGTTGCGCGGGTACAAAGCCATTTAAGTTTGATAATAAAAAGCGAGAGGTATTTCGAATACGACGATAAGCATCCGCTTGACGTTTAAATATTTCATCGCCGGCCGTGATTTCTTGTGTGTAATTTACCGACGCTGTCCATAAACGTAAAATATCAGCACCTAGCGTGTTAGTGATTTCTTTAGGAGTAATGACATTGCCTATCGATTTAGACATTTTATGGCCGTTAGCATCAACCACAAAACCATGCGTTAATACTTGTTTGTATGGTGCTTTGCCATTCATCGCTACCGATGAGATCATAGATGACATAAACCAACCACGATGTTGATCAGAACCTTCAAGGTATAAGTCTGCGATACCATCAAATTCTTCACGCGCTTTAACTACTGAGTAATGAGTCGTTCCTGAATCAAACCATACATCTAAGGTATCAGGCACTTTAACGTATTCTTGAGCATCATCGCCAATAAGCTCTGCTGCGTCTAAATCAAACCATGCTTGAATGCCTTTTTCTTCAACACGTTTTGCAACAGTTTCAATTAGCTCAATACTGCGAGGATGTAACGCACCGGTATCTTTATGAATGAACAATGCCATTGGCACGCCCCACGTACGTTGACGTGATATACACCAATCAGGACGACCTTCAACCATAGATTCAATACGGCGTTGACCCCAATCAGGGATCCACTGTGTTTTTTCAATTTCTTTTAATGAGTCTTGACGTAAATTTTTATTGTCCATACTAATAAACCACTGTGGCGTAGCACGAAAAATCAACGGTGTTTTATGACGCCAGCAATGTGGGTAAGAATGCTCTAACGCATGATGATGTACCAGCGTGCCATGCTCTTTCAATGTTTCAACTACATTCGCATTCGCTTTAAATACATGTTGTCCGGCAAATAAAGGCGTGTCTTCTAGATAAACACCATTTGCACCAACAGGGTTTGCGACTTCAAGGTTATATATTTTACCTACCACGAAATCTTCAACACCATGGCCAGGAGCCGTATGAACACAACCTGTACCTGAATCAGTAGTAACATGCTCACCTAAAATCATTGGCACGGTAAAATCATAAAAAGGGTGTTTAAGTTGCACTAAATCTAAATCGCTACCTTTACAAAATCCTAAAGCATGGTATTTATCAATGCCAAAACGGTCCATACAACTGGTGACTAAGTCTGAAGCTAAGATTAAACGCTCTTTGCCCTGCTCTGTTTCACATTGCACTAACGTATATTCAACATCTGCATGCACGGCAACTGCACGGTTAGCAGGCAATGTCCAAGGTGTTGTCGTCCAGATAACGACTGAAACATCACCTTCGCCTTCATGATTCTCAGGGTGATTAAACTTATCAGCAATGCCAAAGTCTACCGCAGTAAACTTCACATCAATCGCTGGAGATTGCTTATCTTTGTATTCTACTTCAGCCTCAGCTAAAGAAGAACCACAATCAGTACACCAATGCACAGGTTTAAAACCTTGGTGTAAATGACCATTTTCAGCAATTTTACCTAAAGAACGGATAATATTCGCTTCCGTATCAAAATCCATCGTTAAGTACGGTTTTTCCCAATCAGCAAAAATACCCAAACGTTTGAAATCTTCACGTTGACCATTTACTTGTTTGGCTGCATATTCACGACATTTTTCGCGAAAAATACTGGCTGAAACTTTATGCCCTGGCTTACCGACTTTTTTCTCAACCATTAATTCGATAGGTAAACCATGACAATCCCAACCAGGCACGTAAGGCGAGTTAAAATCAGACAATGTTTTTGATTTAACAATAATATCTTTTAATATTTTATTGACCGCATGACCAAGGTGAATATTACCATTTGCGTAGGGAGGGCCATCATGCAATACGAATGATTTTTTACCTTTTTTTGCTGTACGAATTTTTCCGTACAAATCTTTAGCAGCCCACTCTTTGAGCATATTAGGTTCACGGTTTGCCATGTTGCCTTTCATGGCAAACGAAGTGGCTGGCAAATTCAGGGTATGTTTATAATCACTCATTTAAATCATTATCCAGTTGTGTAAATTTTTCAAATTATTAGGCACATGCCTAACTTAGATAGTTTAATCTATATTGTTTAATACTTGTTTAGCCTGCTCACTATCTTGCTTTATTTGTGCAGTTAATGATTCTAGGCTATCAAACTTCATCACTTGACGAAGTTTTTTCTTAATTATCACTTCAATACATTGGCCATAAAGATTATCATTAAAGTTAAAAATATGTACTTCTAATTGTTGTCTTATGCCATTTACTGTTGGTCTAGAGCCAATATTAGCCACACCATTAAAGGTTCCATTGTTGGTATTAATTACCACAGCAAAAACACCCTCTAAGGGCGACTTCCGCCTTTTTAATAGAACATTTGCTGTTGGAAAGCCTAGTTGTCGACCACGTTTATCACCGTGAAAAACCTTACCTATTATTGAATAAGGCCTACCTAGCATACTCTCAACATCATTTAAGTTATCTTGCTCTAACGCTTGTCGTATCGCCGTGCTGCTCACACGGCAATTAGCCATTTTACAGCTAGCGGTATCCGTTACATCAAAACCGAATTCGTTCCCCGCCTCAGATAACATAGTAAAATCACCAAGGCGATTCTTACCAAAATGAAAATCATCACCGACAATTAAATGCTGTATGCCTAACTTTTCCACTAATAAATTTTCAATAAACTGCTCGGCACTTTGGTTAGCAAACTTTCGAGTAAAGTTAACGCAAATTAATCGTTCAACACCTAATTCTGCAAGTAATAAATACTTGTCCCGTAAACGACAAAGTCGCGCTGGCGCTTTGTCTGGGGCAAACAATTCTTGTGGTTGTGGTTCAAACACTAACACCGCAGCAGCACAATTGAGCGCCTTTGCCTTAGCCACTAAAGCCGCAATAACACGTTGATGTCCTTTATGAACACCATCAAAATTACCTATAGTTAATACACAGCCATGATCCTCTGACTGAATATTATGAATACCACGAACTAACTGCATTGTTATTTACACTGCCTTTTAACGACTAAAAATCAAATAACTCATTACGACTCTTCTACCCATATAAGCGTTAACACACGTAGCAATTGATCCTCTGACTGAATATTATGAATACCGCGAACTAACTGCATGGTTTGTATTTTAAGCCTAAAGCAAATATGTGGATGAAATAAATCGGCAAATTATATATTAACGAGCAATAATAATCAGTACTTCCTAAATATTATTTTCAATTTTTCACCTTAAAATCACCAAGGCGAACACCTAATAAAGCAATCATAACAAAATAGCTCAAGCAACCGCCGCCAATACATATGATTAACTGTAGAACTTGCTCAGAAAAACTCATCACTAACCACAAATCAAAATCATTAGATAATTGATAAACCACCCATGCCATCACCAGTGCTGACAACACTAATTTACCGATAAAAACTTTGGTGCTTTTTGATAAATGATAAACACCTGCCTGCTTTAATCCACGATAAAGCAGCCAAGCATTTAATGTTGCCGACATAGTTGTTGCGATAGCCAAGCCGACAAAACCGAAAAATGGTGCAAGCATTAAATTAAAGGCCATATTAGAAATCATTGCTATTATGCCAATTTTAACTGGCGTTTTAGTGTCTTGCCTAGCGTAATAACCTGGCGCTAATACCTTGATAAACATAAAACTTAATAAACCAGATAGATAGGCAAATAATGCCATTGATACTTGTATTACATCATCGTGGCTAAATTCTCCCCGCATAAACAACACCATAATAATAGGTTGTGCCAGTACCATGAGCCCTGCTAAAGCGGGCCAACCAAACAAAGAAATCACTTTTATGCCCCAATCTAAAGTAGCGGTGAATTCTGTATTACTGTTTTTGCTATGTAGTTTGGCCAAGCTAGGTAAAATAACGGTTGCAATACCAATACCAAATAAACCTAACGGAAACTCTAGCAGTCTATCCGCGTAATAGAGCCAACTGATAGAACCTGTAATTAAAAAACTGGCAATCAAGGTATCAAGAAGTAAATTAATTTGAGTGACAGACACACCAAACAAGGCAGGAATAATCAACTGACGGATTTTAGTAACGCCTTTACTGTGCCAAGACCAACAAGGTTTAACTAAAACACCCGCTTTATACAAAAAAGGAATTTGAAAAAGAAACTGAATCAAGCCACCCAGAAATACGCCCCATGCCAGTGCATAAGCAGGGCTTTGTGTATATTCAGCGCCATATACCGCCATTAAAATAATCGCTATATTAAGCAGGACCGGTGTAAAAGCGGCAACAGCAAATCGCCCCATGGTATTGAGTACGGCGCCCGCAAGTGCAGTAAAACTGATAAACCATAAATAAGGGAAAGTGATTTTTAATAAGCTAGCCGCCAACTCAAATTTTTCACCTCCAACGCTTTCCGGTCCATTATGAAACCAGTCAACAAACCAACCGCCACCAAATAAAATAACAAATAAAGGTGATGCCAACATACCAAACAGCGTAACTAAGGTAATGATAACCCCTAATGTACCGGAAACTTGCGAAATTAAACGCTTTGTCTCGTTAAGGGAAACATCAAGCTTGGCGTTGTTGTCAATGACATCGCTTGATTCGGCATTTATTTCATCTTTGGTATAATATTCACTTAACACAGGCACAAAAGCTTGAGCAAAAGCGCCTTCCGCAAAGAGGCGACGAAAAAAGTTTGGGATTTTATTGGCAAAGAGAAAAACATCCGCCATCGCTCCTGCACCCATAACATTAGCAATGACAACATCGCGCACTAAGCCCAACACCCGAGAAACCAAGGTCATTGCACTGACAATAACTCCTGATTTTATTAGCTTTTTACTCAAAAAAACGCCCTCAAAAATTAAAGAAAAAGAGAAAAGAAATAATTATCTAAAAGAAGACACTATTATGTAATGATTTTATCTACATAAACAATGTATACTTACCTCCGTTCACAACAAGAACAAGCAAAATTCAATTTAATTGCTTTTTTATTAACTTTTTATTACATAAAGCAATTAAATCATTTGACAATCAGCTAAAAAAAAGGCATATTTCGTCGCCTTAAATTTAAGCTTATCTAACATTTTTTAGGAGTCACCTTGGCTAATTCAAAGCAAGCTAAGAAACGCGCAGTACAATCTGAAAAGCGCCGTCAACACAATGGAAGCCGTCGCTCAATGATGCGTACTTTAGTTAAAAAAGTACTTGCAGCAATTGAAGCCGGTGATAAAGAAGTAGCAACTAAAGAATTAGCTGCTACTACGCCAATTTTAGACCGTTACGCAAGTAAAGGTCTTATTCATAAAAACAAAGCAGCTCGTAGTAAGAGCCGTTTGAATGCTGCTATCAAAGCCCTATAGGCTAGATAACACTTCACGTTTTTCTGTGTAATATTTAAAAAACCGACTTTAGTCGGTTTTTTTATATCTGCAATTTGAACTATAATTTTTTTTTGCATAAAACTTTACACTTCATTAACATTTATATTCATCTTCCTATTGCACTCATCAATGAATTTTTTTAGTCTCATAACGAAATAATAATTGAGACTTATCATGGCATTCCCCAAATTTACAACACCTATAACAAAAATTGCAGTCATTGTATTACTTGCTACAACATCATTAACGGCTTGTAATGAGCAAACAACCAAATTAGTAACGATAAATAGCTCTTTAGCTAAAGATCAGCAACAAACTCCCGTGCAACTCGTTGCAAATTATCCCGATCGCCTAGACATATACAAAGAAGTAACCCTATCCGCAGATTTAAGCCATTTATCAATCAACCAAAAAAAAATGCTAGCTCTTTTAATAGATGCATCGAAAATTATGGACGATCTATTTTGGCAGCAAGCATTTTCACAAGATAAAAAAACATTTCTCGCGGCAATTAAAGATGAAAAAGTTCGCCGTTTTGCTGAAATCAACTATGGACCTTGGGATAGACTAGACGGTAATAAGGTTTTCTTAACACAAAATAAAGATAAATCTCATGGTGCAGAGTTTTATCCAAAAGACATGACTAAGACTGAATTTGAGCAAGCTGATTTAGCCAACAAAAATGGGTTATATTCAATTATTAGCCGCAATGATGAAGAACAATTAATAACGATTGCCTATTCAGAAATGTACAGTGATGAAATCAACCGCACTGCCGCCATTTTAGAGAAAGCAGCAACCTTTGCTGATGACAAGGAATTTGCTAATTACCTAACCATGCGAGCTAACGCATTACGCACGGATGATTACCAATCCTCTGACTTTGCGTGGATGGACATGAAAAATAACCCCATTGATGTCGTCATCGGTCCAATAGAAAACTATGAAGATCAATTGTATGGTTATCGTGCCGCCTTTGAAGCCTATGTATTAATCAAAGATCTTTCATGGAGTGAAAAATTAGCTAAGTATGCTCAGTATTTACCTGAGTTACAAAAAGAGCTGCCTGTGCCTAAAAAATACAAGGTTGAAGTGCCAGGCTCTGATGCTGATTTAAATGCTTATGATGTGATTTATTATGGCGGCCATTCAAATGCCGGCGGTAAAACTATTGCTATTAATTTACCCAACGATGAACAAGTGCAGTTAGAAAAAGGTACCCGTCGTTTACAGCTAAAAAATGCGATGCGTGCCAAGTTTGATACTATTATGCTACCAATTGCCGACACATTAATTGTACCTGATCAACGAAAAAATGTTACTTTTAATGGATTTTTTGCTAATACCATGTTTCATGAAGTCGCACACGGTTTAGGCATAAAAAACACGTTAAACGATAGAGGCACTGTACGCCAATCACTAAAAGAGCATGCGGGTGCGTTAGAAGAAGGCAAAGCAGACATTTTAGGTTTATACATGATACGCCAACTTCTTGAGAAAGGAGCTATTACCGAAGGAACTTTAGCAGAGTATTACACCACCTTCATGGCTGGCATATTTCGCTCGGTACGTTTTGGCGCAAGTTCAGCACATGGTAAAGCCAACATGGTTCGTTTCAACTACTTCCAAGAGAAAGGGGCTTTTAGCCGCAATGAACAAGGCTTATACAGCGTTAATATTAATAAAATGACCTATGCTATCAATTCTCTTTCTAAACTGATTTTAACGCTTCAAGGTAATGGCGATTATCAAGGCGTAGATGACTTAGTTACCAGCAAGGGGATTATTAGTGACACGTTAGCGATTGATTTAGGCCGTTTACAAGCCGCTAAAATCCCTGTAGATATTGTCTTTAAGCAAGGTAAACAAGTATTAGGCCTTTAATCCTATTATTATTTACGTCAAAGCATTTGTAATCATTGATTACAAATGCTTTTTTATTGTAAAAGTTTACTGATCTGCATAACTAAATTATTGACATTTATCTTAAGATATATTCGTATTGAAGAGCTATTGAAAAATTATATAATTTGCCTTATTTTATAGTGGTCCGACCTACCTACTATAAAAAAGAATAAAGGAATCCTAATGAACAACTTCGACTTTATTATTATTGGTGCCGGTTCTGCAGGCTGCGTACTTGCCGATAAATTGTCTGCTTGTGGTAAATATCAAGTTTGTTTGTTGGAAGCAGGCCCTAAGGATAAACACTGGAGTATTCATATGCCGATAGGTGTTATCGAGCTGATGAAAAATAAAGTACTTAATTGGCAATTTAATTCCGAGCCTGAACCAACTCAGAACAATAGAAAAATATTTAATCCACGTGGGAGAGTGTTAGGTGGTAGTAGTTCAATTAATGCCATGCTTTATATTCGCGGACAAAAAGAAGATTATGATCATTGGGCGGCGCTTGGTAATGATGGGTGGTCATTTAATGATGTGTTGCCTTATTTTAAAAGTACTCAACATCAAGAACGTGGAGCAGATAAATTTCACGGGGTAGATGGTTCACTGAATGTTGCAGATTCAGTCTCAAAACCAGCTATTCACGATAGTTTCATCTCATCCGCTCAACAGGCTGGTTTTCCACTTAATAACGATTTTAATGGCGAAAATCAAGAAGGGGTTGGTTATTATCAAGTAACTCAAAAAAATGGCCAGCGCTGTAGTGCTGCTAAAGCTTTTTTAACGCCTAATGTAAACCGCTCAAATTTAACTATTATTACTGACGCACACGTTCAGAACATTATTTTTGAGAGTCAAAGTACCGCTAAAATTGCAACCGGCGTTTGCTACAAAGTTAACGGTCATCGACACAATGTTTTTGCTAAAAAAGAAGTGTTATTAAGTGCCGGCGCTTTCAACTCACCACAATTATTGATGCTGTCAGGTATTGGCCCAAAAGACGAATTAACCAAACACAATATACCTTTAGTACATGAATTAGCGGGTGTTGGTCAAAACTTACAAGATCACCCTGACACTGTCGTTGTAACACACCATAAACAGAGTAATTTATTAGCAATTCGACCCAAAGCGGTTTGGTGGTTGTTAAAACAAGCATTGAAATACCTCGCTCTTGGCATCAATAAAAAACGCAGCGGAATATTAACCTCTGTGGTGGCTGAATCAGGTGGTTTTATCAAATCAAAACCCTATTTATCACGACCTGATTTACAACTACATTTTATTCCTACCGCTTTTGATGATCATGGTCGAGGTTTGAAAATATTATTTAACTATGGCATTTCAATACACACCTGTTTATTGCGTCCGAAGAGTCGTGGCAGTGTTACTTTATATGGTAATAAATCAAGTTTACATCCAAAAATCAGCATAAATATGCTTACTCATGAAGACGACAAAAAAGATATGATACAAGCAGTTAAAATTGCTCGCTCCATTTTATCGCAACAGCCGCTCAGTGAAAATAATGGTAATGAAATATTTCCAGGTAATAGCATACAAAGTGATGATGAAATTTTTGAATTTTTGAAGAACAAAGCAAATACTATTTATCACCCTGTAGGTACATGTAAGATGGGGAACGATGATTTAGCCGTAGTCGATAATCAATTAAAAGTTCATGGGATAAAAAGTCTGCGCGTGATTGATGCTTCCATTATGCCAACATTAATTAGTGGTAACACAAATGCCCCAACAATTATGATTGCCGCTAAAATTGCTGACGCTATTTTAGCTAGCTGGGAACAAATATAGACAAAGCCATGTAATAAAAAAGACTACGATAAGGTCATCTATGCACAATTTTAATTTATATAACCCTCTTTATGAAAAACCCAACTTATCTTGCTAGCTTATTTATCCTTATATTTTGGATAATTCCTAACGCTGTCGCTGAAAATTTTCCAACGGCCCCACCTTGGCAGTTAACGACTCAGGAAGGAAAAACTATTTCGTTAAGTGATTATCAAGGCAAGCCTGTTATTTTACATTTTTGGGCGACATGGTGTTCTTACTGTAAAAAACTACAACCTAAGTTAGTTGAGCTTGAAAAGAAATATCAACGTTCAGGCATAAAAATTGTCGCTATTAGCTTCAATGAAGATGATGGTGCCATACCACAATATGAAATAAATAAACGCGGTTATAACTTTATTACGGCAATAAAGGGAGAATTGGTTGCAGATCAGTACGGAGTTAGAGGAACACCCACTACCTTTTTTATTAATCGCCAAGGTCAAACAATATACAAATCAACTAATTCAGATGTAAACAATCCTAAACTAGCATTAGCTGTGCAAGAAATAATTAAGCGTTAATTACTTTTGAGTTATTATTTTCTAGATTTTAGAGACAAAAAGGGAAGCATATTGCTTCCCTTTATATTAAGTCTATTGAGCTATTCTATTAACATAATAGACTAAAATGAAAAATCATCCGCATCAAGTGCCATTATAGAATCAGATCCATTTTCTAAACAAGACGCATGACCTTTCGCTCTTGGTAATATACGTTGAAAATAGAAACGTGCCGTTTTGATTTTTGCTTGGTAAAACTCACTATCCTCATTATTTATAAGTAATTTATCTTGCGCTACCTTAGCCATTTTTGCCCAAAAATAGGCTAGTGTAAAATAGCCAGAATACATTAAGTAATCAACGGATGCACCACCAATTTCATCAGGATTTTTCATAGCCTTCATACCTAACGTTTCTGTCATTTTTTGCCAATCACCAGCATAAGCCATAATAGGTTTAATGAATTCCCCCATTGCTTCATTAGCTGAATTTTCAACACAAAATGCTGTGATTTCTGCTCCAAATGGTTTTAATATTTCACCTTTAGATCCTAAAACTTTACGCCCTAGTAAATCAAGTGCTTGAATGCCAGTGGTGCCTTCATACAAACAACTAATTTTTGTATCACGCATCAGCTGTTCCATGCCCCATTCTTTAATATAACCATGCCCACCGAATACTTGCACGCCATGACTGGTACACTCTAAACCTAACTCAGTTAAAAAAGCTTTCGCAATTGGCGTTAATAAGGCCAACTTAGATTCAGCTGATGCTTTTTCTTCTTCGTCTGCTTTATCTGGAGATGCATGACCCACATCAACTAACTGTGATAAATAAGCAATTAACGCACGACCGCCTTCAGCAATAGACTTTTGAGTTAATAACATACGGCGTACATCAGGATGAACAATGATTGCATCTGCTGGGCCTTCAGGATTTTTTACACCAGACAATGAACGCATTTGTAATCTATCTTTAGCGTAAGACAATGCACCTTGAAATGATGCTTCAGCTGCCGCAACACCTTCGGTAGCAACGCCTAAGCGGGCAGCATTCATAAAGGTAAACATACAGTGTAAACCACGATTAACTTCGCCAATTAAATAACCTTTGGCGCCATCAAAATTGATTACACAAGTTGCATTAGCATTGATGCCCATTTTATGCTCAATTGAACCACAACTTACGGCATTTCTATCGCTGATTTCACCGGCATCAGTCACGTTAAATTTAGGGACGATAAATAATGAAATACCGCGACTACCTTCTGGCGAACCCGGGATGCGAGCAATAACAATATGTACAATATTATCCGATAAGTCATGCTCACCCGCGGAAATAAAAATCTTAGTACCCGTTAACGAGTAACTCCCATCATCATTTACTTCAGCCTTAGTGCGTAACATACCTAAGTCGGTACCACAATGAGGCTCTGTTAAGCACATAGTACCCGTCCAAGAACCTTCAACCAGTTTTGGCATAAAGATATTTTTATGCATATCACTGCCATGTGCTTCAATAGTCGCTAACGCGCCGTGGCTTAAGCCTGGATACATAGCAAAACTATGATTAGCACTGGAGAACAATTCAGTAATAGCAGTACTTAATGAATGGGGTAAACCTTGACCACCAAAATCAACATTTTGTGCTAAGGTTGGCCAACCTCCTTCAACATATTGTTGATAAGCCTCTTTAAAGCCATCAGGTGTTGTAACCTCACCCTCATTCCAAGTACAACCTTGTTCATCACCAATTTTATTTATTGGAGCAACCACTTGTTCAGTAAACTTAGCCGCCTCAGCGATGATAGCATCGATCATATCAAGGCTAGCATCTTCATAACCAAGTTTTTGATAGTGGCTGTCACAATCAAGTAACTCTTGCATGACAAACTTCAGATCTCTAATCGGTGCTTTATATTCTGGCATAGGGTTTCTCCAATATTAATTTTAGCCGTCCTACTGGAAATCAACTGGTCAGTGGTCGGACTTTCAAACAAGTGTTTGATTAAATCATATCAAATACTTTTACTCAAGTAAGATTAGTCATGATTTTTACAAAAAGGCTATTATATAGACGAAATCCAGACATAAAAAAAGCGCAATAAATGCGCTTTTCGCTAAGTGATACGTTATTTAAATAGTCATTACACCGTTTCTAAATAAGCAAATACTGTAGTGAAAGCTTGTTCTTGATACTGTTTTAAGCCGGTATCTCTAAAGTCGATTTCTACTTGGCTTTTTGCTATTTCTTTTTTAATAAAGCTGCCCGCTAGGATTTCAACGTGCAGTTCTTTTATCAACTGAATTGCCGCCTCAACCTTAAAGCCGATAGGACCGCCTGCAAATTTTCCTTTTAACGCACGCCCTTTAATAAGTACATGGCTGACATGATAGTCTTCCATTAATTTCTCAAAGGTAAACTGAAATTTTTGCACTTGCTCTGCATCTCCAGCGTCATCAAGGCTGATCTTTTGTACTCGTGTATGAGGAATATCATACAAACTATTTTCTTTAGACATAATACAAATAATTGCATCATTACCTTTTATTTCAACGCCACATGCTTTCATGTAAAAATCTCAAGTTTTAGAATTACAGCCATTATAGCGAATTTACTAAAATAAGAAAATGGCACTGAACTGAACTTAGCGTTATCATTGAGAAAATATTTTCTTGATAAAATTAGTGGCTCGGTAAAATGAAAAAAATATGTGTGATTACTGGCGGTAGTTCAGGTATAGGTTTAAGTATAGTAAAATTATTTGAACAGAATAATTACCACGTTTTTAACTTGGATTTATCCCCTTCTTCTTTTGGCGAATATTGTTATTGTGATGTGACTAATGTAAGTCAGGTAACTGATATAATTAATAATATAAGTAAAGATCGGTCTATCGACGTACTGATTTCAAACGCAGGTATTCACTTTTCTGCCAACATAGAAAACACGTCAGAAGATGATTTTGACAAGGTGTTTAATCTCAACGTAAAAGGTGCTTATGCTGCTATTAAAGCCGTATTACCTAGTATGAAAGCGAAAAATAATGGTGCTATTATTATAATGTCTTCCGATCAAGCCTTAGTCGCTAAACATAACTCTTTTGCCTACAACTTAAGTAAAGCGGCACTTGCTTCAATGGCAAAAACGACCGCACTCGATTACGCCACATTTAATATTCGCGCCAACGCAGTTTGCCCTGGTACGATAGAAACGCCCCTTTATCATCATGCTATCAACAATTATTGCCAAAAGTCTGGTGCTGACAAAGCAAAAACACATAAGGAAGAAGAAAGCTTACAACCGCTAAACCGCTTAGGTCAGCCAGAAGAAGTTGCTGAATTAGTGTTATTTTTAGCCTCGGACAAAGCTAAGTTTATTACCGGTAGCTTACAAGTCATTGATGGTGGTTACACGGCACAATAATAGAGTGTAATAAAAGTATTAGAATAACGAGCAGCTAAAATGAAAATAATTGATCCTCACCTACATTTTTTTTATCTTGAACAAGGCGATTATCATTGGCTAAAAACTGGCAACGCCCCTTTTTGGTCTGACAAAGCGTTGATCAATAAAACGTTCCAAGAAAGTGACTTACAACTTGACCCACCTTTAGTGTTAACGGGCTTTGTTCATATTGAAGCAGGATTTGATAATAACCAACCTTGGCGAGAGCTAGCTGCGTTAGCACTGACTTCGCATAAGCTTTATCGATGCATTGCTAACATCAACTTAACCGCATCGACCCAGTGCTTTAAAGAGAGTTTAGCGGCATTAGCGCAGTTTGATTCATTTATTGGTGTTCGTCATCTATTAGATGAACAAGCGTTAAGCTTATTAACTAATAAACAAGTCACCCAAAACATTAGCCTGCTCAATAGTTTTACCACAGGTGCTCAGCAAAGCTTAGTGTTTGAAATACAAATGCCGTTCTTTAGCTCCGCATCAACTCAGGCGTTATGCGATATTATTCAAAGTAACCCTAACTTACGTTTTGTTATCAATCATGCAGGGTTTCCCCCAGAACAAACACAAAACAAAGCATGGCAGTGTTGGCAACAAAACTTATTAAAAGTCGCTAGTTTTTCAAATACCGCCATTAAATGCTCAGGTTGGGAAATGACCAACAGGCATTACCAACCGGCTTGGGTTAATGAATGTTTAGCCGTAGTTTTTGCCTTATTTGGCAGTGATAGGATGATGTTAGCCAGCAACTTCCCCTTGTGTAATTTGAGTAAAGGTAGCTATCAAGCTTATTGGAAGTCGATGATACAGTGCTCATTTTTTCAATTATTAACAGAGCAAGAAAAAAGCGCATTATGTAGTGATAATGCGCTTAAATGGTATTTATGCTAATTGTAGACAGGCTTTGTTGTGATAAACCTTATCTCAACCTTACGTTTAGTTTGCTTTTTACTTGGCTCTAATAAAATATAACTCAATGAAATAGGTACTTTAATACCACGACTCTTTAATATCTTCGCTATTTTTTTCGCTCTGTCTGCGGCAAGTTCAATTAACTCTTGCTCATTACCCGGCAATTTAGCAAAAGAAACTAACTCGACATGATGAAGCTGACTTAAATCTTGAACATCTATCGCCGCTTGGATTTTTGCAATATATTTAGCACTAATTAGTGCAGAGAACATACCAAAGTTAATAGCTGTTGCTTTATTATCATTAACTAAGTCTTTATCGCGCCACTCGTAACGAATTTCAACGCGTTGACTTGATGCTTCTTCTGTTTGATCAACATCACCATGAAAATCTACATTCATCTGAGTAAAAGGTATCTCCGCTAAATAAAGATATTTTTCAATACTGTGTGCTCGCCAAAGAGATAACTTTTGGTTAAAGTTGAAATCACCTAGTGTTGATGCATAGCCATGAATACTGACCTTTAAATCATCACGTGTCAGCAGTGCTTCTTTCACACTCACTAATTTAGCCAATGCCTTGCTCGACAAGGTAAATCTATCTATTGGATAAAAAATAGAAATATTGCCTGGTAGTACTAGTTCAGGTACAGGTTCAACGATTGGCGCAGGTTCAACACTTTCACTAACCATAGGCTTAGGCGAAATAATTGCTACTGCAACACTTTCGTTAATCATAGGCTCAGGTTTAGGCGCTGGCTTAGCTTTTCTTACTACTGCACTTTCACCAAAGTAATAACGAACACCTAACGCAAGAATATTGGTGACATCGCGCTCTAATTCAAAATGCTCTGCACTTAAGTAAAGCTGAAAATCATCATTAACTTGATAATTGAGTTCAGCTCCATACCAAATATCACCACCTGAAATGCTATCATTGCCTGACGTACCATTACTGCTAGCATCAGTTGATTGGTCTACCGTGGTATAATCCCCTTTCCAATCTAAATAACCTAGCTTAGCTGATACTTTTAATGCTCTTGATAATGACCATGAACCAACAAAAGCTAAAGACAACCCTGCACCTGATTGTGGATAAATATGCTCTGCATTATCATAAAAACTAGCAATATCGCTATCTTTGCCAACGAATGACACCGAACGATCGCCTAAATCGATATAACCGGCTTCTACAGCAAAGTGCTGAGTAAGCTGATAACCGGCAAATAAACTACTGGCAAAACCACTATCATCAATATCTATACTACTAACATCTAACCCCGATGCTTGATTAAAAGCATTAACATCAGATGAGCTAAGGTCAGTTTTAGCAAAACCTAACTGACCGCCTATATACCAATTAAAAGGTTTATCTACGAGTTCAATTTGTGGTTCTTGACTAAGTTCTACGGCATTCGCCTGACTAATCACAGCGAAAACAAAAAAAGATAATAACAATGTTACTTTAAACGTTAAGTTATTCATCTTATTGTTGACCTTTAGCGACATTACGTGACTGAAGTAAATTACGCGACTGCATTAAAGTACGAATTAATAAGACCAACATTAACAACAACATAAGCCAATAAAATACGCCACCTGTCGTTTTCGTTTTTATGATAATCACTTCAGTGACAGTAATGGACCAGACACCCGTAGCACTATTTCCTGCACTATCTTGAACAGTATAATTAATAGTGACTGAACCAAAGAAGTTTTCATGGGGTGTAAAGGTTACCTGACCATTTTCAGTAAAACTTACTGCGTTATTGTCTACCGCCACTAAGGTTAATGCGTCATTATCAGGGTCAGTATCATTATCCAGTAAGTTAAGACTCACACTTTGACCTTGATTCATTTGACTGCTTTCATTATTAACAACAGGCGCTTTATTAAGCAGCATCTCTAGATAAACCACACCATGATCACTACCACCATTATTATCACTAAGACCATAATCTATAGTAATACTACCGACATAGTTATTTTTTCGTGTATACCATAATAAGCCATCAACAATAGTTACTTCACCAATATTGCTATTCGCAGACGTTATTACTAAGGTATTGTTATCTTCATCGGTATCATTACCTAAGGCATCAATACTGACTCCACGAAGAACATCACTATTGAAATATACCTCTAAATGATCATCAACCGCTACAGGGAAATGGTTTGTGGTCGTCATTACCGCAACGCCTCCGGGATCAACAACTGTACCATTAACCGTTAAATCATCATCATTAACGCCACCATCTTCAATCACTTGTTGTACACACCAATAACCTTCAGTTAACCCTAAAGACCAAGCACTGTCATTAGGTGGAGGACAATAGCCCGGCTCACCCGGAGCAGACCATAAGCTGTTATTAACATCTTCAATAAAGAAAGCCCAACCCGTAGTTTCTCTATACTTACGATACACCGCATTCGCTGGAATAGGTCTTTTTTGAGGTAACACAATACTAACACTAGTACCAACTACCGGTAGGCCGTAACTGACATAGTCGAAAATACCACCGACGTTAGTCGCCTCAGGATCGGCTCTCAATATTTCTTTATCCGTAATTTTTTCTTCACTTGTTTGAGCGCTTATCGTTAGATTACCCAAACGTAAACATACACCTGATTGCCCTTCAATAAGATACGCATCATTCACTAACACGGCCTCTTGCAATACATTACATTCAGCTATTTTATCCCGATAATCTGGGGTACCATCACCATCACTGTCTTTATAACCTTCAATATTATCAGGTATGCCATCTCCATCACTGTCTATGTCTGTTAATTCTATTAATTCACTAACAATATTAATATAAACACTTGCCATATCAACGCCTTGAGAACTGGCATCATCATTAACAATCAAGCTTATTTGATAAGCCCCTAGCGCAATATCTACTGGATTAAAACTAAAGCTGCCTTCATCTTCTGATAAGTTAATAAGGTTATCATCTGATACTTGCCACTGATACGTTAAGCTATCACCTTGATTTGCATCATAAACCGTTGACATAACAACAACGTCACCATCAACTTGACTTACCATTGCTCTATTTTCTTGTTGCTGCATTACATCAAGGCTAACTACTGGTGCTATATTATCTTCTGTAATAGTGAATAAATGACTGTTTTTAGGGCCTAAGTTAAGCGTATTCGATAACATCACTTCAACAATTTCATCATCTTCGACTAAATCATCTTTGACAATATCAAACGATAAATGTACTTCAGTGCCCGACGCTATCATTACCTCGCCAGAAGTTAAGGTATGATCATCGTCATTACCAACAACATCGTAAGGTATTACCATTGGATACACTGGCGCTTCACCATTAAGGAAAATAGTCACCTCAACACTTGTCCCTTCTGATACTTGTTGGTCTGAGTCAATAGAAACAAGCGGATTAACACACACCAATTGTTTTTTAATTACGGTATTACCATCAATATCAGTAGCTTGCCAATAAGCTTCACTCCGTCCCGGTGGGTATAAAGATACCCCATCTATTAGCGATACAGGAATGGTATTACCAAAACGGTCAATCGCAGAAGCTTCACCTAAATCAATACGAGTATATAAACCCGTAGAATTAACGGTTAAATCACCACATAAATCTTCTGGAATAGTAATAACAGGCTCTTGCTCCGACGCTATCGTGACAGTCGCTACAGCACCTGTCTCTTATACACATCTGACGCTGCCGACGAATAGAGAGGTG